>DASWMI010000226.1:0-10830 GCA_036399835.1 Pyrinomonadaceae bacterium | reverse complement strand
ACACCAGCGCGGGCCAGCATCTCGGCGCGCCCGGACCAGAAAATCTCTCAAGCCCCACTAACGCCAACGGCTTGGTCCAGATCTCTCTGCTCGACCCGGCTATCTCATCCGCATCCGCGCCCAACCGTGTCCGCGACACGACACCCGATCTTGATAACAACTCACCGTTGGGCACGCTCTCCGTCCGCCGGACCGTGACCAACATCTCGGGCGTCAACATCACGCGGCTCAGATTCCGCGTCGTCGACATCACGACTTTCCCCGCCGCGACGGGGATGGCAGACCTCCGCGTGAGAAGCTCATACACGCCTTTCAACGTGACGCTCAGTAATGGCTCGGTCGTGACAGTGAGGGGGACGAGCCTTGAGACGCCGCCCGCGCAGCCCAATGGTGGAGGCTTTAACAGCAGCCTCAACGCGCATGACGTAACTTTGTCGCAGCCTCTCGCGCCGGGCCAGAGCATCAACTTGCAGTTCCTGCTGGGTGTTCAGCAGGGCGGCACATTCCATTTCTTTATCAGCGTCGAGGCGCTCTTTTAAAGTGGGTGCTCATCGGTCTCGCGCCGGAAGAGGATGAGCTGACAGCAGAGAGGCGTGCGAAAAGGGAAGCCACTTCGTTTGCAGTGAATCAGGAGTGGCTTCTTCCATCTTGTTGGCCCATAGTTTATCTTGTATCGTTCAAAGACTTGAAAAGGTCTGGTCCACTGCGTAGCTGTTCGCAAGTAAAACTTCCATCGCACCAGGCCGCCGGATAAAAGGAAACTGAAATGAGACGACTTTTCCAGGCAAAGCCTGCCTTAAAGCTTTTGCTCTTGCCAGCCCTCGCGCTCATCTGCGTGTTGTCCCTCAGGACGAGCGCGCAGCAGGTCAATGTAGTGAAAGACGGCGCGCCTCCGGCTGCAAACAAAAAGGAGGGCGCAGCGGCGACGAAGGCTCCCGCCCTTCTGACGCAACGTTTTGAAAAAGAGGGCGTGCAGGTCAACTTCTCGATTAAATCTTTGCCCGACGAGAAGGGAAGAAACAACGGGCTAGTCTCCGGTGCGGATGCTCTCATCTCGTTTAGCCTGAAGGACGCGCGCACGGGCCAGCCCATCACGGGGCTGCATCCGAGCGCCTGGCTCAGCTCGCGCAAGACAGTGCAGCCGCCGAGCGAGATTGAGTGCAAAGAGAAGATACGCACTTTGACGGGCGGCCTCCTCAGCATCAGGGCGGAGGTTGACCTGAACAGCTATGTTCTGCTCACGCTCAACCACGACCAGACGATTACTTTTATCAACCCGCAGATCTCCTTTAACAAGACCAAGCTCGAAAGCATAGTGGTCCTGCCGGGCGCTGGCGCGGACTGGACGCTTTCCAAAGACAAGGATTTTCTCTACGTTACTTTACCGGACCGGTCAGCGGTCGCCGTCATCAATACCGCGACCCGCAAGCTTGTCGGCACGATCCAGACGGGCGCGAAGGGCAGGCCGATGCGTATCGCGCTCCAACCGGATGGCCGCTATGTCTGGGTCGGGCTGGACGACGCGCCGCAGGTCGCCGTCATTGATACCAAGAGCCAGAAGCTGGTCGCCACCGTGCCTGTCGGCGAGGGGCTGCACAACCTGGCCTTTACGCCCGATAGCAGCCTGGCTCTCATCACCAACTCGACGGGCGATAGCGTCTCCGTCATAGAAACACGGCAACTCACCAAGTCCGCAGACATCAGCGTCGGCAAGACCCCCGTTCCCATCGCCTACAGCAGCGCCAGCCGCATGTTCTATGTCGCGGCGCTCAACGGCGCATCCATCAGCGTGATTGACCCCGCGCGCCTGCGCCTCGTCAAGACTATTCCGACCAAGCGCGGCATCGTCGCGCTGCGTTTTGAGCCGAAGGGCCGTTTCGCTCTGGCCGTCAACCAGCCAGCCAGCGAGGTCTCCGTGCTGGACGCCGCGACTAACACTCTGACGGCTGCCGTGGGCGTCGTCAAAGAACCGGACCAGGTCACCTTCACGCAGCGTTTCGCCTATATTCGCGGGACCGATTCCGAAAAGATTTCGCTTATTGAACTCGGTGGCGTCGAGAAGGGCAGGCTTTCGCCCGTTGACATCGTTGTGGGCCGCACGCCGCCGAGCGCGCTGCCGCAGGAGATAGGCGTCTCGGACATGATCGCGCCGACGCCCGAAGGCAACGCGGCGATGATTGCCAACGCGCCCGACCAGATGATCTATTACTACGTCGAAGGCATGATGGCCCCGATGGGAACTTTTAGTAATTACAAGCGGCGGCCTCACGCGTTGATGCTGATTGACCGCAGCCTCTCGGAAATCGAACCGGGTGTTTATGCTTCGACTCTCAAGCTCACCGGCGCGGGCCGTTATGATGTGCCCTTTATTCTGGACCAACCGAGAATCGGTAACTGTTTTCAGATGGAGATAGCCGAATCGCCCGACGGAGAGGAGGCGCGTCCGGCCTCTGCCGTGACGGTCGAGGCGCTTTTCAAGGATAAGAGTTTCAAGCCGCAGAATGCCGCGCCGCTCAGGTTCAGGATTATTGACGCGGCGACAAAACAGCCCCTGGCGGGCATCAGCGATGTGCAGGTGCTGGTCTTCGAGCCGCCTGGCATCTGGCAGCAAAGGCAGTTTGCCAAAGAGGTCGAAAAAGGAATCTACGAAGTGACGCAGTCGTTTCCGCATGACGGTCTTTACTACGTCATGCTCAGAATCTCGTCTCGCGGAATAAATTTTTCGGACCTGCCTTACACACCTGTCAAGGCGCTCGCCGACGCCAAGCCCGAATGAGCTGGATTCAAACCGGAGAGATTAAGTCGGACGGATTCATCAGCCATGATTCAGGAGGTTTACTCATGAGCCACAAAATTAGAGGGCCTGTGCTGCTCCTCGTACTCATCCTGCTCGCGCCTCTCTGCGCGACGTTGACAAGCGCCACGCCCGCTTCCGTTCCGCAGCGCCAGCAGAAGAAGAGGAGCACAAAAGCGGTCGAGTACGCCTGCCCTATGCACCCTGAGGTCGTCTCGCGCAGGCCCGGTCGCTGCCCCAAGTGCGGCATGACCCTCAGAGCCAGGCCAAAGGCCGAGACGGTCGCGACGAAAGCCGGCGCGCAGGCCGCCGCCACGCAAGCACCGGCCACGCAGGAGCAGCCGCCGCCAGCCGTCGATAATCTCTCATCATTAAAGATTCCGGACACGCCCGTTGTGGACCAGAACGGACGCAGGCTGCGCTTCTACACCGACCTCGTCAAAGGCAAGACGGTCGCCATCAACTTTATCTTCACGACCTGCACGACCATCTGCCCGCCGCTGACGGCCACCTTCCGCCGCGTCCAGCAGGCTTTAGGCGAACGCGCTGGCCGCGAGGTAGAGTTGATCTCGATCAGCGTTGACCCGGCGACGGATGTCCCCGAAAGGTTAAAGGACTTTTCCTCGAAGTTTAAGGCCGGGCCGGGCTGGACCTTCGTGACCGGGAGCAAGCCTGAGATAGATTCGCTCTTACGTGCGCTCGGCGGCTTTGTCGCGGATAAGAACGACCACACGCCGATGCTGCTCATAGGCAACGACGCGGCGCACTACTGGACGCGCACCTACGGACTCTCGCCAGCCTCCAAGCTGACCGAACTCATCAACGACGCCGCGCGCAGAAACGCTGCCACGTCCGGCGCGCAGACCCGTACAACTGGCGCGCAGCAAAATGTTCCGACGGCCAGCGCCGAATTGCCGCAGCCTACTACTGCTGCTGCTTCTTCATCCGACGCGGCGGCGCGCTACTTTCCCAACCATGTTCTTCTCACGCAGGACGGCAAGCCCGTGCATTTCTACGACGACCTGCTCAAGGACAAGGTCGTGCTCATCAACTTTATCTTTACGACGTGCAAGGGCGTCTGCTCGCCGATGACGGCTAACCTGGCTAGAGTCCAGAAGAATCTGGGCCAGCTCGTGGGCAAAGAGGTCAACATGCTCTCAATCAGCGTGGACCCCGTGGTGGATACTCCGGCGGCGCTGAAAAAATATGCCGAGAGCTTTAAGGCGCAGCCCGGCTGGTATTTTCTCACGGGTGAGAAAAAGAATGTTGACTGGGTGCTGTACAAGCTCGGCGGCTATGTCGAAGACAAACAACAGCACACCACTGTGCTGATTATAGGCAACGTGGCGACGGGCGAATGGCTGAAAGTCAACGCGATGTCCAACCCCGCGGAGATTGCGAGCGCGGTCACAAAGCTGCTGGCCTCAAAGGGAGAGTAGAGCGCGCGTTGTACGAACGAATGATAAAAACCGGCCCCTCCAGAATCAAGCATGCCTTCGCGCTCGCCGCGCTCCTTTTCGCCGCCACACTTTTTTTCGCGCAGACGGCTGCGACGCAAACGAGCGCTGCGCTTTCGCCGCAGGAAAAACGCGGCAAGCAGATTTATCTCAAGGGCCAGGCGGGCGAGGGCGCGGAGATTGTCGCCATCATCGGCGGCAGCGATCTGGAAGTTCCCGCCACCTCCTTTACTTGCGCCAACTGTCACGGCTTGCGCGGCGAGGGCACGAAGGAAGGCGGACTCCAACCGCCGCCGATAGACTGGGAGACGCTCAAAAAATCGCATACTTCCGCGCTGACGCGGCGCGAGCGCGTGCCCTACACGGACGAGACTCTCGCGCGCGCCATCAGCGCTGGGCTTGACCCGGCGGGGCAGCCGCTCCATCCAGGGATGCCGCGCTACAGGATGGCTCGCGCGCAGATGGCAGACCTCATCGCGTATCTCAAAAAGCTCGGACAGGAGTCGGACGTTGAGCCTGGTCTGACGGACGAGATAATCAGGGTCGGGGCGGCGCTGCCTCTGAGTGGACCACTCGCGCAGATTGGAGAGGACATCAAGGCGACGCTCGCGGCCAGCTTTGCGGAGGTCAACTCGCAGGGCGGAATTTACGGTCGCCGCTTCGAGCTGGTCCTGGAGGATTCGCGCGGCGAGCCTGCGCAGACTCTCGAAGCCACGCGCCGTCTGATTGAACAGGACAACGTCTTTGCGCTGGTCGGCAGCTTTGAACCAGGAGATAGCACCGCCGTCAACGAATTAATCAAGAGCCGCGAGATTCCACTGGTTGGACCAATCACGCTCTCGCCAAAGCTTGCCGTCCCGCCCAATCCCTTTATCTTTTACCTGCTCCCGACCTTCGCGGACCAGGCCCGCACGCTCGTTGATTTCGCCGCCGCGCGAGCCAAAACCAAACCTGCGCGGCTCGCCGTCATCTCCGCCGAGAGCGATTTCGATAGAGACGCCCTGGCTGGCTTTAAGGCCCAGGCGAAGATGTACGCGATGGAGATAGTCTTCGAGCAGAGTTATCAGGCGGGCCATCTGGAAGCGGCGCAGACGGTCGCCGCGCTGGCCCGCAAGAAGCCCGATTATCTCTTCCTCTTTGGCGGCGCGGAGGACATCAAGGCGCTCGCGGGCGAGATGGAGAAGGCCAAGCTCAGCGTACCTCTGCTTAGCTCCGTCGTCATGATGGGTCGCAGCGCCTTCAACCTGCCCGCCAGTCTTGCGGCCCGGACCTTTTTGGCCTTTCCCTCCGCTTTGCCCGCTCAGAATGATTTCGCCGAATTTATAGCCTTGATGCAGAAGTCCGGCGTGGGTCTGCGTAGCCCTGCCTTTCAGTCTGTCGCCTTCGCCGCGACGAAAATCTTTTTTGAAGCGGGCAAGCTCAGTAGCCGCCAGCTCAACCGCACGACGCTCGTCAATTCGCTTGAGCAGCTACAGGATTTCAGAACGGGAGTCGTCCCGCCCGTCACCTTTGGACCAAACCGCAGGGTCGGCTCCAGAGGCTCGCACATCGTCGGCGTTGATCCTGAAAAGAAACAGTATCTCCCCCTGACGGACCGCCTCTCGCCGAAAGAGCAGCCATAGAACACGCCTCATCTTTAAGTTAAGGAATCATGAGAAGATGGCTCTAGCTCTGCATGGCGAAGGTGTCGGCTGAGGAAAATGGAAGAGCCGCTGTGTTATACTGTTCGGCTAATTTCAACCGGCCATTATTCTCCAGGGAGTAAGGGCCGGGCTTTTCAGGGAGAGTAGAGTAAAGCACACAGTGGGTAATGTTTTAGAGATCGTCCCGCTCGGCGGCGTCGGCGAGTTCGGGATGAATTGTATGGCTGTGCGTTTCGAGGACGAGATGATTATCCTCGACGCTGGGATGGGTTTTCCGGAAGAGACCGCTTACGGCGTGGATGTCTCTGTGCCTGACTTCGATTTTCTCGAAGAGTACAGGGACAACATCACGGCCATCATCCTGACGCACGGCCACGAAGATCATCTCGGCGCGCTGCCTTATATCCTCAAAAAATTCAACGTCCCCGTCTACTGCTCGCATTTCACGGCGGGCCTGGCCGAAAGCAAGCTCGAAGAGCACGACCTGCTCGGAGACACTCTGCTGCATCGCGTCGAGCCGCGCCAGACAGTCGAACTCGGACCTTTTAAGATCGAGTTTATACGCGTCTCGCATTCGCTCGTAGACTGCTTTTCGCTGGCGATTACGACGCCTGTCGGAACGATTATACACACGGGCGATTACAAGGTGGACGAAACGCCCGTCATCGGCGAGCCGATTGACCTGCGCACCTTCAGGCGTTACGGGCAGGAAGGTGTGCTCGCCCTGCTCTCAGATTCGACCAACGCGACAGTCCCCGGTCGCACGCCATCAGAGCGCGCAGTCATCCCCGCCTTTGAAGAGATTTTCGCCGAGGCCACGGGGCGCATCATCGTTGCAGCCTTTGCCTCTTCCATTCATCGCTTGCAGATTGTGCTCGATGTGGCGCAGCAGTTTGACCGGAAGGTCTGCGTGCTGGGCCGCTCGATGCTCAAGAACATAGAGATTGCCGAGAGGCTCGGTTATCTGGACGTGCCCGACAATCTCTTTGTCTCGCTCAACGATACCAAGCGGATGGCTGACAGCGAGGTGGTCTTCCTGGTGACAGGCTCGCAGGGCGAATCGCGCGCGGCGCTCTCGCAGATGGCTATGCAGTCTTACAAGGGAATGACTATCGAAGAGGGCGATACGGTCGTGCTCTCTGCGCGCATCATTCCGGGGAACGAGCGCGCCATCTCGCGCATGATCGGCGCTATCTACAAACGCGGCGCGAATATCATAGAAGAGAAACGGCGCTTGATTCACGTCAGCGGCCACGCCTCGCAAGAGGACATACGCATCATGACGGAGGCCGTCAGGCCCAAGTATGTCGTCCCGATTCACGGCGAATACCGCATGCTCTTTCGCCATAAAGAGTTTATCAAAAACCATCTCGACTACGCCGAAGAGAATATCATCCTGATTGAGAACGGCGATGTGCTCGAACTCGACGGCGAGAGCGCGCGTGTCGTCAATAAACACGAGATCGGGCGCACGTTTATAGACGATTCCGGCTTTGAAGAGATTACCAGCGAAACGGTCCGCGAGCGCCGTCAGATTGCTTACGACGGGATGGTCACCTTGATCGTCACGCTCAACGCCGAGACGGGCGAATTGCAGATGCCGCCCGAGATTGTCGCGCGCGGCGTGAGAGGCATGGACGGTGCCGACGGGTTCAAAAAGGCCGCGCTCCGCATCGTCACCGAAGCGGTTGCCAACGCGCCACGCACAGAGCTTGACGATACGAGCCTTTTAAAAGAGCATGTCCGCCTCGAACTGAAACGCTTTATCCAGAAACAGACCGGAGCGCGCCCCGTCATCGCCCCCGTCGTCGTACAGGTTTGAGTCTCAGAGTCTGAGAGTCCGAGAGTCTCAGAGTCAAAGGAATAAAGCTTTTGATTCTGCTTTTGACTCTCGGACTCTCGGACTCCGGACTTTTCCACAGTGAGAGAAAACAGAGAGCAGGAAATCGGGGCGGAGGAGCTTTTGAGCCGGACGCGTGTGGAGGTTGCGCCCGCGGTGTTCGTCCTGGTCGGCGTGCGCCATGAGGACTGGCTACGGCTGCTTGAGAATCCGGAGCTGAGTCCGAGAGTTGAAGCGCCCTTTATGATTCTGCGCGATGCGCACGAGGTCACGCTGTTGCTGGACGAGACGGACTGGCGAACGATGCGCCACGCGGTGAGGGATGCTCGCGTCGAAGAGGGCTTCCGCCTCGTCACGCTCGATATAGAGCTTGGCTGGAATGTGGTCGGCTACCTGGCGCGCGTGACGGCCATTCTCGCCGCCGCAGGAATCAGCACGGGCGCTCTCTCTGCCTTCTCACGCGACCACCTGTTGATTAAGCAGAGCGACCTAGGCGCGGCCCTGCGCATCTTAGGCGAGCACGTCGCCGAGTTATGTTAGAAAGAGCAGCCGCGCGCCATCCCTTTCATCTTTTAATCTATTAGCTGTCATCTCATGAGTTTTGACTGGTCACAAAAAGTTCTCTTGATCACGGGCGCTTCGAGCGGTATAGGCAAGGGCCTGGCCCTCGCTTTGGGACGGCGCGGTGCGAGCCTCGGGTTGCTGGCGAGGCGTGCGGATGTGCTCGGTGAGATGGTCTGCGAAGTGGAGGCTCTGGGCGGTCGCGCGCTCATGCTTCCGGCGGATGTCAGGGATGCCGCCGCTGTCCGCGAGGCTGCCGAACAGTTGCACGGACATTTCGGGCGCATAGATGTGCTCATCGCCAACGCCGGCATCGGCGCGACGACCGCTGCCACCGATTTGAAGGCTGAAGAAGTGGCGGAGGTCTTTAATATCAACCTGCTCGGCGCGGTCAATAGCGTGGCAGCTGTCTTGCCGGAGATGCTCGCGCAGGGGAGCGGCCAACTGGTGGCTATGTCGAGCCTGGCGGGCTATCGCGGCCTCCCCAAATCCGCCGCTTACTGCGCGAGCAAGGCTGCCCTTTCGGCCTTCTTCGAGAGCCTGCGGCTGGACCTGCATGGGACGGGCCTGGATGTGACGATTATCCACCCGGGTTTTATCAAGACTCCGCTGACGGCCCACAGGCACGCACGCATGCCTTTCCTGATGGGGTTGGATGACGCGGTTGAAAAAATCCTGCGCGCCATCGAAACGCGCAAAAAGTCTGAAGCCTTTCCCTGGCAGCTCGCCAGTCTCGTTCGCCTGGGGATGCTGATGCCGATTGCCATGTATGACAGAATCGCTTTAAGAAATTCATTTCGCGAATAAGGGGAAGGGGATTTTGGATCTTAGATTTGCGATTTTAGCTTGACGTGTGCCGCATTTAAGATCGCAAATCTAAGATCCAAAATCGAAAATTCCAAACATGTCCATCCTTCAAGCCATCATTCTGGGTATCGTCCAGGGTCTCACGGAATTTATTCCGATTAGCTCGACGGCGCATCTCATCTTCGCCTCGCGCGCGATGAACCTTAACCTGAGCGCGGAGAATAAGACCGCCGTTATCGCCGTTATCCAACTGGGAACGCTCATCGCCGTCCTCATCTACTTTGCGCGCGACATCTGGAATATCCTGATAGCTTTCTTGCGCGACCATCTGGCCCTCGTGCGCAATCGCGGCGCAGCCGAGCGTACAAGGCTCTCGGATGAAGCGAGGCTCGGCTGGCTGGTCATCATCGGCTCGATTCCGATTGGCACTATCGGGCTGCTCTTGAAAAAATTTATCGAAGGCCCCTTTACCAAAAACCTGTGGCCCATCTCGATTATGATGATCGCCGTCGCGCTGCTCTTATGGCTGGCCGAGAGAGTGGGCAGGCAGGAGCGCGGGATGGACCGTTTGGGCATCAAGGATGCGCTCGTTGTCGGTTGCGCGCAGGTGCTGGCGCTGCTGCCGGGCGCGAGCCGTTCGGGGACGACCATCATGGGCGGCCTCTTCGCCGGAGAGAAACGCGAGACGGCTGCGCGCTTCTCCTTCCTGCTCTCGATTCCGGCCATCTTCGCCAGCGGACTTCTTGAGCTAAAGGAGGCGTTCCACAATCTGCCGCCGCACAGCTTTGTGCCACTGGCTTTGGCGACCATAGTTTCCGGCATCGTCGGCTACGCCTCCATCTGGTTTCTACTGCGTTTCCTGCGCACGCATTCGACCTCCATCTTTATAGGCTATCGGCTGCTCGTCGGCCTGACGCTGCTGGTCCTGCTCTTTTTAGGCTCTCTCAAGCCTCAAGAGCAGACCGCGCCCGCCGCCTTCTCACAGAGCGCGGAGCAACAGAGGGCCAGCCTCGCTTCGCCCCGTGCAGGCTCGGACCACCAATTACACTGACAATCATCGCCAAGATTAGGTACACTTATCCTGCCCTTCTTCACAGACCGGAGAGAATTGTCCATTAAATTTTGAAAGGGCAGACAGACGCATGAGTGATGAATTAGAAGAGAATGAGTCCGGCCCGTCGCAGCGCCCGCGCAGCCCGCGCGTGCCTGTTGATTTCGCCGTCGAGATTGAGGGCCGCAACCCGCAGGGCGAGCAATTTCGCGCACAGGCCAAAGCCGTCAAGGTCAGTCGCGGCGGCGCGACCCTCTTGACCGACGCGCCGCTCACAATCGGCGCGCAGGTCCGCGTCACGCCTCCCTACGGTCGCACGCTCGAAGCCGAAGTCAACGGCGTCTGGACCGAAGAAGAGGACGGCCAGCAGAGAGTCGGCGTCAAGCTTCTGGACGAAAACGGCTGGTTCGCGGAATGAAAAAGAGAACGATGAAGAGCGCAGCGATGAACTCGCCGGATGAAAGATAAGCTGAAGAGCCTGGCTCGTTGACTCATCGAGCTATTGAAGCAATGCCCCGATAGCTTTTCCTTCATCGTTCAAGCGTTCCTCTTTGACACTTTTTATTTATGGTGACGAAGCGCTGGATGATAGGTGAACCGGATTGGCCGCGGGCCGGAGCGTTGGCCCGCTCGCTTGGCGTGTCGCCTGTCGTCGCGGCGCTGCTGATTGCGCGCGG
>DASWMI010000225.1:0-2810 GCA_036399835.1 Pyrinomonadaceae bacterium | reverse complement strand
GTCAACGACGCCTACGTTGAGCTGTATCAGATTAGTCTCGACCTTGACCACTTCGTCATCGCTCACCTCTTGCGCCTGCGCCACGTGCGACGAGTGGACCAGCAGGCAGAGCAGGCAGAGAGCGAGCTTGAGGATCAAGCGATTGCTTCTCAAGATGACAGATGATAAACGGAAAAGAGTCATGGCTTGCATCCGACGCGCGTTTAAATAATGAACCGTATGAGTATGCCTGCCAGCCGCAGCTTTTTGCAAACGAGATGATTCAAACGTACAGGCTGGCCCTGCTCTCGGACGCTCCTAACGGGCCGCGAGTTGCTTAAATAAAGAGCCAAAGGGCGCTCTCTGGTCCACTAGCGGGCAATCAAGGGAAGAGTTTCGGCACGCGAAGAAGGCTGAGTAAGGCAGGGCGGAGCACTGCGTGGACGCAAAAAGAGTTCACATATCTTTGGCATCCCTGCGCGTTTGATAAGTTTAATCTCAGGCTTTTATCTATCGCCTGCGGCCTTGGCGACACGCGTGCGCGTGCGGCGAGACTGCGGCGCGGCGGCGATGGGCGTGACGGGCGCTATCGGCGCGGGCGCTTCGACGGGTACAGGGCGCGGACGCGTCGAGCGGTTGCGGCGGGCCGCTGCGCGCTCCGCATCGGCGGCGACCGTCCGCTTGGCCTTCTCTATACGCTTGCGCGGGACAAGCTGAAAGCGCAGCTCCATCTCCTGCGAGACCTTGTAAATGCTCTTGGCTTTCATCCCGCGCTCGGCGCGACGGATGACCTCTTCATGCTCAAGCAGCTCTGCTTGATCGTCTTTACCAATCCAGATGTAAGCGGCTTCTGCCATCTCTCTTTTAACCTCCAGGCGAAGCAGCGCGCGCATCTCCGTTTGGACCAGAACCGGAAGAACGGCGCGCTGCGGATGGGGCTTGCTCCCGGCCCGCGTAGCGAAATAGTCTGCGACGAGCGCCTCAATGTCTGCGCGATGCTCGTCATAAAAGAGCGCGAAATCCTGGCAACGAGTGCGGTAAGGACAAGTCACCGAACACACGAGCGGGTCTTTGAAATGTGCAAAACGATTGCAGTAAAGTCTCAAGCCCATTGCCACTCGGTGGCCTCCCGGAAACGCTCCCTCTCGCCTCCCGCTCAGAGCATCGAGCGACGCGCGAAGGGCGGCGCTTTCAAAGTCTCAGTCGGGAGTCAAAAGACTATAACACGCCTTGTCTTACGCGTGCAACTTGTGTTGCATGTGAAACAAAGGGGCTAAAAAGATAGTCTTGAAAAAGGAGAGTTTGGGAATATAATCCTGCGCGCGAGACAGACAACAGGGCCGCTCGCCTCACCTTGAGCAGCAGAGCCTCTCGCACCTGCTCCTCTTTGAGAGGACGCGCGCCCGCCGCCTGCCGTTTCCTGACCAAACGGAGATGCTCAACATGTACAGTGCAAATTTCTGCGCGGAGTGCGGCGAGCAGATCAATCAAGCTCAATCACTCCGCCGCTTCTGGACCAGCCGTAGATTCTGCGCCGGATGCGCGCGCCGCTTTCGCCGCACACGTTTTCTCTGGCCTCTTGCCGCGAGCCTGGCGCTCTTTGGCCTTGGCTTTGCAGCCGGACGCACAGGTCGTCCTCAGCAGCCGCCTCTCATCATCCAGCGCGGCCAGTTTGCTCCCGCCGCGCCCGCTGCCAACGAAACAAGAGCGCAGACCGAAACAGACTTGAATACGCGCGAAGGCTCGCCTCGCTCCGGCGCGTCAAGCAGCTTTGGGCCGGACGGAACATCCGCCGAACGCCCGACCGACCCCGAAGAGATAGTCTCCATCTGCGGCGCGCGGACAAAGAAGGGGACACCTTGCCAGCGCAGAGTGCGCGGGACGGGTCGCTGTTGGCAGCACAGGGGTCTGCCTGCCATGCTGCCGCCATCTAAATTAATCTTGCAGGAATGAAAAAAAGTCTGCTCTCGAATTTGTTCGGATAGACCTGCGAGAATTTCCGGCTGCCGGATCGTGCCTTATCTCCTGTCCTTGAACATCTCATAAAGCTCCGTGTGACGGCTCGTGAGCGGAATCCGCCTGCCTTCTATGAAGAGATAGCGAACGTGTGTGCGTGCTTCAAGGAGATCGCCGTCCGTGATGACCAGGTTCGCCAGCTTGCCCGGCTCGATTGACCCCATGCGGTCTGCGACGCCCAGAATCTGCGCCGGATAGAGCGTGACGGACTTGAGGGCTTCGTCGCGCGAGAGGCCGAAAGATGCGGCCATCCCCGCCTGGTACGGCAGGTCGCGGACGTTTGCGCCGCTGTTGCCTGTAGAGATACAGAAGCGCACGCCGGCCTGTTGCAGCCTCGCGGCATTCTCGTAAAGCACATCGTAAGCATCGTCTTCGCGCATCGGAAGATTCCAGAGGCCCGTGAGGATGACAGGCACGTTGCGTTCTTTCAGGAGCGCGGCCACTTTCCAGGCATCGTTGCCGCCGAGAATGACAGGCTTCAGACGCATCTCTTCGGCAAAGCGCAGCGCCGAGCGTATCTCGCTTTCGCGTTCGGCACGAATGATGACCGGACGCTCGCCGCGCACAAAAGGCACAAGGGCCGAGAGCAGGACGGATTGGTCCGGTCGAGGCAGCCGCGCGTCACGCGCATAGGCATCCTGCGCGCGCCCGTAGGCTTCCGCATCGCGCATGAGCTTACGCATCTGCTCGACCTGGCGATTGCTGGCCTGGACCGCTTCGGTCAAGTTTGACGTCTGCTGCGGAGAGAAGAACTCGCCGCCTGTCGTGCTGAGGCGCGGAAAGTTGATGACCAGCGCCGCCGAAGGAATCAAGGC
>DASWMI010000224.1:0-20317 GCA_036399835.1 Pyrinomonadaceae bacterium | reverse complement strand
ATCGCGCCCGCCCTGAGCAACGCGATTGCAGATGCCGCTGAAATAGCGCGTCTGTTCGTTGACGGAAGCGAGGCTCACCGTAATGTTCTGGCCGAGGAGCTTGTCAAAGGCGATCTTTTGCTCGTTCTCAGCGATCAGCTCAAGCTCGAAACGGAAAAGCTGCGAGATGGCTTCCTGGCCCTTAAAGCCGACCAGCAGCAAGACATCATCGCCGAGCGGAGTGGCTACCGCAATCGGCCTGTCTGCCTGAATGTAGGATGGCATAGCTTGGCTTCTCTCTTTGTTTAATCAACGCGACAGCCATCTGCCAGGGGCCGCCCTCACGCGCCGCGCCCGTTTCAGGAGATGTCGTACTTAAACTTGCCGTCCGTATCAACCGCGACATGCACGCCCTTGATATTGCTGCCCGAAGCCATGCGCGAGAGAAACTCGCCGGACATCTCGGGCAGGAGCGAGCGCGTCAGGATGTGGTCCACATTGCGAGCACCGCTCTCGACCTCTTTACAACGCGCGGCAATCTCCGAAATGACGCCCTCGTCGTAGGTGAAATCAGCGCCGTGATTCTCTTCCAGGCGGCGT
Organism: Pyrinomonadaceae bacterium; assembly: GCA_036399835.1. GTDB lineage: Bacteria > Acidobacteriota > Blastocatellia > Pyrinomonadales > Pyrinomonadaceae > DASYML01. Next base: position 19,738 of record DASWMI010000224.1, on the reverse strand, counting down.
CCGATGCGGCCCAGTTGCAGCTTGATAATCTCGCGCATCACGGTGTCGGAGATCGGATAGTAAGGCACGACGACCATCCTGCCTAAGAGTGCGGGCTTGAAGACCTTGATTAGCTCAGGGCGGATGGCTTCGACCAGCCCTTCCGGTTCGGGCTTCGTCTCAGGGTCTGCGCAGAGCTTCATCAGCGTATCGGTCGCCACGTTTGAAGTGAGCAGGATGACCGTGTTCTTGAAATCTATCTCGCGCCCTTCGCCGTCTTCGAGCATGCCCTTATCGAAGACCTGATAGAAAAGCTCCATCACGTCCGGATGCGCCTTCTCGACCTCATCGAGCAGGACGACCGAATAAGGCTTGCGCCGCACGGCTTCCGTCAGGACGCCGCCCTCGCCATACCCGACATAGCCCGGAGGCGAACCCTTGAGCGAAGAGACCGTGTGCGATTCCTGGTATTCGCTCATGTTGATCGTAACCAGATTCTTCTCGCCGCCGTAGAGCGTGTCGGCCAGCGTCAGGGCGGTCTCCGTCTTACCGACGCCGCTTGGACCAACGAGAAGGAAGACGCCGACGGGACGGCGCGGGTCTGTTAACCCTGCGCGCGAAGTTTGAATTCTCTGCGCGATGGCTTCGAGCGCGTGCGATTGACCGATAACGCGCTGCTCCAGATTGTCTTTGAGTTGGAGCACGGCGTTAATCTCGTCGGTCATCATCTTGCCGACAGGGATTCCGGTCCAGCCGGAGATGACATCCGCGATAGTTTGCGAGTTGACCACAGCCTGCATCAAAGGCGTCTCGCCCTGGACCAGCTCAAGCTCTTCATTCAACCCCGAAAGCTCTGCCCGTAGAGCTTCAACATCAATAGTTGAAGCGGGCGCTGTCGTGGGCGGCATGGTCGCGGTCGCCTGTGCCGGAATCGCATTTGGACCGGAGGGCAGGGCCACAGCCGGACCAGCGCCTGCCACTGCCGCCTCCGCAGTAGTCGCAGCGGTTGCGGAATCGGCGTTAGCCGCCAGGCCGTCACCGTTTGCCCCGGCTGCGGCACGACTCACGGCAGCCTCTTCAAGCTGCGAGCGAATCTCTCGAATCTTCTCTATAATTCCGCGCTCTTTCTCCCACTGCTCTTTCAATTTCGCCAGCTTCTCTTCCTCTTCAGCCTTCGCGGCCTTCAGCTCATTGATGCGCTCTGCGTGGTCCAGTCCCGTGATGGCCTCGCGTTCAAGCGAACTGATTTCAACGCTCTGGCGGTCAATCCGGCGCTGCGAATCCTCTATCGCCGGAGGCGTCGCGCCTTGGCCGATGGCGACGCGCGCGCAGGCAGTATCGAGCACGCTGACGGACTTGTCCGGCAACTGGCGACCCGAGATATAACGATGCGAGAGCTTGACGGCATCCACCACGGCCTCGTCAAGCACGCGCACCCGATGATGGTTCTCCATCATCTCGGCCAGCCCGCGCATCATCGAGATAGCTTTCTCTTCATCAGGCTCTTCGACCTTGACGACCTGAAAACGTCTTGCCAGCGCGGCATCCTTCTCGAAATACTTTTTGTACTCGGCCCAGGTCGTCGCGGCAATCGTGCGCAGCTCGCCGCGCGCCAGCGCAGGCTTTAAGAGGTTGGCGGCATCGTTTTGTCCGGCCTGGCCGCCAGCGCCGATCATCGTGTGCGCCTCGTCGATAAAGAGAATAATCGGCTGCGGCGAACCCTTAACTTCTTCGATGACCGACTTGAGGCGATTCTCAAACTCGCCCTTGATGCCCGCGCCCGCCTGCAAGAGGCCCAGATCGAGTGTGCGGACAGCTACGTTCCTGAGCGGCTCGGGCACATCACCCTGCGCGATGCGCAAGGCGAAGCCTTCGACCACGGCGGTCTTACCGACACCGGCTTCGCCAGTCAGGATGGGATTGTTCTGACGGCGGCGCGTGAGGATGTCAACCACCTGTCGAATCTCGAAATCGCGTCCGAGCACAGGATCAATCTGGCCCGCGCGAGCCTTGGCCGTCAGGTCAACCGTAAACTGGTCCAGAGCCTTGGTCCCCGCCGGTGAGCCGGAAGGCGCGCCCAGAGGGTCTCCTGCGGAAGGCGCTCCGGCCAGACTCGCGGCCTCCCTGTCTTCATGCGAGCCAGCCGTGATGCTGGCGAAATCCTTCTTCAGCGATTCGACCGAAATCTGGCTAAACTCTTTTGAAATCTCTTTGGCAATCCGCGCCAAATCTTCATTCGCCAGCAGCGCGAGCAGGATGTGTCCCGAACGAACACGCGACGCGCCGAACTCAATCGAGGCCAGCAGCCAAGCTTCCTGAATCAACTGCGGGAGGCGCGGGCTTAAAGCGGGCGTGCGCGAGTTGCCTGTCTTGAGCTTATCCAGGGCGCGCGTGATGTCTTTCGTCAGACGCGATTGGTCCACTTCGTACTGGCGCAGGATGCGCGCGATGTCAGTCTCCTGCGCTTCAGCGAGCTTGAGCAGCAGGTGTTCGAGGTCAACATCATAATTAGTGCGCGAGAGGCAGAGACCCGCAGCCGCTTCGAGCGCGCCGCGGCAAGTCTCATTGAGCCTGCCGATGAGGGATTTAAGATTAACGTTCATTGTCGTCGCTCCTTAACTGCTCAAAATCGAGATTTTCAATCTGCTGTTTCTGATGATTTCCATTAGAGCACGACCTGCCGGTCGTCCTGCTTAAAGGGTTGTGTCTTGAGCCAGGTGGTCCAGCCGAGCCTGGACTGTTTTTCATCGCGCGTCTTGATGTGGCTGGCGGGCACTTCTTCTTTTTCGAGTATGAGCTGAATATCAAAGTCGAATTCCAGCCCGACGAGAAATCGCAAGAGCGCGGCAATAGGCTTGTAGGCGGACCCGACCGGCAGGAATTCCCTGAACTGCTTGAGCGGCATCGGCCCGAGCTTGAGTCGAAATTTTGATTGATCGTCCCAGACGCGCGCCCCGGCCACGGTGCTCACACCGAGCTGGCTGTTGGCCGCGCCGAGCCGCGAGAGGCTCGTCTGGTCCAGCCTGAGCCACTGGCCCGCAAACTGGTCCACCTCCGCACGCACGCCGAAATGATCGCTCAGGATGGCAGCAATGGCGCTCGCGCTGTGCGGCTTTTGCGCGATCAGCCCGCCGTAGAAGAGTAGTCCCTGGTCAGGCTGGTGTAGGCGACCGCGCAGGCCGCGCGTGCCGAGGCCGATGATGTCAAAGAGATAGCTTGTGAACTGGTCAAACTGTCCTCGCTCATAAGCGATGGGGAAGCGATGCTTTTCCCAGGCTCGATAAAAGAACGAGAGCATGCGGTGCGTGAAGAGGTCCAGAAAGGCCCAGAGCGCCGTGTCCTTGTGGCGCGCGCGCTCCATGACGAGTTCCGTGTACTGCTGAGGCAGCACGCCGAGCGGACCTGTCATGCCCATAAAGGCGACGGTCATCTCTGGCGGCTCTGTGGAATCCTTGCCGTTGTGCGTGATCTGGTAAAGCTGGCTGGGCGGGAAGGCCAGCGAGGCACGCGAGCGAAAGTGTACGACCTCGCGCAGAGAATCGCCGTCGCGCCCGACGGGCAGGCGCTCCGGAGAGATTCTTTCGAGCAGCCGCACGGCTTGAAAAAAATCGAAGCTGTACGGTCTCTCGTAGAGGACTTCAGTTAGAGGAGAATCTGTTCTCCTGCTCTTGGCGGCCATTGCTTCAAGACACCTTCGCGTTGTTTGGTCCTGGCAACCAGCTGGTTGAACGAATTGATCGAAGCATACAATCCGAGAAATCTTTCGAGTACGCAGGCGAAGAGGAACAGGCCGCTCCCGACATATTGCTCTTCGTCAAACTCTATGGTCGTCTCTATCCCGCGCACAAAGCCCGAGCCGATGCGAGAGCCTGTCTGCCGCACGACGCGGCGGCTTCTCACGCTGCTGATGCCCGTAATCTGTTTGCGCGTCGCGGATGAATCCTCCTGGTCGTAAAGAAAGAGAATCTCTTGCAGCGCATCCGGCGCGCTCGACTCTTCGCTCTCGACCAGCGACAGGTGGTTGAGCGAGAGATGCGAGAGCAGCCGCCATTGCGCGCCGCGTCGCATAGGAGGACGCAGGGTCGGCGTCGGCTTGGTCAGACAACGCACGCGCGACAGCGGCACAGCCCCTTCGACTTCCAGGTCGCCCTCGCGCCCGCCGAAAGGAAGCCTCGCGGGCAGATCGCGATTCGTGCAGGTAACGCGCACGGTGATGATGTCTGAGGCGGGGACGTGCGGGTTAAAGCCTAAGTCAACGAGCGAGAGATAGACTTCCGTCCCTTCGTCTTCGGGCCTCTGCGACTGGCGGCGCGTGGCGTACCAGAAGGTGCGGTCCTGTTCGCGGTCGTAGGCGTGGCGAAACGAGTAGAAGGGTTGAAACTGCCGGGTCTGCTGGGCCAGCGGGTCCGTGCTCACCACGTCGTCAATCGCATAGACTTCCATCGCTGCCTGCTGACGTACATCCGGGATGACGTGATACTCATACTGCTGGCCCGTCAACTGAATCGGCTCTGCGATCTCCTTGAAGAGATTGATAACGGGTGTGCAGCCGAGCTGAAAAGTCGTCTCGTCAACCTGCGCGCGCAGCGGTACGACGTCTCTCAAGTAAATCAGTATCTCGAAGCGGTCCCCGAAGCCAGCGCGCCCGGCCTGGCCCAGTTCGTTTATATCGAAGAAGAGAAACTTTTCGGGGAAAGAGAAATATTCCGTCAGCAGCCTGTAGCCCATAAAGGAGCGAGCGGCGTAGGGCAGCATTCCTTCATCCGTCTCGAAGCCGACCTGTTTGAGCACCGACGGCGGCAGGCTGAGCGATGGTCTGGCCGCGCCCCGGGCAGAGCCGTTGCCGCCGCCTGCCTTGCTCGACAAGTCTCGCAGCTCGACGCGCGTCGCGTGGTTGAAGATTAGCTCGTAGAGCGGATAGACAAGCTGCGCTTCGCCGTTGATGTAGAAGCGCAAATGGTCCAGCGGCTCTGTCGTCTCGCCCATCCGCAGCTCGGAAAGCCTGGTCCCGTTCTGACACTGCATCTGTATCCGGATGACAGCTTCGCTCCACTTGCCGCGAGTGTCTACGGGGTCCAGCGATTCGAGACTCGCCGACAGGACGTGTACGGGCCAGAGCGTGACCGGATAGCAGGTGCGAAAACGACAGGACGTGCCGTTGACGGGCCTCGAATAAAGATTCGTCTGGCTCTCGATGGGATACCCGGTCGTCAGATTGCCCTTCTCTGCATCGAGCGAAAACTGCGCAATCGTCATCGAGGGAATCGGCGCGAGATAGTGCGGATAGAGAATATTGAGAAAGGATTCCGTAATCTCCGGAAACTCGTCCTCAATCTTGAGATGAACGCGGCCAGCGAGAAAAGAGAAAGCCTCTATCATCCGCTCGGCGTGCGGGTCTTCACACTTATCGGCGTCGAGCAGCAGCCGCGCGGCGATCTTCGGATACTTTCTGGCGAACTCCGCCCCCATCTGGCGCATGAAAACCAGCTCGCGTTCATAATATCCAAGCAGCTCGTCGCGCATATAACTTCAGTTTTCAGTTTTCAGTTTTCAGTTAATAACTAACTTGCCTGTAGCTTAAAACTGAAAACTGAAAACCATTCCTCAATCTCCCTGCACGATGTACTGGCCCGTGCCGAGCTGTAGCATCGTGTCGAACGTGACAGGCTCGGGCGCAGGCTCGACTTTCAAGCGTGCGTCTATGCGAAAACGCATCGCGCGTTCGGTCGAGCGCGTCGGCTCGATAGTGACGACCACATCTTCCAGACGCGGCTCAAAGATTCTCAGCGCATCTTCGATCTCGCGCCGCATCAGTTTCTGGTCCGAAGGATTCTGCGTGCTGACGTTGGAGAAATCCGGCAGCCCGTAGGCGGCCAGCGAGCGATTGACCTCTTTCAGACCCGCCGGCAGGCCATCCGCCACCTGCCTCGTGTTGAGCAGCCATTCGAGGTCGCGCCTGACGGCCTGCTTGAGATCGCGCAGGCTCTTCGAGCGTGAAGCGGCAGACTCGCGCGACATCTCAGGCTCGAAATCCAGCAGGCGGTCGAGCACAGAAGGCGTAATGCGAACCTCGTTATCCGTCCTCGGCATTCTCCCCCTTTAAGAGTCTGAGAGTCTGAGAGTCTGGAGTCTAGGAGTCAGAAGAAAAAAGCTTTTCGCCTTTGACTCTCAGACTCACGACTCTCAGACTCTCAGACTTATTTTAGACTACCTTGTTCAGCTTCAAATCCCAGCTTGCTTTGACTGGACCACCGAGCACGCCCGAAGCGGCTTGTGTTCTGTATTCAAATTCCACCTTGGCGAAATTCAGCTTGATGTCCTCTAAAGGAATCAAACGCTCGCCGGCTCCGCCCGAAACGTCGTAGGAAGAGAGCAGCACATCGCTGAAAGTGATGGTGAAGTAGGCCACGAGTACGCCCTGCGGGTTGACTTTAAAACAGGTCAGCGTGGCCTTGTCGAAACGCTCGCCGCTGGCGCAGGCCAGTATCAACTTGGGGCTGGACTTATCGAGTTTCTTGGTGATCGTAAAATCACGCATAGAGACTTTGCCCTTCGTGCCGTGCCCCGAGCTGGCGCGGTCCAGCGCCGCCGATTGCGTCTCGCCCCATGAGAATGAGAGCACATCTATCTCATTCTCGTGCCCGCGAACCATTGATTCGCCCTGGATGCCTTCGATTTTCAGGTAATAATCGGTTTGCGCCATGACCAGACTTTATCCCATCAATCAATGATGCACGGTAATCTGCAAGCGAGACGGCGAACGCATGGAGGTTCATCAAAGATGGCGAGCGCGAGAGCGGTCCAGCGAAGTATCCGGAAAGCTTGTCGCTCGGCGTGCGGGCCGGAGGAGACTTCCAGGATTGAAGAGCAGCGGGGCGCTCGGCTCGACAAAAAAGCTCGTCAAGCTCTCTGACAGGCCAAGCGCCCCGACCTCTCATCAACCTCTTCCCGCTTGCAGAGCAGCCACCCTTCCGACGCGCACAAAACGCTCGGCCAGCGCGTTTGAATTAGACAACCTTGTTCGCCTTCATATCGTAGCCTGCCTTGACCGGACCAGCCAGGCTGCCGTCGGCCTTCTGCTCTTTGTACTCAAACTCGATCTTCGCAAAGTTGAGCGCGCACTGGTCCATCGGCAGAGTCTCGCCATGCGCGGAGCCGCCCGTCTGGTAGGATGAGATGAGCACGTCCGACATCGTCACCTTGAGGAATTCCTGTTGCTCTTTACCGGCTTTACGGCAAATCAGCACGGCCTTCTTGAAGTGCTCGCCGGTGGCGCATCCGAGCATCAGCTTCGGGCTGGCTTTGTTTACCCTCATCACAAAATGAAAGTCCTGCATTGCGACTTTGCCGGCGCCGCCGCCGCCACCCGCGGCATGAGAACCAGTCTGGCTTTCGCCCCAGGAAAATGACTCAAGGTCAATCTCGCCCTTGTGCTTTGAGTCATGGGATTCTCCATCGACGCCTTCAATCTTCAGAAAATAGTCAACAGCTGCCATGATTATTCTTCTCCTTCAATCATCTCTGGAAAAGGGAGCTTGAATAAAGCGGCTCCAATTTCGTTTCAGTAAAGACGGGCGCGCAGAAATAAATTGCGCGCTTGAGACAAGCGCCCGCGGCGTATGCGCGGAGCCTGATAAGAGAGCGGCTCGCCTAGCCTCTGGCCGACGGCGGAAGCTCCGCCACGAGCCTCAGCGAGACCGACAACTCGTCTAACTGGAAGTGCGGTCTGAGGAAGGCCACGGCCTTGTAGACTCCGGGCTTGCCCGGAACTTCCGTGACATCAATCCTCGCCTCGCGCAGCGGATACTGCGCCTTGGTCGCGGGCGATGCCGTATCGTCCGGCGTGACGTAGTTTTGTATCCACTGGTTAAGATACATCTCGCAATCCTTGCGCGACATAAAGCTGCCGATCTTGTCTCGCATCATCGCCTTCAGGTAGTGCGCCCAGCGCGAGACAGAGAAGATATAAGGCAGTTGCGTCGAGAGACGCGCGTTGGCGTTGGCGAAATCCGTGTCATACTTCTTGGCTTTCTGGCACGATTGCGCGGCGAAGAAGGCTGCGTAATCAGTGTTCTTGCAGTGGACCAGCGGGATAAAGCCGAGATCCGAGAACTCCTTCTCGCGGCGGTCGGTGATGGAGATTTCCGTCGGGCACTTGAGGGCCACATCGCCTTCGTCGGTCTCGAAGGTATGCGTCGGCAGCCCCTGGACCAGCCCGCCGCCTTCGACGCCGCGAATGGCCGCGCACCAGCTATAGAGCGCGAAGGCTTCGGTCAGCCGCGTGCCGAAGGAATAGGCCGCGTTGCCCCAGAGATATTTCTTGTTATCGCGCCCATCCACGTCCTCTTCATAATTGAAGGTCTCGGTCGGGATGGTCTCTTTGCCATAAGGCAGGCGCATCAAGGTGTGCGGGAGCGTGAGGCCGACATAGCGCGAATCTTCCGACTCGCGGAACGAGCGCCACTTGGCATATTCCGTGCGGTCGAAAATCTTCGCCAGGTCGCGCACCTCCGTCAAATCATGGAAGGTGTCCCAGCCGAAGAGCTGCGGGCTGGCGGCGGCGACGAACGGCGCGTTGGCCGCCGCCGCGACATTGGAAATCTTCTCCAGCAGAGCCATGTCCTGCGGATGGTTGCTGAATTCGTAATCGCCTATGAGCGTGCCGAAGGGAGAGCCGCCAAACGTGCCGAACTCTTCCTCGTAAACCTTTTTGAAGAGCGCCGACTGGTCAAACTCCGAAGCGCGCTCCATGTCTTTCAAGAGGTCTTTCTTCGAGACGTTAAAGACCTTGATCTTGAGCATCGTGCTCGTCTCGCTGTTCATCACCAGATGATGGAGGCCGCGCCAGGAGCCTTCCATCTTCTGAAACTCTTCGGCGTGCATGATCTCGTTAAGCTGCGCCGAGAGAAGCTTGTCTATGGCGGCGATGCGCGCGTTGATGGCCGACTCCATATCTTTCGACATGGTCAGCTCGCCCTGCATGACCTGTTTGACGAATTCGGCCAGCAGGTCTTTAGCCTGCTCGGCCTGCACTTCGTTGCGCGCCATCCGGCCCTCGTCGAGAATCTGCGAGAGCAAGTCGGTCTGGCCCTCTTCGGTCACGACCGCTTTGCTTTTCGATTGTTCTTTACTCATTTAGCTATTCCTCCTTAGACCCATCGCCTTCGGCAGCCGTGTTGATGCCGAGGGCTTTGCCGAGCTGTTGCTGTTGGCCCGTGTTCTGCATGACCTCGCCTAACAGCTCTTCGAGCCTGTCGTTGCCATCCATCTTCGAGAGCAGGTCGGAGAGGCGTTTGCGCGCTTCGACCAGTTTGCGCAGAGGCTCGACCTGCTGCACGACCTGGTCCGGCTCGAAATCCTGCATGCTGTTGAAGCTAAGCTCGACGTTCATCTTGCTGCCATCGTCTGTCAGCTTGTTGTCCACGCGATAAGCGATTCGCGGTTTCATTCCGGCCAGTACCTGATCGAAGTTATCGCGGTCAATCTCGATAAACTTGCGATCCTTGACTTTCGGCAAAGGCTCGGAGGGCTTGCCGGAGAAATCGCCCATCACGCCGACCACAAACGGCAACTCTTTAAGCTCGATGGCTCCGCCGATCTCCACGTCGTAAGTGATATGCACGCGCGGCGGTCGCACGCGGCTGAGTTTCTGCTGTGTACTCTCTTTTTTAGGCATAAGCCTCTCCTTTCAAATGCAATCCAGAGACGGGTGAATTTACAAAGACTCTATAAATTTTCGGAAACTTCCCGCACGCTCTCTTGCGGTGCTTTTGGACCAATCACTCCAGCTTGAACCGGCAGCCCCTCATGAAGGCGTTTCGCCGCCCCCACTGTCTGCCTCGCTGCCATCCGCGCCCGCCTTGAGTCCGAGCGTCTCGCGCAGGCTGTCGAGCACGTCCGCGCTCTTGATGACATCACCGAGCCAGACTTCAAGCGGCATCTCGCCCCACTTGATGGCACGCTGGACCAGATAAGAGACGGGGCTATGCGGCTCTGTCCGGCGAAAGAATTCGGCCACCTCGCCCAGTCGCTTGAGGGCCTCCTGGCGTGTCCGCACAGGCCCTGTCGAGAGAGCCTGCCCGCCATCCATTGCGCCGCTATCGTCTGCGGCGACTGCCGCTCCGGCGCTATCGCCGTTTGTCGTCACGGGGTCAGGCTCCAGCAGCCGTTTCTCCTTGACCAGCTTTTCAACGAGCGTGCGAACCTCGTCGAGAGATTTTTTCAGCGCGCCGAGGCCCGGCGTCTGGCGGTCGAACTTTTCATCCATCACGCGGTCGAGCGCCTCAAACTCTTCCCAGCACTCGTTGAGCGTCGTATAGGTCGCCTCGTAATAGGCGCGGCGTGAAGAGCCTTTGGCCTTGCGCCAGTCTTCGCTTGTAATCTTTCCTTCTTCGGCGGCGCGCTGTCTGGCCTCTTCGGCGCGCGTCTGCTGTTCGTAATCGAGCGCCTCCAGGTTTTCAGGAATATCGAACTTCTTAGAGTCTTCCCATTGGAGATAGTTGTAATTGACGCCGCCGCTGCTGTTGGTCAGGGGAATCTCCTTGATGGGGATGGCGAGCGTGCGGTCGAGCCATGAGAGAGCGTTGGCGCGCGCTTCCAGATCGCCCTCGTCCATCTCAGGGTAAACGTTCTCCCAGAAACGCTCGTGCAGACCGCGCATCACTTTCAGCCCGTCGCGCAGGCCGACGAAGCCGTGCAGCTTGACGAGAGCTTCATCGAGCCAGGCGCAGATCTGCAAGTCTTTCGTCCTGATTTCGAGCGCGGTCTTTGACAGCTCGAAGACCTTGTGCCAGTCGGCGGTCTTCGGCTCGCGTTTCCAGTCGCCCTGTGCGAGCGTGTCTTCTGCGCGGCGGGCTTCGCGTATCTCGTCGTGCAGCCCGGAGTATTGCAGGTTCTCGCCCGCGGGGTTCTCGCCCGGAATCGGCGCAAGCAGTGTCTCGACGTTGACCACTTCGGGCGCTGAGACGTTTGCGGAAGTCGCTTCTGTGACTACGGCTGACATCTAAAAATCTTTCCTTTCAAACACTGCGAGGCTGAAGAGCCGTTTCCTAATCGGCCAGCACCCAGGAGATGCGATACGGCTCAAGCGAAAGAACCCAGGGCTGTATGACATATCCAGTCCCCTGATCGTTCGGCTCCCAGATATTGATGTAGTCGTTGAGACGCATCCCCCAGGTACTGCCCTGGCTGGTGAAGAGCAGCAGATGACGGCCAAGCTCTGTGCGCCAACCTCCGGGCGCGGCGGTGATGTTCTGCCACTCGGCCCTGCCGCTGTTATAGCGTAAAAAGCCTTTATCCAGAGTTCGCCAACTGCCTGTCGAATTACCGGTCCAGACTATCGAGACAGCGATTTTAAACGAGCGGCCTGCCTCATCGCTAATCTCAACGATATGCTTTGCCATCTCCTCTTTTATCCTCCATCGGAAAGCTATTTAAAAGCCATCTCTAGCGTGACAACTTACGATGGGACAGCCTGCGACTGGTCAATGACGCGCTCGCCCGCGCCGTCAAACTCGACCGCGCCCGCTTCAAACAGAGACTTGTCCTGCTCGTCAACGAGAAAGAGGCGCATCCCTACGGCCCTGTAGAGGTCTTCGCCAGCCTGCTTCCAATCCGTCATCCTGCCGAGCCTGACCTGGTCGTTCTCATGCTCGCTCGACCCCCAGTAGAGCGTCGGCACGTAGACTTCTCCGACAGTTCCATCGAGAGCTTCTATGCGCGCAGAGGCCCAGATTAAATCTCGCAGGCGTCTGGGCGCGGAGATTTCAAAGCTGCGAATCTGCTCGAATGGAAGCCAGGCATACTGGTCCTTGACGATTAATTCAAGGACCGGCCCAACCATGTCGTCGTAATCCCTAAAGTCCGCGAAGGGCTGGCCGCCGAGTTTGCCTGAGAGCGCGGGCCGCTCCTCTTCGGCGCGGTCGAGCGATTCCCTCGCCCCCGCTATCTCGCCGTCGCGCAGACGGCTGAGGGCTTCGACCAGAAAATCCACGTAAGCGGGCGGCTCGTTGAGAAAGTGCGGCTGAAGCCCTTCGGTAAAGACTCTCTGGCGCTCGCGCTCGGCCTTGATGTTGTTGCGATAGACCATCACGCCGAGGTCCGCTTCAGTGCTCTGGTGGCCGATCACGTCGAGCTGCTTTTCGGCGCGATCCCACTGGCCCGCAAAGCACAACAGCTCAAACAGAAAGATGCGCAAAGAGGTCTGCGAAGGGTTGGCCTTAACTTCATTGGTCAGGGCTTCGATAGCCTCTCCGAGCTTTCCTGCTTCATACAGCGCTTTGGCCTGTGTCATAAGTTGTTCTCCGGTTTCGGGCAGAGGGTCAAGATTACTCTGGACTTACCTGTTAACGCGAAAAGAAGTAAATCAATGAATCAACAACGCGTCCTTGATCCCTCGTCACGTGTGGTTTTTTGACGCGCCGCCTTTATTGCTTTTGCAGAGCTTCGGGCGCGTGCAGCGACGTAAACAGGCTGCGATTAAAAGGGTTGGTGGCGCTCGACGGGCGCAGGGTCGCGCGCACGGGCACGCTGCCCACATTCCAGAGCAGCGCAAACTGGTTTTCCCCTGTCTTGCTCGGACTCCCCGCCGTAAACATCTTAAAGAGACCCCATTCGCCGGAGAAGGTCTTGGGTGGTATCTCCTGGCTCGCGCCGCCAGCCGTCGTCGTCGCACCGACGCCCGCGGCGCTCGTCGAGTTCTGCATCACGCGAATGACGCCGCCCGTCTGCGAGCCTGGACGCGCGGGCCAGACAAAGCTCGCGGATTTGGTTCCGCCAGTCTCTACACGCTGCCCATCAATCTCCACGGTGATGTCGGTTGAGGGCTGCGGCTGCAATTCAATCCCGTAGCGCACCTCCGGCTGCTGCCCGCCCCCCGGGAAGAGCGCCTCGCGTAAGCGGCGCACATTGTTGATGTACTTGACGAAATCATCCGAAAACTTGACCGCGCCAGATTCCTTCAGCTTCCATTCGCCGTTGACATCCTCGAAGGACGGGGCGAGCTGCGTATTAAAGAAGACTGTGAACTGCCCGTTGACGGGGTTCAGGAATTTTGAGAGGTCCGTGACGGAAGACTCGCCCGCGTCCGTGAACGGGAAACCTGATTCGAGCGCTCGCGCCTTCGGATAAATCTGATCGCGCCAGGTCTTTTCAATCTGCGTATAGCCGCTGCCGTAGAGCAGAGCGCGCAGGTTGTCGAGCGGCTGTTTGAGCAAGAGGGCGGCATCGCTGCCCGCCGAAGTGTTCTTAAAATCTCCAATCAGACCATTGACCTGCTGCTCGGCCTTTTGCAACCCCAGCTCATCCTTGCCTGTCAATAAAGCTTTGGAAGTCTGCTCAAGCTGGCTCTGCGATGTGCCTTCGAGCGGGTCGAGCACGGAGCGCAGCGCCGCGCGATATTGCGTCAGCGGCGTGCTCTCGGTCTTGCCTCCCTGCGCTGCAAACTTGATGAGGGGGCGAAACTCCTTCTCAGGCTCGCTCGCGCCGCCCGTCTCTTCGCTCTCGCTCGAAGTAAAGAAGCTCTTGAACCAACCCCACCAGCTCGTGCTCTTGGGCTTGGCCGAAAAGTTTGTGTGATGCTCGACGGCGACCGCCACGCGCTCCATAGGGGAATCGCTCGAAGAGAATGCCTTTAAAGCTTCGACCGCATCATCCTTTGATTTATACTCCCTGACGCTGATACCGCGCACGAACTTGCGCCACTGGTCCGCGTAATCGCGGAAGTACATATTTTGCAGCTTGCCAATGTCGGCGCTCTGGTCCTTGGCCTCGCTCGCGGTCGAACCCATCACCCAGTCTTCCTTGCTAATCTCTTCGGCGGCGGTCTCCATCTTCGGGCGGACATGCTCGCGGTAGCCTTCTATAGTGTAGCTGCCCGGAACTGTGTAGACGCCGACGAGGATTCCGCGGTTGCGCCCTTCGAGTACGGAGTCTAGGCTGACGGGCTGAGTCTGCGCGTTGATTTCCGTCGTCAGGCGTTTGTAGAAACGATTGACCGCCGGATAGGCTGCGAGCTTCTGCCTGACTTGCGCGACGAGCTTATCATCAACCTTGATGTGCGGCGCATCCTCGCTCGCTATCTGTCGCGCAAAAAAGTTGAGCTGCAACTGCGAAGCCGTCTCCATCTCCGAAGGCGAAAACTTTTTCCAGTAATCCGCCAACTGGCTCGCCAGGAAAGTCGGCTCGACCCTTTCCGGCTGGCCCAGCATCAGATAAGCCTTGAGCAGATCGTAATGCCTGCCGAGAATATCTTCCTGCGAGGGCGCGGAAGCTGTTGGCGCGCCCGAAGCAGAGGATGAAGAAGAAGCTGTTGAAGACGAAGAGGTGCCGCCCGCGTTAACCGTCGCGGTCGGGTTGCCGGCGGCGAAGGCGCGCAGGTCGCGTTCGAGCGCGGCGACCGTCGGCTTTTTAAAACGCTGCTCGACGGAATCGAAGTAGATGGTGCGCAGCGCAGGCATCACGTTATTGCCGGAGTAGAGACCGAAGCGCATGTAGAAGGGCGGCGAGTTGCGGTTGTAATCGTCAAGCTGGGCCAGCGTCTCGCGCAGTTGGTCCACAGCCTCGATCTCTATACGCGCCTCCGCAGGACTCTTCGAGGCGGGGTCTTTGCCTATATCGCCGCGCGTTATCTCGTCCACACGCTCGCCGCGTTCCCTGGCTTCGAGCACGAGCGAGCGGTTGGCAAAGAAGGAGACGACCATCCCCGCCGTCAAAAGCACTAGCAGGAGCGCGGCCACGGCGAGCAAGACCGAGCGCAGCCGGATAGGCTTTTTCTTTGCGGCCTGGAATGACGCCGCGAGGTCCTTATCGCGGAGCAGCACTTCCTTAAAGAACCTGTGCGTGAAAAAAGCTTTCCCGACCGAGTGGGCCGCGCTGCTCTCTGAAGGGGCTTCGCCGTCCGAGCCTTCGTCGGCAGGGATGGGGAGCGTTGACTGCGCGGCCTTTGCTTCACCGGTGCCGAGGCTCGCCGTGAAATAGAAGCCGCGCAGGAGCGGGCTTTCGCTAAAGGGATTGGGCCTGAAGAGCGCGGAGGTGAAGAGGCCGAGCTTGCTGCGCGCTTCGCCAAAGCGGAAGGGAAAATCGAAGATGCGAAGCTGGTCCGCAGGCTGCTCTGGAATGCTCAGACGCATCAGCCGCTTGCGCATCAGCGCGTCGTAGAGCAGGTCGAACTCCGCATCGAAGAGCGCGTGCGCGTTCATGGATTTTTCGAGCGGGATGGTCGCGCCCCAGACCTGCGCGCGCCCGTTCGAGTTGAAAGCCCTGAAGAACTCCTGAAAGCCCTCGACCGCATCGGCCTCTGTGAAGATGAGGTAGACGGGAAAACGCATCTTCATGCTGTGCAGGATTTCATCCAGGCGACCGCGCAGGATTTTCGCCTGCTGCTCAATCTCCGTCTCGTTCGACATCAGCAGCGCGCGCGTATTGACCGCGACGAGCAGCCCATCGAGCGGGCGATTCTGGCGATACTTCTTGATGGTCTCGGCGAGCGCGGCCCACTCGTCGCGCGCAGGGCCTTCGGTTTGATAACGCCCGGTCGTATCGAGCAGCAACGCCGAATCCGTCACGCGCCATTCGCAACTGCGCGTCGGTCGGACCAGATGCTGCTCGGCGCTGCGCTGGCTCGGCAGCGTTTGAAAGTCGAAGCCGGAAGAGAGCAGCAGCGTGCTCTTGCCGCTCGCGGGTGGTCCGGCAATCATAAACCAGGGCAGAGCGTAAACAGCCTCGCTAGACTTTTTGCCGCCGAGCCGCGAGCTGCGCAGCCATTGCACGGCCTCTTCAGCCCCGCTCGCCAGCTCTTCATAAACACGCGTCGGAGCATGAGAGCCTTTGCCCTTCTTGCCCGCAGGCGGAGCCTCTGTCGCTCCTTCGGCAACTGCTCCCGCAGCAGCAGCTTCAGCCGCCGCAGCCCTGCGCTTGCGGTAGTAATTGATGAGAATAACGAACGGCAACGTCAGCAGCAGCAGCGCGATGATGATGATCTGGTAAGCGTAGCCCATGCCGAACTCTGGACCAACGAACCAGACGAGCAGGCTCGCGATGCCATAGAAAGAGACCAGGGCCGAGATGCCCAGCGCGTATTTGAGTTCGCTGCCAATGGAAGACATTGTGTTTACGAGTCTCAGAGTCCGAGAGTCTAGAGTCTGGAGTCAAAAGCAAAATCCAAAGCTTATTTCCTTTGACTCACGACTCCTGACTCTGAGACTCTCGGACTGTTACCTCAGTAGGCGTTCGATGGCTTCGTTGACGTTACTACGAAGCAGGAAATAGAGCACCATGTAGATTAACAGGACCAGGCCGAGAAGGATGCCGCTGCCAATCTTGACCCACAGGGGCAAGCCCGTCTCGCGCGGAGGCTCTGGCTGGTCCTGCGCCATCCAGTGCGGCGACAGCTCTACGTCAACCAGCCGGCCAAGCCCGCGCAGCCGCTCGGCCACCTCCTTGATCGCGCCCTTGAGCTGTTCTTCAAAATAGATTTTATACTTGCCTTTATAACCGAGCAGCAGGCAGAGATAATAGACCTCTATCAACTCGCCGTCAGGCTCTTTGTCTTTGAGCATCTCTTCGAGCCGCTCGAAAAACTTGACGCCCGCCAGATGCTCCCCGAAATATTCAAGCTGAAGCGGAGACTTTTCCCACTCGTCGCGCAAGGGAAAGTCCGCCGTCAAGACCGTCTCATCCATAAAGGCCGCGAGCGCAAACTTGACAGACTGTATCTGCCGCTCTCTATACCTCAAGGCATCGCCACGCTCTTCCATCTCCTTGAGCATCGCGGCGATCTTCGGACGCAAATCTTTCGAGGGCTTGACGATTCCGGCGCGCACCTGCATGACCAGCTCAAGCACCGGGGCGGCGAGGCCCGCGAGGCTCGTGTCCATGCGCGGGCGACGCTGGCCCACGGGCGGCTGGCCCTGCGCCTGCTGCGCCGTCTGCTGGACTGGCGCTTTCAGTCTCGTCGTTGGCTGCTGCATAGCTTGCCCCTTATCCTTTACGGCTTGACCGCGTACAGCTCTACCTTTTCGTCCTCGAACTCATCCGCCGGCAGATAGATGGCAATCGTCTTTGAGCCGCGAATCGAATCCCAAAATGGTCCAACCGTGTCGAGCGCAAAATAATGGAAGCCGACGCGGGTCGGAATCGGCGCGGGCGGCGGGCTGGCGTGCGTCAGGACAACGCCCGGCAGGCCCGAACCGATAATCGCATCAATCACATCACGCGAGCCGATCTTGACGACGCGAGGCACGCGCTCGATAAGCTGGCTCTCCGGCATCTGCGCGCGCACGGCGAGGTAGAAGCCGGCCTCCTTGAGCAGACGTTCATCCTGCACGCGGCCCACGTAGAGAGATTCGCGCGTGTTCTCCAGAGGTATCGGGACGCAGCGCGTCGGGATGACCGTTTCCAGCAGATCGCGTATCTCGGCATAGAGCTGGCTGAAGGTCAGATAGAGGTCTGTATGCTCGTAACGGACGATGTTTTTCGGGTGGCGGTCGGTCGTAAAGGTCATCAGCTTGGCGCACAGCTCGGCCATCTCCGCATAGAGACGCTCCGGGTGGACCAGCGCCGTGCGAAAGAGGTGCGCCATCCCCGGAATCGAAGAGTTGACCGTGTGCAGCAGCCAGAATTGCGCGACCTCGGAGGTCGTAAAGTCTGCGAGCGAAGCCCCGCGCTGTCGGCGCTGCTCTCCGAGAGAGCTGCTTTTGGTAATCAGGATTTCGACCAGCTCTCTCAGCATGTTCGAGAGCCAGGGGGACGCGCCCGTATTGAGCGCGGGCGGAATGTAATTGTCCGAGACCCTCACCTGTCCCGTCGGCGTGCGCTTTAGCTCCGCAATCTTGATCGAGCTGTAACCCTCGCGCAGCTCGTCCGCAAAGAGCAGTCGCACATTGCTGCGCGCAAAGGCAAGCTGCTGCTCGTTATCTCCGGTCGTCTCGTCAATCGCGGTGCCAGGCTCTTGCAGATAGCGTACAGCCTGGCTCGGCTCATCGCCGTTGGTCTGAAAATTCGGCGCGCCCGCGCGCTTTGCCGGAATCGCCAGATGCACATCGAGCGATTCGGCCTCGGGGTTGAAGTGGCCTTCGATGGGGCGCGGCGCGGGCGAAGGGTCTGTCTGCGGGATGTTGAGCAGCAGGCCGTCCGGCATGACGGCGCGACAGCGGACCAGATCGAAAGAGCCGTTCGCCACCGATTCACGATTGACCTGCAAATCCAGTATGCCCCACTCGTAGGGTGCGAGCGATGAGAGCCTGGAATTGAGCAGGTCTTCGTAAAAGTTATCCCATTGCTGGAAGTGATGAGGGGAAAGCAGCATCCCCTCGTTCCAGACGATCTTGCGATACCGGCTCATAGATTATTCGATGCTCACTATTGGACCTCTGCTCGTTCACGGAATCTGGCTGAAGAGCAACGCTTGCCAGTTGCATTGTAGATGGACGGCAAGGTCGGGCTTGGCGTTGGATATACGGTCTGTCAAACCGAAGCGCCATGATTTTCTTCCGTGCAGAGAAATTTGTCAATCAACCCGCCCTTTTGAGAGCCTCTCGCAACTCACACGCGGCAACCGCGCTCTCTACAACCACGCGTTTTCCCAGTCTGCTCTTATAACTAAACGCGCCGAAGAGGCGCGAAAAGAATCAGGCTTGAGGCTCAGAGACTCAAGCGGCGCGAGGTTCAGAACGCGAGGGCTTCGGCGTCCACACCGAATCTGCGCGGGTCTTGCGCGACGACCCCGACGGCCAGAAAGCGCAGGACCAGCTCGTAGCTTTGCGGGCTGAGCTTCTGGTGTTCGTGCAGATACCAGACCGTGCGAATCGTCGCGGGGCTTTCGGGCTGTTTTTGGGCCAGGCTGAAAAGCGTCATCTGTAAGGGATGCGTCGTGCCGCCAGGCCCCTGGTCGTATGCGGCGATGATGAGCAGGCTATCGTTGGCAAGCTCTGTGCTGAAGATGCCGCGCAGGCGCGAGAGCGTCGGCAGCATCCTCTGCGCGACCGCGACGGGGTCTGCACGCTCGTTGTCCCGGTCCATCTTTGCCAGCGCCGCGAAGACGACGAGCGGCAGTTTGACATCTGCGCTCTTGGCTGGACCAGCGAGCTGCTGAACCCCGCGCTGCTTCATCGCGCGCAGGTTATCGCGCAAAGAGGCAGAGCCTTGATAGCTTTTGACCTTCTCATTAATCTCGCTTAAATATTGGGCCTTGAGCGTCGGGTTGTTGTCATTGCTGATGCCGCGCATCAGTCGCAAAGCATATTTCTCAACCTCTTCGAGCTTGTCTGCCTGCGTGCCGGAGCTTTCAACTCCGCCCGTCTCTGGTGTGCCCCTATCCGTCGTCGCAACACCCTGCTGGTCCTGCTCCGTGTTCGCCTCAGAGAGATTCCCGCCTTCATTTGCGACTCGCCCGCGGTTGGATAAATTGCCCTGCGAGTTGCCTCTTCTCTTCTCTGGTCCACCTCCCTGAGAAAACAGGAGGAGCAATCCGGCGATGAGTAGAATCAACAACCCCGCGCCTCCGGCGATGAGAGGCGTGCTCAGCCAGTCGGGGGTAGAGGCGCGGGCAGCACTCTTTCGGTCCTGATTGGCAGCGCGAGAGCTGCTTCCAACCTGAGACTGTAAATGCTGCGGCGTGGCGGGCATCTGTCTTCTCGCGCCCGCGCCGTTGCCAAGAGGCTCCGGGCCGCTGCGCATGTTGACCGTCAACTCCCTGACGCCGCCGAGCGTGATGAGGTCGCCGTCGCTCAGTTGGACTGCGCCTCTGACCTGCTGGCCGTTG
>DASWMI010000223.1:0-52162 GCA_036399835.1 Pyrinomonadaceae bacterium | reverse complement strand
TTTCCGCCGTCGAGACCAGCGGCGCGGCCAGCGTTGTACTAAACTGAACGACGATGAGTGCCGCTAATGCAACCAGCGAGAGCGCGGCCATCAACAATCCGACGAAGATATTCAAGGCAATCGAGGCCAGCGAGACGCGATGAAAGTAGACCAGCAGGAGCGGCAGCAATCCGACCTGCACGCTGGCCGAGACGATCACCGCGCTCAGGACATAACGCAGCGGGCGTTGCACGTGAAGCCTCTCTAATCTGGCGGCCAGCGGATTCTTAAAGAGCCTGTAGCTGTAGACGGCGCGCGCCATCTCTCTCTGCCAGGCTTTCTCGCTCCAGAAGAGCAGCTCGCAGCAGCTTCTCACCCAGCTTGGGCAAACGGGCGGGTGCGGCCTCTCGCGCGTCGGATACCAGGAGCCTATCTCCTGCAACCTGCGCAGCAGCGGCCAGGCAATCGTGACGATCATCAGGACGGAGAGAAACGTCAGTTGAAACGAAGGGTCGAAGAGATCGCTCGGCCTCCACAGGAGCAACACCAGGCCCGCACCGCCGAGCGCGTTGAGGCTTCCGGCGCGGCGATGCATCACGGGCGCGAGCGCGACAAAACTGAACATCAAGGCCGCGCGCACGACTGAGCTTTCAGCGCTAACGGCAATCGTATAGGTCCAGAGTAAACCGACCGAAGCGGCGAACTGCCAGGCGCGCGACCCTGTGATGCGTCGCATGAAGAGAAAGATAAGAGCGCCGATAAAACTGATGTGAAGGCCGCTGATGACCAGCACGTGAAATGTGCCGCCCATGCGAAAGCGCTCCGCCGCCCCACGCGAGAGATAATAACGATTACCGAGCAGCGCGGCCTTGAGCACGCCCGCCGTCTCAGCCGAAAACCTGTTCCCGATTTCCGCCAGCAAACGCTCGCGCCATTGATATAGCCAAAAGAGTGGCAGGAACACACGCTCGCCATCCAGGCGCTCGATCAATAGAGGACTCTTAATGATGCCGCTCGCTTCATAACCGCGCCGCTCAAGATATTCCGTCAAGGCGGAGACCCCCGGATTACGAAACCCCTCCTCCCTGTTGAGCCTGGTCATCAAGCTCAAACGCGAGCCGTAATGCAGCCCCAGTTCTCTATATGCCGTGCGCGCCGCATCATCCCTCACAGGCGCAGCGAGCCACACCAACCCCGTCGCCCTCTGGTCCACATTCTTGAATCTCAACTTCTCCACGCGCAAAGTGAGATAGAGGCTATCCGGCGCAGTCTCCGGCTCGCGCTCAAGCACGCCTTCTATCTCCACAGGCTCGCCCGCAGCAATCAACCCCTCTTGATAAAGCCGCTGCACACGATGCGCAGCGATGCCCTGCTGCTCTACCAATCCGAGCGACGCCCCCGCACAAAAGAATGCCAGCAAGAGAGACAGAGCAGCCCCCCTCAACTTATTGCGCGCGAGGCAGAGCAAGGCAATCAACGAGCAGATGATTCCGCAAACCAGGCTGATTGCAAGCGAAGGTGAACAGAGCCGCGCCGCCAGAATCCCCGCAGCCAGGCTCCCGCCGAGCAGCGCCAGCGGGTGAGGAGCGAAAGACGCATGGTGTGAGGCCACGTGCATCATGCTACTAAAAGCGAATCAGGATTCGTGTCTTGCGCCGCTTCCTGACGAACCGGCGCGCCGCTTCTGGTCCAACATCAAACTATGACGCCGGTCCTTCCGGATTAGTCTCTGCCGAAGGCGATGTTTTTTCATCTTCCTTCTTTGTTGAAGAGGATGCCTTTTCATCTTCCTTCTTTATTCTTCTCAACTCGTCTTCGCGCAATTCATTTTCGACTTCCAAGTTTTTTGTCCGGGCGCTCAGATATTGTCTGAAGTTGAATCCGAGTACGCCTAACAAAGCGGTCAGGGCGGCGAGCAGGAGTAGAAGCAAATAATCGAATCCGGGCGAGGTGTTTGCACCCGCACTCGCTGCGGAAAGCTGCGGCGGACATGGCGTGGCCGAGGGCAATACGGTGACGACGCAAGGGTTTTGCGCCTGTGTAGACG
Organism: Pyrinomonadaceae bacterium; assembly: GCA_036399835.1. Taxonomy (GTDB): domain Bacteria; phylum Acidobacteriota; class Blastocatellia; order Pyrinomonadales; family Pyrinomonadaceae; genus DASYML01. The sequence continues at coordinate 50,136 of DASWMI010000223.1, read as the reverse complement.
GGGGCGTATTGCCGCCGGGAGTCTGCGTGGGAACGGGAGTTTGCGTGGTCGTTGAGAGGACCAGAATTCGTCTGAGCTGGTCTGTGAGATTTTGCGCCTCGTCGTTTCTTTCTTTCGGGACGCTCTTCGCCAGCCTGTCCAACAGATCGCGCGCCTGAATATCCAACTGGCTGCGCGTATAAGCTTCCCTCTCAGCCTCTCCGAGACTAGCCAATCTTTGCGAGACGACCTGCTCATTGAGCTTATTGTGCAGTTGCTCCTCAGTTCCTTTGCGTACCCAAAGAATGCCGAAGACGGCCAGCAGTATCAGGCCCAAAACAACGAAGCCCGCGCCGCCGGACGACTCTCCGCCGCCGTCACTATCTCTGGACCGATTTTTTAAGACTAAAAAGATGATGCCGAGGACTCCAATCATGACGATAATGCCAATGGTTATCCCGTCGGGGACATTTTCCAATCTCACCTTATCCAACGAAAGCTCGACGCTGGAATTCGGGCGGATGGACGAGACGAGCGATGAGATAGGGGAAGCCGCCGGACTCGTTGATAAACCAAGCGAGTCATCTTTCAGCTTCTTCATGCGCTCTTGCAGCTCTTTTTTCTCGCCCTCGTTGGCGACGTTTTTATTCAACCTGTCATAAAGTTGCTGTAGCTGCGTCTCGACTTCATGCTGCTTTCGCGCTTGAACTTTCTTGCTGTCAATCTGGCCCTGCAACAAAAGATTACTGCTGTAGTTTAACCACAATATGCCCACTACAATAAAAAAGATGCTGGCGATTCCTATGACCAGCGCTGGTATTGAGTTTTGACTGTCGAATAAATAAAAGGAGAGCGGGAGAACGAGGAGACACAGGAGAAGCAATATCAGGGCAGGAGTTCGGCTGTTTGAGAAGAAGGGTATGCCGAGTCCGTCGTATTCATGGCTCAGCCTCTGCTCTATAGACTGGACCAGCTCAAATCTGTCAGACGATTGAGCGGAGTTTGAAGATGCATCGGAAGGCGGCGTATTTTTGTTCGCAGTCTCGTTTGTCTGCGTGTTGGTGTTTGTCTTCGCTGCCGCTTTGCCAACCCTGCTCGCGGGCCTTCCCGTTCTCCGCCCCGCTCTTCTGCGAGTACCTTGAGGGCGACGCTGCGCCGCTCTGGTCTGGCCGTATAACCCCGGCAGATGAGCATACGATGCTTGCTTGCTCTCAGGCTCCCGGGCCAGGATGGCAATCGCAAGCATCGTCATGGCTATGCTGACCGCTATCAAGCGATAAGGTAAGAGCATCTTTCATTCTCCTCAAGAGGGGTCAAATATCTGAGCGCTGGCGAGCCGGAATTCCTCGCCGGGCCGCTTGATGGAAAAACTACTTATAGCGGCTTGAAATTTATCGTCCCACAAGAGATTTAGGGTAATGCTGTTAAAGACAATCACGTAGCGAGGCTGAGGTGCGCGATTGTCTCAACATGATGTGTCTGCGGGAACATATCATAAGCAGCCAGGGAGTCAAGAGTATAGCCGCCGCCGATGAAATCTTTGAGATCGCGTGCGAGGGTGGCCGGGTCGCAGGAGACATAAGTGATGCGGTGCGGGTGTAAATTGAGGATGCCGCCGACGGCTCCGGGTTCCGCGCCAGTGCGTGGCGGGTCGAGTAGGACGAGGTCAACGGGAGCCAGGCGGCGGCTGTTTTGAGAGAGCCAGGAGGAGACCGCGGCAGCTTCAACAAGAGCATTAGCGAGTCCCGCATCGAGCAGATTGCGCCGGGCTGAATGGACGGCCTGCGTGCTGGCCTCTACGCCATAAACGCGTGCGAAGCGGCGCGCGAGCGGGAGCGTAAAGAGGCCCGCGCCGCAATAGAGATCGACAGCCGTTCCTCCATGCGCGGCTTCCCCGTGCGCGTCGTGTGTGGCGGCGGCAACCAGCGTTTCCAGTAGCCCATGATTAATCTGAAAGAAGCCTGTGGCGCTGAAGCGATAAAGCTCGCCTGAAATCTCGCGTGTCACTTCGAGCGTTGGTCCATCATCAAGAGGCGGCGAGAGCGATGCGCCTTCGTCTCCGGCGACCGATTGGAATTCCATCGCCTCTTGCGGCAAGGCGTTGGCCGCCATGCGCTCGCGCAAGAGCGTCAGTGTCTGCTGCAAAGCGGGAACGAGCACGGGACATTCGACAACATCACAGACCTCGTGTGTGCCGCGCTCGAAATAGCCTAGCCGTTGCTTGAGCGCGTCGCGCTGCCACTGTGCGCGCGAGCGGTAACGCCAGGCTTGAGGCGAGCCTGTGATGGGGATTTCCGCGGGGGGTTCTATGCGTCCGATGCGGCGCAGGCAGTCGCGTATCATCTGGACCTTGGCATCAAGCTGCGCCTCGTAATTCAACTGTTGAAAATCGCAGCCGCCGCAGCGCCCGAAGTAGGGACAGGGCGGCTCTATGCGTGCGGGCGAGGGCTGAAGGATTTCAACTAAGGAGGCGAAGGCTACCTTCTTTCGCACGCGCTCGATTCTGACACGCAAGCGGTCTCCGGGCGCGGCCAGCCCGACCAGCACGGTTAGCCCGCCGCCGTGCGCCAGCCCTGCGCCGCCCGGCAGTATGCGCTCGATTAAAACTTCTATGGTCTCACCGACTCTCAAGCCCTGCCGCTCCTCCATCCATCAAAAGCAAACTTTAGAGATAGAACAGGCTGAGCCGCGGTAAGCCACACTGCTCGCGCAGGCGCTTGAGCAGTAGATTATTCAGCGTCTGTTCGTAGATGGCCTCTTCCATGCGTTGACGATAAGGCTGCATCTGCTCTTCGGATGCGGCCAGCGCGGCATCCAATTCAGCTTTGGGAACTCCGTCGCGCAAAGCCGCGTCCAGAATCTTTTCAAGGCTCGTCAAGGATTCTTCCAGCGCCTCTGCATCCGGGCGGGCGGCGCGCTTGAAATCTTCCAGCAGCTCTGCGAGCCGAGCCGCCGAGCGCGCGAGCGTCTCGCAGAACTCATCCTTCTTCGTTTGCAATCTCTCGTCGTAAAGTTGCAGGAGCGCCGCGCGTGTGCGAGACAGGTGGTCCAGAATGGCCGCGCGCGGAAAAGGCAGGCGCGCATCCATTTCCCTCTCGTCAAGCTCTTCAGTTTCCCTCTCATCGCTTTCAGCATCCCTCGCGCCGAGCTGCGATTCGAGCCATTCGGCGTACTGCGCCTCGACCTCCTCCTGGCAGTACAGAAGCGTCTTCACGCTGCGCTTGCGCGGCTTCGCCTCGAAAGAGTCAAACGCCTGCTCGATGCCACGCAAGGCAACATGCAGCGGCACGCCCGTCTCCTTCCAGCTTTCAATCAAAGCCCAATCCATAGGGCTTAACAGCAAGTGCTTCCCACGACGGCGAATAAAAGTGTCTTCGATTTCCGTGAAGTAGTTGAAATAGTTCAAGAGATTTTGGATTTTAGATTCGCGATTTTAGATTGTCGAATTTCAATTTGAGCAAAGGGCAGATAACTCGCTTTGATTTTGAATCGCAAACCAAAAATCTAAGATCGCAAATTCATCTGCCCCGTTCGTAAATCAATCTCAAGCCTTCGAGCGTGAGCGTATCGTCAACCGCTTCGATTAATTCCGAGCCTGTGGCGATTAAGGATGCGAGGCCGCCCGTTGCGACGATGCGCGGCGCGCCGCCCAGCTCCGCGCGCATGTGCTTGAGGATTCCGTCAACGAGACCGACGTAGCCGTAGTAGAGGCCGGACTGAATCGAGCCGACCGTTGACGAGCCGATGATGACGGGCGGGCGTTTGATCTCCACGCGCGGCAGGCGTGCGGCTCGCTCAAAGAGCGCATCCGAAGAGATCGTGATGCCGGGCGTGATGACGCCGCCGAGATACTCGCCCCGCGCGTTGATGGCATCAAAGGTTGTCGCCGTCCCGAAATCCACGACGATGCAGGGCGCGCCGTACCTGTTGACTGCGGCGACGGCGTCCACTATGCGGTCCGCGCCGACATCCGAAGGCGGCTCGTAGAGGATGGGCAGGCCCGTGTCAGTCGTGTGGTCCACAAAGAGAGGCGAGTGTCCGAAATAGACTTCCGCCATACGCCTCAGAGCGAAATTGAGCGGCGGAACGACCGAAGCGATGGCGATGGCCTCTATGGCCTTGTAATCTATCCCCGCAAACTCGAAGAGGTTGCGCGCATAGACACCATATTCATCCACCGTGCGCACGCGCAAGGTAGTCAAGCGCCAGTGCTTGACCAGCTCCGCGCCTTCGTAAACGCCGAGCGAAGTATTCGTGTTTCCGACATCAATAACTAACAGCATAAGGCAGCTCGCGTGACCGTGAAGCAATGGCTAGGAAGCATAGCTCAGCTCGCCACGCTCTTTATCCAAAGCATTTTCTGAAAGCAACTCTTCCAGAGCATCCGCCGCATTCGCCGCGCCATTCTCCGCGCACACAAGCTGGCCCACTTCCGCCGCACGTCTTTGGTAGCCGTCATCATTCAGGAGCAATCCTAACTCTACGGCGACGCGCGCGGCCCTGTAATCCTTCAGGCCGAGCGTCCGTGCGACTCCCAAACGCGTCACGCGCATGGCATTGTCGGGCTGGTCATGATTGAAGGGCACGACCAGCATGGGGCGGCCTGCGCGCAGTGATTGCCCGGTTGTGCCGACGCCGCCCTGGTGGACTATCACGCTGGCGCGCGGCAGCAACTCTCCATACGGCGCATATTCAAAGGCAGCGATGCCATCGGGCAGCGGTTCGTTCAACTTGTTAAGCTCGCTGCCGATAAGCAGCAGTGCGCGTTGGTCCAGAAGCTTCGCGGCGCGGATACTCTCGCGGTAAAAATCTCCGGCGACCCAGACTGCCGAAGACCCTAGCGTAAAGACTATCGGCGGCGGGCCTGCATCCAGAAACTCTCGCAGCTCTGTGGAAAGCCCCTGCCCTTCCACGGTCTCGTCGCGGCGGTCGTAGAAAGGAAAGCCCGTCAAGCGTGTCGCGGCAGGCCAGTCTGCTTGCGGCTCTCCCATCACTTTTGAGAAGAGCGCGAGGACCAACTGCGGCGAATGCTGTCCCTCAAAGAGCGGGTTGCGCGCCGGATGCAGGCCCAGCTCCGCACGCAATTCGGCGACAGGCTTCATCCACTTCTCCGTCATCTTATGAACGACGCTGTTGAGTATCCTGAAGGGCCAGATGCCCAGAGGACGCAGCTTGACGAACCAGGGAGCTTGCGGGATAACGAAAGGGTCCGTGGCGGAGAAGAACGAAGCGGGCGCGAGCAGGCTCGAAGCCCAGGGGAGCTTTCTCTTTTGCGCGACAAGAGGCCCGGCAAAAGTAATCGGATGCGTGACGATGAGATCGGCATCCTCAGCCGCGCCGTTCAAATCTTCGTAGCTCTCGCGTAGAGCAGGCAGCAGCAACTCTTTAATCAGAAACTCCGTGCCCTTCTGCAAGTCCATCACCTTCCGGACCACCTTGAGCATCTCTTGAGGCTCATCGGGGCCGGGCAGATTGGGCCGCATCGGCGCAAAGTCCAAGTCCTCCGAAGCGATCTTTTCGCGATAGACTTCGCTGGTCACGAGCAAGGGGCTGTGGCCTCTGCGCTTCAATTCGAGCGCGATGGCGATGTAAGGATGTATGTCGCCGAAAGAGCCGAACGTAGTCAGCAGTATGCGCTTGCCTGTCGGGGTTGATGTCATGCGTTTTTGCTATCTCAGGCGACTTGTAGACGGCCTTGAGATATAGGTCTGATGTCAGGCTTATCCTTTTGCCGGGCCTTCAAAGAATGTGCGCAACTGGTCCGGCATGAGGACGGGCTTGCCTGTCGAAGAATCAATAAAGACCCCGACCTGTCTCGCATCTGCCACGACCATCCCGTCCGCATTCTTGAAGGTCGCCTGCATGGTGGCAGAGGTGCGCCCCAGCTCGATGACGCTCATGTGGCCCAGGCAACTATCCAGAAATCTTAAAGAGGCGCGATAGTTAATCTCCGTGCGCACGACGACGGGCATCAGGTTCCGCGCGAGCAGGTCGCGCGGCGGGAAATAGTTTCCCAACAGCTCCATGCGCAGGTCTTCGAGCCAGCGCACATAGACGATATTGCTGACGATTCCGGCCATGTCAACATCATAAGGACGAATGGGAAATTCCAGTTGTGCTTCGATCAAAGCTGCTCTTCTACTCCTTCGGCTGCGCGCAGGGCCTTGACCTCTCCGGCGCGCACTGTTCTGATTAATCCTGCGTCTGTTTCTACACGCAAAGCGCCATCGCTCGCAAGCCCGCGCGTCCAGCCTTCAACGATTTCATCCCCGATGGAGACGCGGACGCGCTTGCCTACGGCGAATGACGAGCTGGCGGACCACTCTTCTAAAACTTCTGCTGGTCCACCCGGCTCTTGCAGCCTGGCGTAACGCCTGCTCAGCGCTCGCACGAGCGACTGCAATAGCTGCTCGGTCTCGATTCTCTCACCGGTCAAAGCTCCGATTGAGGTCGCAACCTTCTCAAGCTCTGCGGGAAACGCCGCGTCGTTGAGGTTGATGCCGATGCCCAGGATACACGCGCGCCCCCCCTCGGTTTCCGTCGTCTCGGCGAGGATGCCGCACAGCTTGCGCTCATTCGCCATGATGTCGTTGGGCCATTTGATGTCAGGCTCAATGGCGCAGACCTCCTTGAGCGCATCGCGCACGGCCAGCGCCGCCATCAAAGTCAGGAGAGGCCACTGGTCCAATTTCATGCGGGGCCGCAGGAGGAGGCTGAAATACAGCCCCGCATCCAGCGGCGAGACCCATTGCCGCGCCTCGCGCCCGCGCCCGGATGTCTGCTCGCGCGCGACAACGCACAATCCTTCCGGCGCTCCGAGCGCGGCCTGTCGCGCCGCCTCCGTGTTGGTCGAGGGAAGCGAATCGAAACGCAAAGTTGTCACGCGTAGCGGCAGCATCATCAAGAAACAGCTATTCGATAATTATCTCGAACGCGCGCGGATAAGTTTTTGCGCGCGTAAACTTTTAAGCTCACCTTTGGTCCAGGCTCATCGAGCGCGGCTCTTATCATCCAGGATACTAACAATTATTTCAGGCGAGGACTAACAGACCAGTTGAGCTGCTTCTTTGCTTGATCGCTCCTTAGGCTGAATGGTCCATTGATGCACGCACCTTCCGCGCGGATTGCTTTTTTAAAGCGAGGTCGTTAAGACTGTTGAGATAATGCGCGACGGCCCGATAGACTGGTTTCCAATCAAGCTCTCGTTCGCGGTGGCGAGCGCGGCGACACTCATCGCGCTCCTCGTAGGGTCTTCGCTGGCCTGGCTGCTGGCGCGCAGGCGTTTTCCCGGCAGGGATTTTCTGGACGCCGTCATCACGCTCCCGCTCGTGCTGCCCCCGACCGTGCTCGGCTACTTTTTACTGGTCCTTCTCGGCACGCGCTCATCTCTCGGCGCATTTCTTTATCAAAACTTCGGCATACGCCTGACTTTTACTGTCAAGGCGGCCATCATCGCGGCGACCATACACGCTCTACCGCTGGTCACGAAAAGCCTGCGCGCGGCTTTTGAGAGCGTCAATACTGAGCTTGAATCGGCTGCGCGCACGCTAGGGCTTGGCGAGGCGCGCGTCTTTTTCCGAGTCACGCTTCCGCTCGCCTGGCGCGGCGTCCTGGCGGCGACGGCGTTGGCCTTCGCGCGTGCGCTCGGCGACTTTGGCATCACAATTATGATTGCCGGAAATATTCCAGGAAAAACGCAGACGGCTTCCGTCGCCATCTACGATGCGGTCCAGGCCGGGCGCGATAACGAAGCCCTCACCCTCGCCGTCATCGTCTCAGCCCTCGCCGTCGTGATGCTCTACTTCATCAATCGCTTCGGACAGAGGACATAGTAATGAAGTGCTGAGTGCCGAGTAAAAAGAAAGAACAATCTTTAACTCAGCACTCAGCACTTATTACTAATTTTTCCCCTTGACCCTGTAATCAATTCCAGAGTTTAGAATGTTTGAGTGATGATTATGGCAACGCAAACGGGACTCCGTTCGGGCGAGTTGGCGCGGCTGGCGGGTGTCAGCACGGACACCCTGCGGCATTACGAGCGCAAGGGCGTACTGGCCGCGCCAAGGCGCTCCGCGAACGGTTATAGAGTCTATCCGGCGGAAGCCCTTGAGCGCGTGCGGCTCGTGCGGCGTGCGCTCTCTGTCGGCTTCACGCTCGACGAGCTGGCGAGCATCCTGAGAGAACGCGAGCTTGGCCGCGCACCTTGTAGGCAAGTTCGTGAGCTGGCGGCGAGCAAGCTCGCTTCACTCGAAGAGAGGCTCAGAGAGATGCTGGCCGTGCGTGATGAGTTGAAGGCTTTGCTCAAAGACTGGGACACGCGCCTGACTCGCACGCCCGCAGGACAAAGGGCCGCGCTCCTTGATGCCTTAGCCACACATCCACGCTCGAACAGAGAGGGCAACGCAGCGCTGGCTCCCGCCTGGCGCAAACGAAAAGCAAAGAGGAGAAAAAGTAATGATGAAGATTAAGCTGATAGCCGCGCTCGCAAGCATCGCGGCAGCCATTCTAGCCGCGACCGTCACCATACATTCGCAGCAGCCCGCCGCACAGCAGACAAAGCATGAAGGCCATCAGCCCGGCCTGTCATGCCCCATGATGCAGCAGGAGAATAAAGCGAAAGAGGCTGGCCGGAATGAAAACAAGCAGCCGGATGCAACGGCTGCGATGAATGAGCGCGGCGACGAGGCGATGGGTTTTTCGCACATGAAGACCACGCACCACTTCCGTCTCTTGCAGGATGGCGGCGCGATTGAAGTCGAAGTCAACGACGCTTCCGATACGGCCAGCAGAAATCAAATCCGTGAGCACCTCTCCTACATCGCGAGGGCTTTCGCGGCAGGCGACTTTGACAAGCCCTTCGACGTACACGCGCAAGTGCCGTCCGGCGTGGCCTACATGAAACAGATAAAGACGGAGATCAAATATACATTTGAAGCGACGCGGAAAGGAGGTCGCGTGCGTATCTCGACCGCCAACCCTGAGGCGCTCGCAGCCGTCCATGATTTTCTGCGCTTTCAGATTAAAGAGCACCGGACCGGCGACCCGCTTGAAGCAAGATAAAGCTCGAATCGTTGATGCTTAAAACAGTTGAATCGTCAATCGTGAATAAAAGCTATGCTTTTATTCACGATTGACGATTCGAGCGTTGAAGGCTTTTCTATTGGCGATTGATGCGTCTTAGATGATACCGCGAAACTTTGCCGTGCTCGCCGCGTAGCCGGGGAAGATTGCTTGCAGGTTGCGCGCGCCGAGATGTTTCTGGACCAACTCGCCGCAGACATCCCGGAAGTCTGTCGTCAAAGCCAGGTCGCGGCCCTCGTAAAGTTGCTCGCTTCTGAGGCCGGGCCAGTCGCCGTAGATGCGACCTCCGCGCACGCTGTTGCCGATGACGAACATGGCGTTGGCGTGGCCGTGGTCAGTCCCGCGATTACCGTTCTCGCGCGCCGTCCGGCCAAACTCCGACATGGTTAAGATCAAGACATCATCCATCCGCTGGCCGAGGTCTCTGGCGAGCGCACTGATGCCTGAGCCGAACTCCTGCAAACGATTGGCGAGCTGGCCGCGCGAGCTACCTTCGTTGACGTGCGTGTCCCACCCGCCGATGTCCGTGAAGGCCACTTCCAGCCCAATGCCCGCTTTAATCAGTTGCGCGATTTGCAGCAGCGCATTCCCGTAAGGCGTGCGCGGATACTGCGCGCCGTTTTCAGGCTGGTACTGCGCCGGGTTAACTTTCTTCAAAAAGTTGACGGCCTCGAATGTCTCGCGGCCCGTGCCCTGCAACACGTCCCTCACGCCCTCGTCGTAAATAGACTCGAAGCCTCCCTGCACGCTCGCCGAAGACGCGCCCGCGCGAATCGTAAAATCCGCAAGGTTCGAGATGGCGAGCGCACCGGCGCGTCCCTGCAAGGCGCGCGGCATGTTGGAGGTCAGAGAGACGGCGCGAAAGGGTGTCGCCTTAGGGTCTGGCCGTGCCTGCAAGTAACGGTTGAGCCAGCCGTCAGGCGTGGATTTAACGCCGGGCGTGGCCGATTCCATGTAATCCTGCGCGTCAAAGTGCGAGCGCGTGTTATCGGGCGAGCCGACGGCCTCGACAATCGCCAGCCGTTTGTCATCCCATAAAGGCTTAAAGGAAGCGAGCGACGGATGCAGCCCGAAGTGGCCGTCCAAGTCAATCGCTGCCTCAGCATTGCCCTGCTGCGGTCTGGGAACGGCTATGCTCGGACGTATGTTGTAATAGATGCTCTCGCCGTGAGGCACAACCATGTTGAGGCCGTCGACTGCGCCGCGCTGGAAGATCGTAATCAGAGTCTTGCGGCGAGCGACAGACGTGTTGTTCAACCCCTGCGCGAAAACTACGCGCTGCAAGAAAGACGGGATCAACGTCTCCATCCCCAAGCTTGCTGCGGCCACCCCGCCGGACATGATAAAGAACCTGCGATTCATAACTGATAACCTCTTAAAGTGAATCTCGCATCATCAATCATCGAAGACGGGTTTTTATCTCTTGACGATTGATGATTCAAGCGTCTTACTGCCGCTGAAATTCCGGCGAGCCTAGAATCAGGCCGACCAGCTTGACCACTTCGGGATTGCTCGCGCGGCTCAAATCCGCCTGGGCCACCTGCTCGCGCATCCTGCGACGGCCCATGCGCTGAGCGTCGTCGCTCATCATCCCCGCAGCCTCCGTAGTCTGCGCGCCTGGCGTCGCGGCGGGCAGAGGCTCTCTGAGCTGCTTCAGAAGCGTCTCTCTGGTCCTCTGTGAAATCTCTCCCTGCACAATCAGGTCCAGAAATCGCTCCATCACCTTTGCCTTGTCCGTGGCAGAACCGGCGTCAACGGCAAAGCGCTTGAGGTCTACGCGCGTGCCCGGAATCCTGTTGCTCGCCAGTGCCAGCCCGAAGTTCAGACGTTCAAGGAGCGCACCCGTATTGACCCAGGCTTCGGCGACATCCGCGTAGCCGTTCGGCGTCTGGTAGCCGTAGAGCGGTTGGCCCATACGCGCGATCCACTGCTGTACGGGCGGCGCTCCGTTGGTCTCGCCGCCGAGAGCGCGTATAGAGCTGACGACCAGCTCGAAAGGCTGCTTGATTTTCGCGCGGTAGGCTTCGGGCGCGGCAAACTCCGGCGCAGCGAAGAGAGCGCGGAGCGTCTCGCGTATGTCGCCGTCGCTCTTCATGTAGACTTGCGCCACGCGTTCGACGAGCGACGGGCTGGGATTATCGGAGACGAAGCGCTGGACCATCTTGTAAGCGATGTGCTTCGCCGTCGAAGGATGATGCGCGAGAATATCAAGCACCAACAGCCCATCCCTGATGCCGCCGCCCGCGGGAATCTTGTGGCCCAAGACGAGCTTTTCGCCGTCGTCGTGCAGGCGCGGGTTGAAGTAGAAAGTACCTGCCCGCTCATCATTGCCGCCGTTAAAGCCTCTCGGCGCAAAGATGGTCCAGCCCGTAAAGCAGCGCGCAACCTCCTGCACGTCCTTTTGCGTATAGCCGCCGTCCACGCCGAGCGTGTGCAGCTCCATCAACTCGCGCGCGTAATTTTCGTTAATGCCGCGCCTCATACGCTGGCCCTGCGGCGGCGTTTGCGGCTGAGCAGAAGGAGCGGGCATCTGGTTCGCGCCCGCGTTCGGATTCCGCCGAGCGTTCGGCCTCATCCCGCGACCATTCATGAGAAGGTCGAAAAGCGGCCTCTGCCTCGCTTGCCCGCGCCTGTTCATCTGCGCATTCGGGCTAACGCTCTGGAAATTGTCCAGGTAAAAAAGCATCGCGGGGCTTTGCGCCGTCGCTACGAGCAGGTCTTTAAACTTGCCAAGCGTGTTCGGGCGGATAGTATCTCGGTCGTAGGAGACGAGCAGCCAGCGGTCAGCGCCCTTGCCCGCGAAGACGTTAAAGTGGTTGGTCCAGAAATCAACGAGCACTTCCTGCAACTGCCGCTCGCTATAGACGGCGCGCAGGATGCGCGAAGCCTGTAGCTCGGCTGTAATCTGCTGCGGCGGGCGCAGCCCGTTCCGGATGTAGTAATCCCTCATCGCCTGACGATAATCTCTGCCCTTCCCTTTCGCCTGCTCATCCATTGCACCCGCATTGGCCTTGCCCGCGCCCTCGGCCTCCATCGCTCGCATCTCGTCCGCGCCTCTCGGTGGCGGCGGCATGGCCTCCGCGGGCGCTGGAGCCTGTGCATTCTTACGATTATCGCGCAGGGCCTGCATCTCAGGCGTGAGCTTGCCATCGCGTTCCAGCCTGCGCAGCAACTGTCCCGGCTGCGGATATTTCGCGTAAAGCTCAGGAGTGGTCATCTTGAGCGCTTCCAGGCTCTGCACTTTGGATTCGGCGACCGCATCCTGTATGCCATCCGGTCTTAGCTGCTGCTCTATGTAGCGTTCGAGGCCCATCGCGCGAACACGCTCCACGTCGCCCGGACGCGCGCCAAAGCCGAGCCGGTTGAGCACGTGCAGCACGCGTTGCTCCTCGCTCAAACGCTGGGCCTTCTGCTGCGCGCTCGCGCCCAAGGCGAAAGTGCCAGCGAGCAGCGCCAGAATGGAGAGGAGCGCCAGAGCGCGCGCAGCCATGCAATACTTCGGATAAAGCAATCCGGTTCTCTTCATCTTCATCTTTACACCATTCGATTCTCTGGAAAATTGAGTTCAGGGGCTATTTGATGACAGCTTAACTTTTGCCCGCTGATTTAGACGCTCAACGAGGCCGGAAGGTTGAAAAAGTTTATCTGGATTCAAGAGCTAAACTGCGACTGAAATATATCAAGGCTCGACTTGCGGCGAGCAGCGCACGGGTCATCCGCGCCGCTCGCTTCTTCGAGCCTTGAGGCAGAACGTGAGGGCTTTTTAGCGGACGGGCCTCGGATAGCTCACGGGGCTGCGATTGCCCTGCCTGTCAACCGCGCGGACGCCGAAAAAGAAGTTGTCCTTCGACATGCCTTTGGCCGTAAAGCTCGTCACGTTGCCGACCCTCAGCGAATTGGTCCAGACGGGCGAGGTCGTCTCGCGCCAGACAACCTCGTAGCCAGCCAGATCAGGCTCGGTGTTGGCTGTCCATTGCAGGTCCGTATCGTTGGTCAAACGCCTGGTCAGGATGCCTACTGTTTTGGGCCTGGCGGGAGCAAGCGCGAGGCTTGCGAGCGCGGCGGCGTTGACGCGCGCCACGTTGGCGATGTAAGCGAAGTCGTCAAACTCCGGCAGGTCTCCATACTGGATGCCATTTTCCACACGCACGTTTTGATGTTGATGCGTGTAGTTCTCGTTCGGCTCTGTCAGGCGCACGGCGGGAAAACCGTGTTCGAGAAAGGGGATGTGATCGCCGCCGCGCAGGTAACGGTCACGACGATAGATGAGCCAGACATTCATCCCACGCACATAACGCTCGCCCGCCTCCTTGATAAAGCGCGCGAGCTGCCGCGAAGCGGAATCATTCTCGCCGCCGACGCTGCGCCGCGTGCCCGCTTCTTCGGTCGTCTCGTTTGAGGGCACACCTTCCGAAAAGACGCGCACCGTGCGAGCATCGCGCACGCCGTTGCCGCCCAGGCTGCTGCCTATAATATCGTTGGTCAGCATCGCTTCGATATTCAATCCATTCTTTTTGGCCTGTTCCGCGAAGTAGGTCGAGCCGAGCAGCCCCTGCTCTTCGCCCGCCACGGCCATAAAGATAATCGTCGCGTCGAACTGATAGCGAGACATGACGCGCGCCATCTCCAGCACGGCGGCTGTTCCCGAAGCGTCGTCGTTTGCGCCCGGCGCATCACACTGCGCATCGGTCGGCGAAGTGCACATCGAATCATAGTGGCCGCTCACGACGTAGAGGCGATTTTCGGAGGCGGGCTGCGTGCCACGCAAGGTGGCGACAACGTTAGTGATGTTGGTCGGAGTGGGCACGCGCGGCGCGACGGGCTGTAGAAAAGTCTGCTTCTCGACCGTCATACGCCCGCCCGCCTGTTGCGCGATGCGGCTAAATTCGCCGTAAAGCCAATCGCGCGCCGCGCCAATCCCACGCGCCGGGTTGTCCTGCGCAGAGAGCGTATTGCGCGTCCCGAAGGAAACAAGCTGGCGAATCGTGCGCTCTATGTTGCGCGCATCAATCTCTGAAACGATTCGCGCGATCTGACCGCTGCCAGCCGCATCCGCTCTCTTTGAAACTGGTCCACCCATGCCCCTTCGGCCCGCACGCCTCTGCGCTTCGGCGGGTGGTACGAGTAAAAAGAGATTGACAAACGAAGACAGCAGGATAGCGACAACGCTCGCGCGAAAGGCTTGAGTCCCTCTCATGGCCCGAACTCCCTCTGTATGTGGCTGGATGGATGAAGCGAGACTAACTTAACGCCAATCGCCATGCGGAAGCAATAAAAATCCGCGAATCGCCAACCGTCAAGCGTAGTTGAAGGAGCGGCTTTTTCTCTTCAAGCGTTGATGCGTGCCTGTGTTCAAGGCTCTTAATGTATACGGTAGGCGCGGCCTTTCCAGACGGCTATGACTTCGCCTCCGAGTTGCTCCGCGATGGCACGCAGCCCAGGCTCATCCGCCATCAGCGCGCGATATTGTTCAGAGCCGCGAGAGACATTTGTGGTCCGGCCAGAAGAGTTGTAAGCAGTATCAATCCAGGCTTTGCCCTCCCTGCGGAAAGTGCGGCCACTGACGCGGCGCGTCTCTGCGGAAGCCTTCGCATCCTTGCCGGAAGTTACGTTGTCGGAGCTTTGCGCCTCTTCGGAGCGCCTGGCTCGCCTGCCCGCGGCGCTCAAAGGCGCAATCTTAGCCAGGCTCCCAGACTTGGCCGCCGCGCTCCCGCCAGTCTCGGCGGGAGCATCGCTACGATTGCTCGCAGACTGCGGAGGCTCGTGACGCGATTTATCCTCCTGCGCCTTCTCTTTCGACGCTTCATCCTTGACGACGAACCTATCATCATCCCTCGCGGCGGGCTGGGCCGGAGCCGGCCTCGCGGCAGCAGGCCCTATAGATTCCGTCTGCGCCACACGCGCCGTTTCATTAACAGTCTGCCGCTCGGCCTCATCCCTACGCACTTCGCTCGTCGCCGTCAAAGGCTCGGCAGGCTTATTGTTAATCTGGTCCAGTCTCTTAGAGTCCACTTGCGATTGAGACGCGGATTCCCTGGACGAAGCAACATTGGCCGTGTCCGTCGTCGCAGCACTTGGTCCAGTAGCCTCCTGCGCGACGGGTGCGTTTGTTCCAGTGTTGCTGCTGCCGGCTGAATTCGCGTTGAGAGTTCCGCTCGACGCGGCGGGCGTGCGTAGCTGCTCGTCTCCCTTAGCTTTTGAAGCTTCCGCGTTGACCTCTTGGGCCTGCCTCTCGTTGCGCGCGACATACGCGCTCTCGCGTTCTCGCTTCGTCGCCAGAAAAACGACCGCGATAATCGCCGCCAGCGCAAATGTCGGCACGCCATAACGCACGACGGGCAGAGCAAAAAGGGCAGACAGACTACGCCACCAGGAGCTTGACGGCTCATCAATCGGAGTCGCCGCACGCCCTTCCAGCTTATCTGCCATGTTTGCCGCCAGCGTCAGATCAATGACTATCTTTCGGCACTGGTCGCAGTCCGCCAGGTGCGCGGCATAATGCGCACGCGCCGCGGCAGGCAGAGCATTCTCGGCATAAGAGTTCAGCTCGTCTGCATCGAGATGCGCGCCGTCTGCTGTGCGGTGCGAATCATTCTGCGCGGGGTCTGCCGGATTCGAGGAAGATGTAGACGCAGGAGCAGCGCCCTCGTGCCGCGCCAGGCGACGAAGCAGCAGATCCATTTCTGTGTTATCGGAATGCTTCATTGGTCCAATCGAAATCCGCGCCTTCTATCCAGCCGCTTACAGAACGTTTTATGCTTTCGTTTCTTGCTCTCGATCTTCAGCCTCTTTAGAACATCGCAAGTCGTTTAATCTCCGCGCGCCTGTTGCTTTTTGCCCGCCACCATCATTTCGAGATCGGTTTGAAGATGCGAGGCAATCTCCGAGAGCGAGCGGGCCGTTTCGCTCTCGGTCCAACCATGTTCTTTCATCAAGATTGCTTCGACGCGCTTGCGTAACTCTATCTGGACGCGCGCCAGCCTGCGGCTCGCCGTCGCTTCATGCACGCCGAGCACGGCCCCCGCCTCGCGCAGCCGCAGGCCGTCGAAATAGTAAAGCTTGACGAGCAAGCGATCTTCCCCGTCAAGCTCTCTCATAGCCCCTGCGAGCGCAGCTTCGACATCCTCTGTGGCGCGCTTATCCGCCAGCTCTTGTTCAGGGTCAGGCGAGAGCTGTGCGCCGCTCGATGCGTTGCTCACATGCTCTGACTCGCGCGCCAGGCGGTCAAAATCTGCATCCTCTTCGGTCTGGACCAGCCTCCCCTGCTTGCGATGCTGGTCCACTGCCAGTTGGCCGACGACTGCGCGCAGCCAGCCGCCCAGACTCCCGCGTCCTGAATAGTAGGCCAGCTTGCCAGAGGGCCGCCCATCTTCGCGGGCGCGAAGCCCGTGTAACTCGGCCCAGATAGACTGGGCCAAATCCTCCGCCGCATCCTCGTTGGCGGAGGTCTGCCGCGCAGCCGAGCGCACGACCACTCCGAATCGTTCGACCAGCTCGCCCCACGCAGCCTGGTCGCCGCGCTCGCAGGCGACAATCAAACACAGATCATCAGCATGCAGAGCGTCTATAAACTCTTCAATCTCCACGGCTGAGGCCGAGGCGGTTGTCCCCGTCAGGTATTTATCGAGCGCGGCGCGAATCCTGCGCGCCAGCGTCTCAACATCAAGCGCACGCGCATCCGCCGCTCGCGCCAGAAGACGCGTCGCGCCCGCCAGAACAATTTTGTCTATTTGTATGGCTGTCAGGCTCACGGGGGATTCTCTGAAACTGCTCGTCCGCGCTTATGCTAACACGAAGACAGATAAGAAAACGATGAACTCCGGCAGCGCGGCGCGAAACTCTGCACAATGAAGGAACAGCTCTTGGCCCGTTGATTGATTGAACAGGTCGCTGGACCACTGAGCGCATGAATCAACTCTTTTTAATTCAAGGCTGCCGCGCTCCTCTCTCATCGTTGCAATGATGCCTCTCATCCTCATGCGAGTTGTACTTTGAAGACCGTGTGCGTTTAGAATAGCTGTTTGTATTTTTCAGGAGAAGCGGGACAAAGTTGACTGTTAAGCTCTTTTCTGGCTGGCTTCTGAATTTGTGACTTCTGTTTTCGGATATGCTTCGCGTTACGGAAATCTTCCGCTCGATTCAGGGCGAATCAACACACGCGGGTCGGCCCTGTACCTTTGTCAGGCTGACAGGCTGCCCCATGCGCTGCGTCTGGTGCGACAGCGAATACACTTTCACGGGCGGCGAGCACCTTTCGATAGATGATGTGATGGCACAGGTACGCGCTTTCGGTTGTCGTCTGGTTGAAGTGACGGGCGGCGAGCCTCTGGCCCAGCGCGAGGCATTCACACTTATAGAGCGTTTGTGCGATGAAGGCTACGAGGTCTTAATCGAGACGGGCGGCTATGTTTCAACCGAGGGGATTGATGAGCGGGCCAGGCTCATACTCGATGTCAAGTGTCCTGCTTCGGGCGAGGAGGCGCGCAACCACTGGCCCAATCTTGAACGCCTGCGCGCTGATCGCGATGAGGTCAAATTCGTCATCGCCAGCCGCGCAGACTGGGAGTATGCGCAGGATGTCATCCGGAGTTATGGGCTTGAAAGACGTGCTCGGGCCGTGCTTGTCTCGCCTGTCTGGGGAAAGGTTGACCTGGCTTCGGCAGCCGAATGGATCGCTTCGAGTGGGATGAACGTGCGTATGCAGTTGCAGCTACACAAATATATCTGGGGAGCGGAGGCGCGCGGAGTCTGATGGGCGGATATGATGAACGCGCTTTCGCCGCAGATGAAGAGCCTTCGCCGGACTCTCTTGCCGAGCATAAAATTTCCGGGCCTGAGCGTGAGCGTCAGGCGGTCTGCCTGGTCTCAGGCGGGATGGACTCTTGCGTCACGGCGGCCATCGCGCATGAAGAGAATGAAGAGCTGGCCTTTCTTCATGTCTCTTATGGTCAACGCACGGAGGAGCGCGAGCGGCGTGCCTTTGAAGAGATAGCTGATTACTACCGGATACGAAAACGCCTGGCCGTCTCAATCGAGCATCTGGCGCGCATCGGCGGCTCTTCTCTGACAGAGCAGAGCATTCCGGTCTCAGAGGCTAATCTTGAGTCGCGCGAGATACCGAGCAGCTATGTTCCCTTTCGTAATGCGCACCTGCTGGCGATTGCTGCGAGCTGGGCCGAAGTGATTGGCGCAAGACGCATCTACATCGGTGCGGTGGCGGAAGATTCTTCGGGTTACCCGGATTGCCGCCCGGAATTTTACGAGGCTTTCGAGCGCGCCATCGAGATCGGAACTCGACCCGAAACCAGTATCTCGATCATGACTCCCGTCATCGCCATGCGTAAATCCAGGATTGTGCTGGAGGGATTAAAGCTTGGCGCGCCGCTCGCTCTCACATGGTCCTGCTACCAGGCTGCGGAAAGAGCCTGCGGGCGTTGCGATTCATGTGCGCTGCGGCTGCGCGCTTTTCTCGCGGCGGGAATCCCGGACCCGATTCCATATGCTTGACAGATAATGTTTTGGCGATTAATTTAAGGCCGCTTACCCTCTTGTGCGAATGACAACTAATTAAATGGTCGCAGCATCTTATTCTGCCCGTCGCGTTTGAGAGCTGGCGACCACTACTTGGGGAGGAACCTTCGATGTATCGCAAGAATTTTTTCATATCCTTTTTAGCCATGGCGATGCTGCTGCTCAGCGCTGTTGCCGTCTCCGCGCAGATGGGAATGATGCGCGGCCACGTTGTCAAAAAAGCAGCGGACGGCAAAATGGAGCGTGTCGCGGATGCTCAGATTGACGTTTACCGCCAGGACCTTCCAGGTAAATACAATACAAAGACAAATAAGAAGGGTGAATTCGTCTTCGCGGGTCTTCCCTTCGTCGGCACTTACACCATCTTTGTCAGCGCCGCAGAGTCCGCCCCAACCTATCTGCCCAATACCAAGGCCGGACGTGACGAGGACTACGAGATTGTTCTGAGCAGCGGTGACGGCAAGCGTATGACCGAGGAAGAGGCCAAGAAGATTCTGGCGAGTGTGGCTAAAGCAGGCAGCTCTGCGGGCGCGGCGACCGGTGGAGGAGAAAGCGCAGAGGACAAGGCCAAACGCGAAGAATTAATCCGCAAGAATGCCGAAATCGAAGCCAAAAACAAGAAAATCCTTGAGTCCAATGAGGTTATCGGACGCACTTTCAAGGCCGGGAACGAGGCATTAAAGCTCAAGAATTACGACGAAGCGATCAAGCAGTATGACCTCGGACTGGCGGCTGATGCCGAACAGCCTGCGCTCTTGACGAATAAGTCCGTGGCTCTCAGAGCGCGCGCCGTGGTTCGTTATAATGCAGCCATCACTTCAGCCGACGATGCGGCCAAGACATCTGGAATCGAAGCGGCCAAACAGGACTTCCGCGCTGCGGCTGACGCGGCCACCAAGGCCACACAATTACTAAAAGCGCAGCCAGCGCCGACCGACCCGGCGGAGCAACAGCGGCTGACCGCCAATAAATACGCCGCCTATAGCGCACGCGCAGAAGCCATGCGCCTGTTTGTCACCAAGGTGGACGCTACGCAGGCGGAGGCCGGTCTGGAAGCCTTTCGGGATTACATCTCGGTCGAGACGGATGCGGCCAATAAGTCTAAGGCGCAGTTGGACGCCGCGCAGATGTTGCTCGATGCGGGTTCAGCGGATATGGCTTTCACAGAGTTTCAGAAGGTCCTGGCGCAGAGTCCGGATGACCCTGACGCCAACCTGGGCGCTGGCCTGGCCCTCTTTAGCACGGGCGACAAGGCTAAATATCAACAGGCTGCTAACTTCTTGCAGCGCTTTGTAGATACGGCTCCAGAGACGCATAAATTCAAGGCCGATGCGAAGGCCATCCTGACCGAGTTGAAGAACACGGAAAAGGTGGTTCCGCAAAAGACTACTCCGGGTCGCCGCAGAGGCTAAACCCTCCGCAGACGGTTTTCACACTTCGGAAAAGCCTTGCGTAATAAATTTACGCAGGGCTTTTTCGTTTGCCCTGGTTGCACTCTAAATTATCATCTTGACACTCTGATGTTTAAAAGATAATATGCTTTGCGTAAACGGTGTTTAGCACCGCTTACAAACCAACTCCATAAACCTTTGTAGCTCCTGCCGCGAAGGTTTCTCCCGAACCAAATCATCAGGCCCTCCTTGCTTAAACGTTTCCGAACTTCTTGAAAAATGTCAGCCAAACTAGGCGAAATTCTCGTTCGCGAAAATCTCATTACTCCGCAGCAACTGCGTGAAGCGCTGGACTACCAGCGTGAGCGCGGCGGCAGGCTCGGCTATAATCTGGTCAAGCTCGGACTGGTCTCCGACGACATGATTACAGCCGTGCTTTCACGTCAGTACGGGATTCCTTCCGTCAATCTGGACCTTTTCGACATAGACGAATCGGTCATCCGCCTGATACCGCAGGAGGTGGCGCAGAAATACTCCGTGCTGCCGCTTTCGCGTGTCGGCGCGACGCTCACGCTGGCGATGGTTGACCCCACCAATGTCTTCGCGATGGACGACATTAAGTTCATGACAGGCTTGAACATAGAGCCTGTCGTGGTGGCCGAGGCGAGCGTCCAGCAGGCTATTTCCAAGTATTACGATGTGACGCGCGAGATCGAGCTGGCCGCCGAAGCCGAAGAAGAGGTGGTGGTCGAAGGGATGAGCAGGAGCGTCAACGGCAACATCAGGCATGACGACCTTGTCTCGCTCGATAGCATTGATTTTGACCACGAGGCAGCGGAGAACCTGGAAGTTGTCGAGGACAATGAGGAGATAGACCTTTCCACGCTCTCGCGCATGAGCGAGGATGCTCCGGTCGTGCGTCTCGTCAATGTGCTCCTGGTGGATGCGCTCAGGCGCGGGGCTTCGGACATCCACGTCGAGCCTTACGAGAAAGAGTTGCGCATACGCTTCCGCATTGACGGCGTGCTCTACGACGTGATGCATCCGCCCCTGAAGATGCGCGACGCGCTCGTCTCACGCCTCAAGATCATGGCAAAGCTGGACATCTCGGAAAAGCGTCTGCCGCAGGATGGACGCATCAAGATTAAGGTCAAGGTCGAGAACCGCTCGCGCGAGCTGGATTTCCGCGTCTCAACCCTGCCGACGCTCTTTGGCGAGAAGGTCGTGCTGCGTCTCTTAGACAAAGAGAACCTGATGCTGGACATGACGCGGCTCGGGTTCGAGCCTGAGTCTCTCGTCAAGTTCCAGCGCAATATCTCCAGACCCTACGGGATGGTCCTCGTCACAGGCCCGACCGGCTCCGGTAAGACCAACACGCTCTACTCCGCGCTGCAATCTCTAAATACGCCTGAGACCAACATCATGACGGCGGAAGACCCCGTCGAGTTCAATCTGCCCGGCATCAACCAGGTCCAGATGAAAGAGCAGATCGGGCTTAACTTTGCCGCAGCCCTGCGTGCCTTCCTGCGCCAGGACCCGAACATCGTCCTCGTCGGCGAGATTCGCGACTTCGAGACCGCAGAGATCGCCATTAAGGCCGCGCTAACGGGCCACCTGGTCCTCTCCACGCTTCACACCAACGACGCGCCTTCGACCATCTCGCGTCTGATGAACATGGGGATAGAGCCTTTTCTGGTTGCCACGAGCGTCAACCTGATACAGGCCCAGCGTTTGATTCGTCGCATTTGCAAAGACTGTAAGCAAGAGCATTCGACGCCGCCCGAAGCCCTCATGGAAATCGGTCTCTCGGCTGAAGATGCCAGGCAGCTCAAGACGTACAAAGGAGTCGGCTGCGCCACCTGTAATAACACTGGCTATAAAGGGCGCATAGGTCTCTACGAAGTGATGGAAGTCACGGATGACATACGTGAGTTGATCTTGATTGGAGCCTCCGCGCTGGAACTGCGGCGCAAGGCCATAGAAGACGGGATGATTACCTTGCGCGAGTCTGGGATTCACAAGATTCGAGCCGGCGTGACCACCATCGAAGAAGTCGTGCGGGAGACGGTGGCTTAAATAAAGAGGAAAGAGTTATGCTGCGCGCTGCCGCTTTATCAATCTTAATTCTGGTCTCGATGGCTGTTGTGCTGCCGCTCGTCAATTCGACGGCGCACAATAACCGTTCCACCGCGTCGCGCCGTTTTGGTAAGGGTCGCCATTCACGCGCCTGGTGGAGACGCTATCGCGCACGCCTGCGCCGCAAGCGCGCCGCCGCGCTCAGACGCCAGCGAGAATTGGCTTCAGGGCGTCTGCCGAAGACCCAAAATCCTGCTCTCGCCCCGGAGAGCAATGAAAAGTCGTTCTGGGGCAGGCCCTCTACGGCCAGCGGCGGCGAGTTCAATCACCCGCAAGGCATCAGCCTGACGATGCCCTTCGGATGGAGCACGCGTCCGGTCGTCAGTGAAGGCGAGACCAGATTTCGCGTCTACGCGCTCGACGGTCGTGCGGCAGGCGAAGCCGTACTCTCTTTTGTTTCCCCTGCCCGCTCAGGCAACAACCTGCTCCCCGGCAGAAATCAGCGCAAGATGCTGGCCGGTCTGCCCTTCACAGAGCTTCGCCGCCTCGTGATTAACAAGATGCTGGCGTCGAACGGTTGGGTGATTAATGATTTCGAGCGCGAGATTGGCGGCAGACGCTTCTTTATCGTGCTCGCACAGACGGCAGCCGACTCAAACGCGCCGCAACAATCCTGGAGCTTTTACTTTACGGAGCTGGATGGCCGCATCTACAGCTTTTCGACGCACGCGCCGCTTGAGTTTGCGGACCGCATCGCAGCCGAATCCGAACAGGTCATGGCCTCCCTGCGGCTGCGCAATCGCGCGAGCATAGCGGCCACGCCGCTGTCTCGCTAATCCTACAACCCCTCAGCTCTACAACTTTAAGAGGTCGATCCGAGACCCTCTTAATTCCAACCGACAAGAGAATCACAGTCTATGTCAACGAACGAACCAGCCCCGCAATTTTCGCTCTCCGAGTTGCTGAAGAAGCTCTCAGAGCTAGGCGGCTCTGATTTGCACATCACGACCGGCACGCCGCCGCAGGTGCGCGTTGACGGTCATCTGCGCCCGCTCGAAGGCTATCGCATGCTGACTTCTTCGGACACGAAGCAACTGGCCTACTCCGTCCTGACAGACGCGCAGAAGCATCGCTTTGAAGAGAATCTTGAGCTGGACTTCTCCTTTGGCGTCAAGGGCCTCTCGCGCTTTCGCGCCAATATCTTCAACCAGCGCGGCGCGGTCGGCGCAGTCTTTCGCGCGATTCCCTACGAGATTAAGAGCTTCGACACGCTCGGCCTACCCACTGTCGTCAAAACGCTCTGCGACAGACCGCGCGGGCTGATTCTCGTCACAGGTCCGACCGGCTCCGGTAAATCAACCACGCTCGCCGCGATGATTGACAAGATCAACACGGAGCGCCACGAGCATATCCTGACCATCGAAGACCCCATAGAATTTCTGCACAACCATAAGAGCTGCCTCGTCAATCAACGCGAGGTCAACGCCGATACACGCAGCTTTGCAGAGGCACTGCGCACGGCGCTTCGCCAGGACCCTGACGTGGTTCTGGTCGGCGAGATGCGCGACCTTGAGACCATAGAATCTGCGCTGCGCATAGCGGAGACGGGCCACCTGACCTTTGCCACGCTGCATACAAACTCCGCCGCCTCGACCATCAACCGTATCATTGATGTCTTCCCCTCGGAACAGCAGGCGCAGATTCGCGCTCAGCTTTCGCTCGTCCTCGAAGGCATCATGTGCCAGTCACTGCTGCCGCGCGCGGACGGACGAGGCCGCGCCATGGCGCTCGAAATTCTGGTCCCGAACTCCGCTATACGCAATCTCATACGCGAAGACAAGATTCACCAGATTTACTCAATGATGCAGACGGGCCAGGATAAGTACGGCATGCAGACTTTCAACCAGGCGCTCGCCTCGCTTTATCACAAACGTCTGATCACACTAGAAGTCGCCATGCAGCGCTCCTCTAATCCTGATGAACTGCGAGAGCTGATAGACCGCGGCTCGGGTCTCAACAACGGCCAGGAAGGGATGGCTATGCCGAGACCCGGAGCACACCCAAGCCCCTACGCGCAGGGCCGCCCAGTCGGCGTGCGCCCCGTCACCAGATAAAGAATTTGTGATTTTTGATTTTAGATTTGCGATCTATAGAACAGCTTGAATCAGAAACAATCGCAAATCAAAAATTAGAACTCGCACATCCCACACCCGGAGATTTCAACATGCCCACTTACGTCTTTAAAGGTCGCAATCGGCTCAACGAGGTCGTCGTCGGCGAACGGCTCGCGGACAACCGCGAGGCCCTGCGCCAAATGCTGCGCCGCGAGCAGGTCACGCTGACTTCCGTCAAAGAGAAAGGCCGTGAGATCGGCATCCCCAAGCTTGGTAAAAAGGGCAAGGTCAAATCGAAGGAACTCTCCATCTTCACCCGCCAGTTCTCTGTCATGATTGACGCGGGCCTCCCGCTGGTCCAGTGCCTTGAGATACTGGCCCAGCAGCAGGAGAACAAATTCTTCCAGCAGGTCTTATTGCAGGTGCGACAGGATGTCGAACAAGGCTCTACGCTGGCGGCGGCGATGGCTAGGCATCCGAAGGTCTTCGACCAGCTCTACGCCAACATGGTCGAGGCCGGAGAGACGGGCGGTATCCTCGATCTTATCCTCCAACGTCTCTCGACCTTTATCGAAAAGATAGTCAAGCTGAAAAGAGATGTCGTCTCGGCGATGATCTATCCGGCGGCGGTCGTCCTGATGGCGATCATCGCCGTCGCAGTGATTATGGTTGTCGTCATCCCGCAGTTTCAAAACATCTTTATGGGCCTGCTCGGTCCGAACGAGCCGCTGCCGCTGCCTACACGCATCGTTATCGGGATCAGTAATTTCCTGGCCGGATGGGGTGGTCTGGCGACGCTCTTGATTATCATAGGACTCGCCGTCGCCATACGTTTCTACTACAAAACGCCCGGCGGACGACGCGTCATTGACACTGTGTTGCTCAAAGTTCCGATTATCGGTCCAATCTTCCGCAAGATCGCGGTCGCGCGTTTCTCACGCACGCTTTCGACGCTGCTTTCATCCGGCGTGCCGATTCTGCAAGCCCTGGACATTACAGCGCGCACGGCTGGCAACATCATTATCGAAGAAGCGATTCTCAAAGTGCGTGCCGGTGTGGAACGCGGCGAGAGCTTTATTGACCCCTTAAAGGCGACCGAAGTATTTCCGCACATGGTCGCACAGATGGTAGGCATCGGCGAGCAAACAGGCTCGCTCGATTCCATGCTCGGCAAAATCGCAGACTTTTACGAGCAGGAAGTAGACGCCGCCATCGCTAACCTCCTGACCCTCATCGAGCCTGTCCTGATAGGCTTCCTCGGCGTCACCATCGGCTCCATCGTTATCTCAATGTACCTCCCCCTCTTCACCCTCATCGGAAAGCTGTCATCACAGCACTGAAACCCTGCGAGGGAGTTAATTTGAAATAGCGGCGAGTCGAAATCTCATTTCGACTCGCCGCTATTTTCATTCTTACGGGACAACCGTAGTTGGGGGACTTGAGTTAGACGAGCAACTCGATTTTGAGCCGGTCCAGAACTTCGCTGATGGGATTTGCGACGCCGTAGCTTTCGATTCTCTTTGGCTTGTCGGTGGCTGGACCAATTATTTCTGCTTTAGTCTCGATGTTCGATGAAGTCCTTGTTGATTCAGGCGCGTCGGACATGCCGGCAAAAATCAGACCGATGGCGTGTTGTTGCGCGTCAACCAGGAGGGAGCCGCTGTCTCCTTTAGCCACAAATTTTGTGAATTTGGGTGAATCGGGTTCGATCAAAAACTGGTCCTGGAAAAATGCGGACTGCCCCGTGCGGTCATACTTTATCCAAATATCCAGATAGATCGAGAAGACATGGCCTTCCGTATAACCGGTGGTTCGTCCGAACTTGCGCGCAGGTTCGCCGATTTCTATATCCTTCTTGAGCACGAAACCTTTAACCGCGCCGATTAACGGAATAAGGGGTTTGTGCGGGTGTGGTCCCCATAGTTTGGCGATGGCGGCGTCTATGTGGTTGGGGTCTTTGAGGTCGCGGTCGAAGTTGAGCGCGGAAAAGTGGACCAGAGCGGCGATTGGCCGATTGCTCGCGGGTTCACCCGGACTGGGTTGCATGATCAAATCGTCATCATCAACCTTTGCTTTTCGCAGGTCGGCGAAGACATGCGAGTTGCTGAGCAGATGAATCTCCTTCCGGCGCGGCAAATTACTTTTGCGCGTGCAAAAATAGCCGATGGTCCCGCTCTGGCCCGTCAAGTTTGTGTTCGCGCCGCTGATTCCGCCAATGATTACTTCCTGTTGTTCACGAATGCCGTTGGGATATTGGTCCAACGCCGCAAAGGAACTTAAATCCGCGTCCGACAAAAAAGTTGCCGCTGGCATTTCGATCAGGATGAGGGGCACGCCGCGGTAGCTATCGGGCAACGGCGCGGCCCCGGAGCCTACCCACAGCTCTTCATTCGGGTCATTGATAAAAACTTGAAGGCAATATTGGTCGCTGCCATCGAGCATTCCTATGCCGACGGCATGGATATTTGTGGAGAAACCGGGGCGCAGATAACGCGAACTCAGTTCACGCTTGATCTTGACGATTCGTTTAAGCAACCTGTAATTGGTCCGGCGCGGCGGACGCCTCAAGGCCCGCGCGCGCCTGTATCTGCGTAGAAGGAGCCATATCAGCCAGGCCAGCGCCAGAGCTACCACGACCCAGGTCATCTCATCGTAGTAGTAATAGGTGATAGTCCCGCCGCTGCCATTCGGACGCGACCACATCGCGTGTCTTTCGATGAGGAAAATCATGTTGCGCATCAGAGTTCATCAATAGACGACAGGTCCGAAACGACCGCATGACAGAATTGCTTCTGATTTATTGCTCCGCCGTCCGCCGTTTCGCCGCCAGCGTCTTCGATGATGGGGGCGAGGTCAAACTGGTTGCCGTCCGGGCTGGCTAGATACCCGTAATAGTCAGCCATATCGCTGTAAACGGCATTCTCGCTGTAATCCATGTTTTTGATTTCGATGCGGAACGGGAGGCCCTCGACACGCCGGAGCGTATGTGTCTCTTCCCGGTCGCCGATGCGTATGGTGAAGCTGACCTCTTGACCTTCGAGCTTGACGCCGATGGTTTCCGCCACGTTGCCAAAGACCTCACGTCGCTTAGCCCTCCCGCTCGCATCCTTTTCCACCTTTTCAAAAAATAGATTGGTGTCCAGCCTGTGCGTGTAGAAAAGCCCGTTGCCGATATATATTTTCGTCAACGGATGGCGTCTGTTCCCTGTCGGGCTGAGAGTCGTGTCGCCGTGCAGAGTATTCATGTTGACGACCCAGCGGAAATCATTAATATCTGTGGAATTGAGCCTGTCGAAATCTCCGCTCTGATAAATCTCATAACCCTCAATGGCCGATTTGCCAGACGCCTTGATCTCAATCTGCACGTCGTCTTTCGGAAGCTGCTGGTAGGTCGCGATGTCGCAGTAAGTGATAAGGTCATTTCCGCTTCCCTCATGGAAAAAGGGTTGCTGAATCTTGATGCTCAACGTGTGTTTGTGGTCGCGGATGGCTGCGATCTCGCCCCTTCGCAGGTCTTTGTTAAAGCAGACAATGCCTAGACCCGTGTATCTGATAAGCGCGGTGGCGGAACTTTCTTTGACGGACATGATGTTCTCCTATCCTGAGGTTGAGAAAAGCTTTCAGATTAGAGTGCTCTTTTGCGCACTAACGTAACGGCTGCCCGGTGAGAAATCGAATTAGCGGCAACGCCATGAGTCAACGGTTTTGACGCAGGCGAACCTTTTTTCCTTCGCGATGGTCTCAACTTCCGTCCTCCCATTGAAATTCCTGCTAACCTTCCACTCATATTTGGCAGTGACAGAAGCCCTACACACCTTGGGAAACAGACTTTCATACTTGATGGCGCTTAAATCGGCCTTGGCAAACTCGGCGGGGACATTGGCATTTGTCGCACCGAACTGCCCATGCCTGGCGAGAAATTGACGCCAGACGTCGGCGATAATTTCACTCCGCTCGCCTTCAATCTTCCGCAGCCATTGAGCGCCAAATTTATCTATGATGGCCTTCCGTTCGCTGCCTTTGTCAGCGACGGAGCATGCCGGCGACGGTGAAGGTGAAGGTGATGGAGATGGCGATGGCGATGGAGACGGTGAAGGCGATGGAGATGGTGAACGCCTCTGGGATGGGGATGGGGACGGCGATGGGGACGGTGATGGTAAAGCAGTATTGACGGCAACTTCCTCCGGCTTCGGTTTAAGATAAATATAGCTGTTGACGGCCACCACGCAGACGACCAGTGTGGCTATCAACATCGTCATCACACGGAGCAAAACACGTCGCCACTTCATCTTGCGTTGCCGTTTCTTGAGCGCGCTAGCCTTTTCTTCGACGACTCGCGCGCCCTCGCTCCAGCTCTCGCTGCGAGGGTCCAGGTCAACCAGCGGCGTTCCGTCTGCGAGGCAAAACGCCAGCAGAGCGTCCGCGTAGTAGTCTCCGCATTTTGGACAGGTGCGTATCATCTCAGTAATTGGCGTAGCCACCGAAGAGGGAGAAAGCGGCCCAGTAAAAGGGCG
This sequence comes from Pyrinomonadaceae bacterium, assembly GCA_036399835.1. Taxonomy (GTDB): domain Bacteria; phylum Acidobacteriota; class Blastocatellia; order Pyrinomonadales; family Pyrinomonadaceae; genus DASYML01. The sequence continues at coordinate 21,450 of DASWMI010000223.1, read as the reverse complement.
GCTTCGTGTTGCCCCTGCCGAGCATCTCAAGCTGAGCCTGCCGCAAGCTCTCTGCGGATGTCAGGTGTTTCTCTGTGCGGTTGCGATGAAAGGCAATCATCAAATCCTTTGTCGGCTCCGAGTCAACCTGCCATTGGCTGGCAACCACGATGGGCGCTCCGAGAGCCAGAAAAGTACGTGCGATGCCAATGGCCCCTTCGCTTTTGTCATAACGCTCGAACCCTGTTTCGCAGGCCGAGAGCACGACGAGTTTCGCCTTGAGTTTCGCCTTCGGCAGCTTGTACGCGCCGAGTTCGGAAGAACGCAGCTCGCCGCCCGCAAACAGTAGCTTTGAATTACCGGGTAATTGACGGTTGGCAACAAAGTGTCCGGCGAAATGGACCACTTCGACGCTGGCAAAATTACGCAGAAACTTCTCCTTTGTAGCTTCGCTGCCAAGCAGTTCCAAAGATTTCTGATAGCCCGCGGCGATAGTCTTCGCTTCAGTCTCCGCAGCCTGCAAGTCCGCCAAGTTCGGATTCTCTTCACGGTCAAAATCGGGATTGCCTATGCTCAGCAGGCTCTCGCCGCTCGTTCGCTCTTTGCGCCGCGCATTCTCTGTCGCGAGCACTAAAACTGAAGCGCTCGGCGCATAGAATAAGGCGAAATCTTCCAGCAGATATTTCCCCGCCGGCGAGACGAGCGAGGCAAATGCCAGTTGGTGCAAAGATTTATCGGCAACCACGCAAATATGTTTGGCACGGTCGAGACCCTGCGGAATCAAAAGCTCAGACAACTCTTTTGCGGCTTGCGTGACGCTGGCCTCCGGCCCCTTTTCAAGAATGGAAGACTGGTAAGCATCTATTTTCTTTTCCAGCTCGGCGGCTGTCAGAGGCTTCTCGATCAAATCAAAACGGGTCTTCGAGACGACCCAGATCGCCAGCCTGTCAGGCAGCACGGCGTATTGCACAAGCTGCACCCCGTCCGGCAAGCGTGCCTGGATTTCTGCCAAAGAGAGCGGACGAGAGACAGAAGCAAAGTCCGTTTCGACTTCGGCAATCGTCCTGTCGGATTCGACAAAATCCAACAACGAACGCGCCCTTGACTCTTCGACGAAGGTAAAAGCGGCGCGGCTGTCATGCTTCTTGATGGCATTCGTGATGGCCGCATCAAAGACACCCTGTTCATTCGCGAAAAATGCCTGGCGTGAACTGTCCTCGCGAATCCTGGCGCGATATTCTTCCGATAAACTCAAGACAGTCTTTAGCTCGCCGGAAAAATCATCCTGCTGGTCCAGTTGCTGAAAACAGAAGAGCTTGCCTTTGTGAATCTGATACAAGCTGACGGAAAACTCAGGGAGACGGCGATAGAGTTCAAGCGCCCTATCGTAATCCATCAAAGCCTCGCGGCAATCTTTCATCTGGCTTTTGACATCCGCCAGCAAGAGGTAGATTTCGGCGGTTGTTTGTGTATTCTCCGCGCTGTCGCCGCCGCGCTTCAGCGCAATCTGCTTTGATTCGTTGGCGTACTGTAAGGCGGCGTCGAAATCTTTCTTTGCCAATGCTGCATTCACCACGTTGAGTAAATTCTGATTGACGCGGATGCCAGTCAGCGAGTTTTCTTGAGCAATGTCGAGGGCTTCTTTTGAAAAGCTCAATGAAGTAGTAAAGAATTTTAACTTCAGCGAGAGAGTCGCCAGCGTTCCCTTTTGACGCCAGGATTGGCGCGGGCTTTGATAATAGAGGTCTTTGCCGGAAAGCATCTTGCTTGCGTAAGCGATGGCCGGCTCAAGCTCGCCCAGATCGGAATAATACAAGGCGAGGCCATCCTGCGCATGCTGTATCTCGTAAGCATTGCTGCCTGCTTCGGCCAGACGCAAGGCGGTCTTGTAGTTCTTGCTCGTCTCCGACAGGCCGATCTGGCGATAATCGCTGACCCCAAGCCAATAATAGGCTGGCGGAATCAGGACTTTGAACTTTCTGCTCTCGGCGTTTGTGATGATCGCCGCCAGCCGCCGACGCCCCTCTGCAACCTTCGCCACGTCGGGTAAAATTTGAGTTGCCCAAATTTCTGCGATGCCGGTTTCGGCTGCATCACCGAGTTGCTCAAAGAGGTCTCGGCTACGTTCAAACTCGTAGATGGCCCTGTTGTAATCGTCGCTCTGTAAGAAATGCTGCCCGCTCTCAAGAAGATCCTTCGCCTGCAACAACCGCTCGATCTTATCCGCGCCGACACGCGTGTAGAAATCGGCTAACTCAGAAAAAAAAACTCGTCGTTTTGCGCCTGCTCAAAACCAGCGATATAGTTGAGAGCCTCTATGCTCTCTTTGGCCTCTGCCTCTTGCCCGCGCTGCTTCGCCACAAGATACCGCCGCGAGAGTTGCAGCGGGACAGTGACGCTCATCAACAAACCCTTCGTTTCGTGATGAATCCTTTGCGCGCGCGCGTTGTCTTGATTACGATAGGCGGTTAGGAAGTCCCCTAAAACCTGTTCATCCGTCTTGAAACGCGTCTGTTCGCTGTCGAGCCGGGCCAGATTCCTGCGCGCCTCTTCAGCCCACGGCGAAGAGTTGTCCTTCTGCAAATAGAGCGTCCAGGATTCCCTGGCCTGGCGCGACGAACCCAGTTCCTGTAAAGCCAGCGACCTGTTAAAAAGTGCTTCGAGTAAATTGCCGTCCAGCTCCGTCGCGGTCGTGAACTCTTCCAGGCTGTGAGCCAGAGCTTCCAGCTTCTTCTCTTTTGGCGAGGTCTTTGCCAGCTCAAAATAGGCCGCGCCCAGATCGTTGTGAACCTTCGCGCTCTTGTCAGCGAATTTCAGAGCGCCCTCGAACTCCTTGATGGCGTCCGTGTACTTCCGCTGCGTGAGATAGAAGACGCCGAGCGAGTGATGAGTCTGAGCATTAGGACTCTTTTCCGTGACCTCTATAAGACTATTCTCTATGCGCCGCAGCCGGTTCTTTTCGCGCGCTTCCGGCGCACCGCGCAACTGCGGCAAAGGCGCGTAGCCGAATTCTGAGATGCGTGTTTCGGTCGGTCGCTCCTGCCTGTAAATCGCGCGCAGCTCGGCCAGCTCGTCCGGACTGCTTCGCCTGCCGAAGTAAACTACTGAAACCAGCACGGCAATCAGCAAGACCGCCAGCGCGCCGACATACTTTGGCTGACGGAAGAAAGCTTTGAGCGAAGCAAGGAACGACGGCGTATCTTCCGACGCCTTCACGTTCTTTGCCAGCGCCTTTTCCCTCAAAGCCTGCGTCAGCTCCAGCTTAAAGCGTCTTTCGGGATTATCTGCGAGCGTCGCCTGGAAACTGTCTGCGTCGGCCTGGTCCAGATGACCGAAGACGTAATCATTGATCATCTCGTCTTCGGCCAGCTCGACCTGCGCACAAAACTCCTCATCCGTGAACAACAGTTCTTCAAGCCCTTCGAGCGTCGTTTCGTCCGAAACCCGTCCCAAAAGATACTCACGGACTGTCTTTTCATTCTTTAAGGATTCGCCCATTGAATTGCTGCCCCGATTAAATGTGTCACTCGCGGGCGTAATGTAACGGCTTTTTTTTAACTCATACACTCCTGCACACAGATTTTCAATTTCTGCTTAATCCGCATCACGCGCATACGCAGGGCCGTCTGCGTCATTTCCAGTTTTTCCGAGATGCGACGGTGTAGCTCGATCTTCGCCAGCTTGACCTCCGAAAAATATTCCAGAATCAGGTTGCGGCTCTCAGGCGAAAGCTCCGCGAGGCATTGGTCCAAACAGTCCGTTGAAAAACTCTGCTCCTCAGCAGACTTCGCGGCAACCGTTACTTCATCAATGTTCAGGTGCTCTCGCTCTTTCCTTAACGATTCACGATAGACATTTTTAGCCACGCCATAACAATAGGCGAGCTTGTTTTCGATCTTCTCTTCAGAGCTTTTGAGGATTACACGGTTGATGGTTTCATCCGCCAGCTCATCTGAAAACCTGCAATGGCGCTGCGAAAAAAAGGTGCACAGCCGAAAACGCAGGCGCTCATACTCCTCGCCCGCACTCTCGCCCTGAGGACTCAGCCACGCGAGAAAGCTCGCAAATTTTTCCTGCGTTACTTCTTTGCTCACCTTCATTGCCGCTATTTGTAGATGACCCTGATTCGAGAGGTTAGGAAATTCGGCGATAGAATAGCGCAATTATAAGAGGAATGACAGATGTATAGCGGCCACAGCCAGTGAAGCATCGCGTCTGCGAATAAGCGAGTTGATTTTTGACGGCTGGAAAGCAATCGAATTGCGAGAATGCCCCAAGCCCTTGTAGAAGGGCTTGGGGGTTTGCAATCCATCTCCTGCTTAGCGCGGAGTGGGCGAGGAAGAGGGTTCCGGATTCGCACGAAGATTTTCCCTCTGAGCGGCATCAATCGACAGGATTTTTATATCTCTCGGGTTGAGTCCTTTTCCCTTGTTTGGAAGAGCGTTGACGGTGTTGTTCACCCAGGTTGTCAATGCCGTCTTCAAAGCTAAGGGGTCTTGGATTTCCGGCGGGCAACAGGTTTCAGTGACATTTACTATTCCTTCAAACCAGGCACGCCCGTTATATTTTCCCGGACTCTCCTCTTTGACGTATAACAGCAGCGACCCGTAGTTGACATTGAGTGATTGCATATACGCAGCATAGTTATTCGTAAACTGCTGGAGGTTAGCGATTATCTCAATCTTATATTTATCAAGGATGTTCATGTTGAGCACGAAATTCTTGAGGTCCTGATAAATTTGTTGATTTTGGTTGGAGGTCACAAAGCTATACCCGCCGGGGACGGCGGTCAACTGGTACGAAGCATGATTCGCCGAGACGACGGTCAAATTATAGGTCGAAATAACCCAGCAGGTTGAGGGCGGAGAATACGGGGTGGTTCCCTCATAGGTGACTTTACCTTTTGGTTTGACGCCTTCCTCTTCATGATAAAACCTGATGGCCTCATGACTTCTCGTATCACCCATCGTACAGCAACTCTGACCGCCGGTTTTGGCATTGGCACTGGGAGGCAACTTGGGAAACTTCATCCCCTTGACGGTCAGAATGTTGTCACGGATTGCCTGCAAATCCGGGTCCTGCTGAGCTGCCGCCGTCTTTTCCGTTAAGACTGGAGTCGCCTTCTGCCTTTGGGCAAAAACGTGGCCTGCGCCTCCGAATAAAAGAGCCGCCAAAGAAGCTGCCATCATCAATGTGTTTAGTCTAACTTTCATTTTCTTTCTCCTTCTAGTCTGAAATTCTAAAGAGGCTTTGCTTCGCCTTCTTGCTTGCATCTGTGTGTGACTTTTCCCGCGAGAAATGTAACGCCTGGCGCGGATGATCTTTTCCCTTAGCCTTCTGATGCTGGCAGTTCTTCTCGGCTCGAAGTGGACCACTTTAGTATTTCTTGACAACTCGGCCTCTTTAGTCTACCCTGCGCCGGATTTCGGAATCGTCTGCGAATCTCTTCACGTGTTGAAGCAGTGCCGCCTATTCTTCCCGATTAATAATTCGCCAGGGTGCAGAGCAGCCGGACAATTTGCCATGAGGCATGGGCGAGCCTTTGTGATAGCTCCGTGAGAACAGCTCTTGTAGCTTGAGGGCGGCTGACCTCATCTCCCATCATTCAAGAGAACAAAGCATGGTGGCAAACGCTTTATTCATACGCTCTTTGAGCAGCCGCGTGCGTCGTTTCACGGCATGGCAGCCGCTCGCCGTGGGCGACTTTCGGATGCTCTGGCTGGGCCAGAGTGTTTCGATTCTAGGAGACCAGTTCTACCTGGTGGCTTTACCGTGGCTGGTCCTGTATCTGACGGGGTCGGGGCTTGTCCTGGGGGCCGTGATGTTAACGGCGACAGTTCCGCGCGTGGTTTTTCAGCTTGTCGGCGGGGCGACCAGCGACCGCATCTCGCCGCACAAGTTGATGCTCGCGTCGAGCGTCTTTCGCGCACTGGTCTGCGGGCTGCTCACGGTTCTGGTCCTGCTCGGCGTGGTCAAGCTCTGGCACATCTATGTCATCGCGGCTGCCTTCGGCACGGCTGACGCATTTTTTGCACCCGCCTTCAGATCGTTTATCCCGACCGTCCTTGATAAAGAGAACCTCATCGCGGGCAATGCGCTCTTACAGGGCAGCTCCGTGTTGACCAAGCTCATTGGTCCATCCCTCGCGGGGCTGCTGATACCCATCTTTGGAACCGGCATGGCATTCGGGCTGGATACTGGCAGCTTCATCTTTGTCGCCGCCTGTCTGTTAATGATCAGAAGGACGCGGTTGCCGGAGCGGGTCGCGGAGCAGGGCGTTGCGCAGGCGGACAAGGCTAAGCTCAACATGCTCTCTTCGATCCGCGAGGGCATCAGCTACACCTTGAAAGAGCCTGTGCTGCGCTCCCTGATTATTATCATCAGCGCCGTAGAGTTTGCCTTCGCTGGTCCATTCACTGTGGGGCTGGCCTCCCTGGCGGATGTCAAATTCGCGACAGGCCCGACGGCCTTCGGAGCCATGCTTTCGACCCTGGGGGGCGGCCTCTTGCTGGGGACATTTATCGCAGGCTCGGTCAAGGCGAAGTTGAGCATGAAGGGCATCGTCATTCCCTGTGCCGTGGCGCTGAGCGTAGGGCTGACGCTGCTCGGTCTGGTCCCGAACGTGGTCTGGGCCTGCATCGTCATCGCCGCGGTGGGCGTCGTCGCGGGGTTTCTTCAAGTGGTGGTCGCGGCATGGCTTCAAACCTGCTCGGCTCCGCACATGCTCGGACGCGTGATGAGCGTCGTCATGCTCTGCGCTTACGGGTTGACTCCGCTCTCTTACGTGCTGACGGGCGCGCTGACACAGATTAGCGTCTCCTTTATGTTTATCGTGACAGGCTCTTCGCTGCTGGTCGTCCTGGCGATCTGCGCTCTCGGGTGGGCCGGTCGAACTCTGGAGACTCAACAGCCGCAGTAGCCGCACTTTTTACTTGACACCCCAGCGAGGATAACTTATAAGTACGCGCACTCATGCTCTCGGCGGGAGAGCAGATAGGCTGGCGTGGAAGGCACATCCTATCTGCAACTGCACCGCTCTCCTTTCTGTTATCGCAAGCGAAAAGCAAGAGGACTGGTAAAGCTTACTTGAGGCTCTCCAGACAAGTGGTCTTTACCTGTATGCGTAAGGCAGGAGCAGGTACGCGTGTTTTCGGCGTTGATGCGGAGAGACCTTTCGGGTTTTTCCATCCTCGTAACCCCCAAGGAGAAGACCGATGATTAGAGAAGCTATCGTCTGTCGTGGGATTATCATGACCGACTAGGAGTCATCATCCATCTTCTGCTCTTTTCATTTCCGAAGAGAGACGAAGGATTCTGGAATGACCTCTGTCAGTCATTTTTCGGCTACTCTCTTGCCCCCAAGTTTGAGGTAGCTCATGCGGAGCGGCCCAACGGTTCGTTCCATCCTCATCAGCCCCTAGGAGAAAACCAATGATTAAAGAAGCTATCGTCTGTCGTGGAATTATCATGACCGACTAAGAGAAATTGTCCTCAGGCTCTTTCCCCTCCTTATAGAGGCCCGATAAAGAGTTTGGGAGCTCTTCTATTAATCGCTTTCAGGTTGCTCTTGAGTGACATCTGAAACAGCTCCGGCCAGGGAAAGCAAGTGCGGGTGCTTTCCCTGGCTCTTATTCAATTCTCCTGCTGGCCCAGTCGTCATCTCCCAACCTGAAAGCACCGAAGCCCTGGAGGACAGTCAAGACTCCTTTTATATCCCTTCATTCTTCCCCAGCCAACTTTTGACGAATTGAAGAACTAAACGGTCATCATCGAAGCAGGACGCCAAGAGAAGGGCGCTGCGCGGCGCGTTCAGAGAGCCTTGAGACGGTTTGGAGAGTTTATGGAAAACATCTGGCAAGATTTACGTTTCGGGCTGAGGATGTTCTTGAAGAGTCCGGCTCTGACGGCCATCGCGATTCTGGCGCTGGCGCTCGGGGTCGGCGCGAACTCGGCCATTTTTAGCATCGTCAATGCAATCTTGCTCCGTCCTTTAAACTACGAGAACCCTGAGCGGCTGGTGATGGTCTGGGAAAGAAACGATAAGAAGGGCTATGGAGAAATTCCCACCTCGCTGCCCAACTTCGTTGACCTGAGAGATTCCAACAAGGTCTTCGAGGGGATGGGAGCCTTCACCGATAGCAGTTTTAATCTGACCGGCGGAGACCAGCCGGAAAAGGTCACGGGGCTGCGCGTCACGGCATCCCTCTTTTCACTTCTCGGGACGAAGCCTTTAAAGGGGCGCGTCTTTCTCGCGGAAGAGGACCAGCCGGAGGCCGCGCGCGTGCTGATTCTCAGCCACGGTCTCTGGCAGCGTAGCTTTGGCGCTAACCCTAACCTGGTCGGACAGAACGTCTCGCTCAACGGCGAAAGCTACACTGTGGTCGGCGTCATGCCGCCGGGCTTTAAGCTCCCGCCGTCGTTTACGGCCACCATCGCCTCTTCGCAATACACCATGCCGCACGCGGATTTGTGGGTCCCCTTAAAGACTGATGCGATCCCTATGCTGCGCGAGGTCCGCGCTCTTTATATGCTCGGGAGGCTCAAGCCAGGCGTCACGCCCGAAGCGGCGAAGGCCGAGATGAGCGTCATTGCCAGACGTTTGCAGCAGGAGTATCCGGCGACTGATGCGGATATGGAAGTCTCCGTGATTCCACTACAGAAGCAGGTCACGGGCGACATACGCATGGCTTTAATCGTACTCTTAGGCGCGGTCGGATGCGTCCTCTTGATTGCCTGCGCCAACGTCGCCAACCTGCTGCTGGCGAAGGCCACAGGGCGACAGAAGGAGATGGCTATACGCATCGCGCTGGGGGCGACTCGTTTACGCATCATCCGGCAGTTATTGACGGAGAGCGCGCTACTTGGCATCTGCGGCGGGCTGCTCGGACTGCTGCTGGCCTTCTGGGGCGTGCGTCAGCTGATAGCCTTCAGCCCTCCGAACGTCTCGCGTCTGAGCGATGTCAGGATAGACGGGCGCGTGCTCGTCTTCACGCTGCTGGTCTCGCTTTTGACGGCGCTCATCTTCGGACTGGCTCCCGCGCTCCAAGCTTCCAAGTCGGACCTCAACGAGACGCTCAAAGAGGGAGGGAGAAGCAATTCCGGAGGCTCCAGACAGAATCTCCTGCGGAGCCTGCTGGTCATCGCCGAAGTCGCGCTCGCGCTGGTCCTCTTAATCACCTCCGGGCTGATGCTCAAAAGCTTTATCAGATTGCAGCACGTCAATCCGGGTTTCAATGCTGAGAACTTGATTACGCTGGAGCTGCTCTTACCGGATAACAAGTATGGCGAGAAACCGCAGCAGGTCGCTTTTCAACAACAGCTCACGCAGCGCATCGGCTCGATTCCGGGTCTCCAATCCGCCGCCACTGTGGACAATCTTCCGTTCAGCGGGAATGAGTCTAACTTCAGCATGACGATTGAAGCGCGGCCCGCTCCGAACGCCTCCGAAAGACCGCGCGCCTTTCATCGCACCGTCAGCCCGCAATATTTTCAAACGATGGGCATTCCCCTGCGACAGGGCCGCTTCTTTACCGACAGCGATACTGCCGACACTCCCGGCGTCGCCATCATTAACGAGACCGCGGCGCGGCGCTTCTGGCCCAACGAAGACCCCATCGGAAAACGTTTTAAGCAGGGACGAGCCGAATCCAAGAATCCCTGGCTGACCATCGTCGGCATCGTCGGCGCTGTCAGCCACACAGCGCTCGAAGTAGGCTCGCAGCCGGAAGTCTATCTTCCTTTCGCGCAGAACCCTGCGACGACCATCTCGCTCGTGGCGCGGACAAACTCCGACCCCAGAACCTTCACCGCATCCGTCCGCAGAGAAGTTTCGGCGCTCGACAAAGACCTCCCCGTCTCCAACATCAAGTTTATGGACGAGATCGTCTCCGGCTCTGTCTCGCAGCCGCGCCTTTACACCATGCTGCTCGGCATCTTCGCGGGGCTGGCGTTGATTCTCGCGACGATAGGCATCTACGGCGTGATGGCTTATTCCGTCACACAGCGGACACACGAGATAGGCATCCGTATGGCTCTCGGAGCAAGACCGCGAGACGTGCTGAGACTCATCATCAGGCAGGGTATGTTCCTCGCGCTGACGGGCATCTTTCTAGGACTCCTGGTTTCCTTAGCTCTCACGCGCGTCATGGCGAGCCTGCTCTACGGCGTCAGCGCCACAGACCCCGTCACCTTCACAGCCATCTCACTGCTGCTCGCCCTCGTCACGCTCGTCGCCTGTTTTATTCCGGCCCGCAGAGCTACCAGGGTTGACCCGATGATCGCCCTGCGTTACGAATAATTTTCACGGCTCGATGTGAAGCGGCAGCCGAGAGATTTTAGCGCGCAGTGTTTATCAGGCTGCGCCGCGCGGGAGAGAAAGCAATCGTGCGGCCTCGCGGCTAACCATCTCGTAAACACGCATCAGGTGTCGCTCCTCTGTCAGCACATTTCCGACGGCCAGCCGGATTGCCACCTGCCCGTGCAAGGTCGTGTGCGTCAGATAGGCTTCGCCAGTCCGGTTGACGGCTTCGACAATGCGCCTGTTGAGTTCATTCGATTCCTCTTTCGACATCAACGCGCCCGCATTTACGTTTGAGACGGCCCGGAAACAGACGACGCCCATGATGACGGGGGCGAGCAACTCAAACAGCGTGTCGTCTTCGAGCCAAGAGGCGAAGAGACGCGCCAGCCGAATGTGCTCGCGTATACGCGCGGCGAGGCCGAGGCGACCAAAGCTGCGTATAACCATCCAGGCTTTGAGAGCGCGAAAGCGGCGACCGAGTTGGATTCCATAATCCATGTAATTGCGCTCGGCCTGTTCGGCATCGCCGCGCAGATACTCAGGCACGAGCGAGAAGGTAGCGCGCAATAGCTCCGGCCTCTTCAAGTAAAGGGCGCTGAAGTCGAGCGGGACAAAGAGCCACTTGTGCGGGTTGACGACGATGGAGTCCGCAGCCTCTATGCCCTGCATCAAGTGGCGGCCTTCGGGCAGGAGCGCCATCGCGCCGCCGTAGGCCGCGTCCACATGCAGCCACAATTTATGTTCCTGACAGAGCGCGGCAATCGCTTCCAAGGGGTCAACGCTCGTGCTCGAAGTGGTCCCGATGGTGGCGACCACGGCCATCGGTGTGATGCCCTCGCTTAAGTCCTCTTCGATAGCGGAGGCGAGTGCGGAAATATCCATGCGATAGGCGGCATCGCTCGCCACACGCAGGACGTTTCGCTCTCCCAGACCAAGGGTGATGGCCGCCTTCTCGACAGAGCTATGCGCCTGGTCCGATGCGTAAACACGCAGGGGCGCGACTTCTGCTCGTCCGCAGAGACCGAGCGCGCGAGCATCCGGATCGAGATTCTCGCGCGCAGCCGCCAGCGCGTGCATCACCGCGACCGAGGCGGTGTCGTAAACAACACCCGTAAACTCCGCAGGCAACGCCAGCATCTGTCGCAGCCAGTCGAGCACGACGCCTTCCAGCTCGGTTGCGGCGGGAGAGGTGCGCCAGGTCATCGCGCTGACGTTGAGAGCGGCAGCCAGCATCTCTCCGAGGATACCTGGCGCAGTGGTTGTCGAGCCGAAGTATCCTAGAAAAGCCGGGTGTCCCCAATGGACCAGACCGGGCAGGATGATTTCCTGAAAGTCTCTGAAGATGTCTTCGAGCGGGGCTGCTTCTTCAGGCGGAGCTTCCGGCAGGCGCGAGGCAATCTCGCCGGGCGCGAGCGTCGGCGAGATTTTCAACTTTTCGATGCCCTCGCGGTAGTCCGCGATCCAGTCAGCGAAGCTGTGGAGCGCCGCGCGAAATTCATCGGCTGGCATGTCGCCGAGTCCGGGCCAGCCCTGAGCATCTGCGCCGTCGGCTATCTTCTCCTTCATCTTTTACACGCCACGCCTAACGCGTGCGGCCTGTCAGCGCGCGACTCCTTTGCACACGCCCGCCCGCCACCCAGGCTCGCCCGGTGCCCTTCGAGAGCAGACGGTCGCCGAACGGATAGCCGCCATAGGCCACGCGCCAGTAGAGCGCCCAGTAAACGCTCAGCGCGCGGTCCAGCACCCAGAGCGGCGCATAGAGAATCACCCACGCGCGAAAGAATCTGTAAGCGCTGTCGCTCGACAGGCCGCGCAGCGCGAGCAGGCAAGCGCTCGTTGAGACAACCGCGACGAACCAGAGCGCGGCGCGCATCCCGTATAACAGGCCGAGCGCGAACAGCACAGGCAGCAGCGACATAAAGAGCAGAGTCTTGGCGCGCATAACAAAATCTTCGTAAGCCTGACGCGGGCGCTGCTCGACCCACTTGCGAAAGGTCGGGGGACACTTGAGGATAAAGAAATCGCGAGCGAAACAGACATCCGCCCCGCCAAGTAAAAAATGGCGGACCATCTCTTCATTATCAAAGAGCACATCGCCGTCGTAGTGGCCCACGCCTAAGAAGGTCGAGCGACGAAAGGCGCACGTTCCCGGGTAGTCACCCGCACGCAACGCCCCCCTGTTAATCAGCATTCGCGCCGCCTCCAGCCGCGCCCACCAGGGCAAAGGCGAGAGATAGTTCTGCGGCCTGACCATCTCGTGCTGGTCCAGCAAATCGCACATCCGCGAGATGTCTTCAGGGGTGTAACGAATATCATCGTCGGCGAGCACGATGCGTTCGCAGCTTGCGAGGTCTACGCCTGTGTGTACGCCGTTCACCTTGCCGTTGAGATAGGTGTACTTGAGGTCAACCGGGACGTGACGGCAGACATCGCGCCAGGCGCGTTCGTGTTCGGCAAAGACTTCCGGCGGAGAGCCGTCAACCACCAGCACCTCGCAGCCAGCCCGCGCCAGGATGCGAAAATACTGCGCAAGCTGCCGCGCCTCCTTGCGGCGCGCGTAAACGCGGCGTATGGGCAGCAGGTACGTGCAGCGCAAGCCGCTGCTGCTGCTGATGCTGCTCTCTGCTCGAACGGCAGTCATGCAGCATCCTCCGCGGCGAACTCCCGCCGCGCAGCCTCGCGAGAGGCGGCCCGCACGGACCTTTCGACGCCTAGCCCTGCGCGCTCGCTCATCAACTTTTGCTGGTCGTAGCCGAGCACGATTTCCCAGCCTTGCGCCGGATACTTCCGGGCCAGCGGCAGAGCCACGTCATGCAGCATCCAGCGCCCGTGCCGCTCGTCTTCCCTGATGTGCAGCTCCCAGTAACCGCGCGCGGCCTCGGACATGCCTAGTCGCTCGGCAGCCGCGCGATAGTTATCAAAGGCGGCGGGGACGGAAATCTCCGTGTAGAGCAGCCCGCCGACATAGCGCAGGTAGAAGCGTTTGCGCTCCGACAAGAGAAAGCTGTGATTGATGGCGGCGAGCACCTCCCACGGCACAAGCTCGAAGTAGCCTTCCGGCTCCGTGTTCATTCCGAGTTCGGTCAGCATCACGTGGAAGAAGGTCGAATGTTTACGATTGAGCCGCCCGCCGCCATACTCCTCGACCAGAAGCCGAGTCATCATCGCGTGAATCTCGTTTGAGACGCCGCCGAGCGTGCGCGAAAGCTGGCTCGCCTCGATTAAACCATCAAGCGACGCGATGGCGAGCAGGCGACGATAGCCCGCTTCGTCAACTTCATCCCGAAAATAAAGCCCGCTCGCCGAAGGCTCCGGCGAGACATCTGCGGCGGCGCGGCGGACCAGGGCCGCACGCAACTCCTCGCGCCGTAACGACTCAACGTCTATCTGCGAAAGCTCCCATCTTTGCCAGCTCTCTTCTATGCGGTCGCGCACTGCGCGCAGGTATTCGGAACGCTCATTATCGTAGTTGCTCAGCTCATCGTACCAGAAGAGTTTCAAACGATTGATGCGATAGAGCACGCGTTGCAGGAAAAGTTGACCAGCGGCGTGCAGACCTGCGCCGCCCCGTTCAATCCCGGTGTCGTATGCGTTTGAGAGCGCCGCTTCCAGCGCGTCTTCAAACATACGCACGGCTGTTGGACCAGTCCTCGCGTACTCGTCCAGCCGCTCAGTCTTCATCAACTCTATGAAACTCTCCCAGGCGCTCTGGTAGTCCACCTCAGACTCGCGCAACGCGATGTGCGCGAGCCTTGCGCGAGCCCCGTCACTGGCGTACTCACTCTGCATACTTCACCTCTTGGTTCTGATTAATACTCTGTTTGCCCGGATTCTGGACCACATCTCGGAAAATAATGCTGAGACAGGAGAGGCTGCCTTCAGCCTTGCGAAATTCCGAAACATCCAGAGCCTCAGTGTCTCTACAATGTCGCCCGACTATTTCGAGAGTGCGCGGAGCGCCCGCTTCGACGCAGACTCTTTCGCCGACCCTGACGGTGTTGGCAGCCCACGGCTCGTCCTCAGCCGCCAGCAGAATCCTGAAACGCTTTAACGGCTCGGCGTCAATCCAGCGCGGATTGAGCAGCACGGTCTCTTCGTCGAGCGCGCTGCAAGCGCTCGATAGATGAAGGCACTTGGCGACGCGGATCGGCGTCACCTGATAACCAAACGGGCTGACGAGTCGCGCCAGAGCCTCGACCCCTTCGCGGTTGGTGCGTTTGGAGTGCCCGACGAAAATCTGCTTGCCGAGGCGTATGACATCGCCGCCGTCGAGTGTGGCCGGGTGTGCGAGGTGCGCGACTTCGCGTTGCGTCGAAAGGATTTTTTCGACGGCAGCGGTTTCGCCGCGCCGCGAGGGCGTACCCATGTTAACGATGACGGCCAGCTCGTCGAGCACGACCGCCGTATCCTCCACGAAGCAGCAATCGGGGTGCGCGTCGCAGGCTTCGAGGTTGAGGACTTCCGCCCCTGCGCGGCGGAGCATATCGCGGTAGCTCGTGTGCTGTTGGACAGCCCTTTCATAGTCCACGCACTCGCGCTCTCTGAAGGTCAGCTCGCATCGCGCGATATTGCGTGAGACAGAGCGCGTGATCGCCTTCATCATCTCCATCCCTGGTCCGTTGATTGTAAGCCCGAGCTTGAAGAAGGAGCAAACGGGCAAGTAGTCCGCAAACGTAAACAAAAGTTTGCCACGTCAATTTGTCGAAAGTAATGCGGGATATTTCCAATTCACGTGAAATTAAGAGGAGGCAGCCCTTCCCGTTTGCAGCAGTCTTTGGATGGTCTCAACCAACCCGCCCACTTCGGCAGGCTTGACGAGATAGGCGTCGGCCCCCGCTGCGAGCGCCTCCTGTTTGTCAGAAATATAGGCGGCCCCCGAATAGAAAACGATTGGAGTCCGCGAATCAAGCTCTCGAATCTTTCTGCACAGCTCTACGCCCGGGCCTTCCGGCAGCCAGTTATCGAGCAGATAGAGGTCGAAGCGTTGAGACATAATCTTATCCCAGGCTTCGCTCGATGTCCCGACAGTAATGACTTCACAGTTGATTAATCCCAGCAGGCTTACCAGCATCGTACGCGTATCTTCATCGTCATCAACGCAGAGGAGGCGGTTACGGTGAGGATTCATTCATCTTATCTCCAAACTTAGGATATGAGGTACTGACCGAGATTTTAATCCTAGCATAGGAAGATAAGACCGCAAAGAATAGTGGTCCAATCTGATGATGGTCCAGTTTGAATTTTACTGGCCGTCATAAATTGGTCCTCGTTTTCAAAACCGGACAAGGAGTGAAAACAGGTAAGAGTTGACCTCCACTAATGTTTCGGATACTATTCGCACACCTCGTAGAACATAGGTCACGCTCCAGTCGTTTTGCTGTTTCAAGGGCTGAATTCTCACGAGCCTGCATACTTTGCGCACTCGCTAAATCCGCCCTCTCTCTAAACCCACGAATAGCGTCTTCTCCATCTTGCTTAGCATTATGAAAGGAGACCTCGGCATGCCGTCCAAAGCTCGCGGCAGACATCTCTCGAAACCAGGGCCGGCTTCTCACTAAAGCCCGCCTGAGGAGGAAAGACCATGGCGAATGAGGTCAAGCTTCGCTTGGAAGCACTGGATGTTTATGGAAAACCGATTCCCGAAAAGATTGATATTCTTCTACGTCATCAAGTTCTCAGCGAAGTTCTGAAAGCCAGCGCTAATGCTGCTAACAAGATTGAGATTACGGGATTGCGCGGCGCGCCGCAGGGACTCTATCGAATTGAAATAGACCCGCCTTCCTACCAGTATGTCAGTCGGTTCTTGAACATGAAGGCGAGCGGGATTACGCCGCTCACGATTGTCTTTCCGATAGACCCTGGAAAAGTTAAGAAAGTTAACTTCCCTGCTCACTCGAATCTTCCAGCGGACCTCACGCGCTTGCTGGAGAATAGCGAGAAGGTCTCATCCTTTGAGGGCAAGAAGGGGAAGGCTCTCTATGACGCTTTCGATGATATTCGCAGGGCAGGGCTTTTGAACATCGTCGCGAAGACAGGAGCCACGCCGCTCACCAACAAGAAGACTGTCCTCTCTTATATACAGGAGTTGAAGGAGCTGAGAGGCGATAGATTTTTTGCGGTCGTCCCCAGGGAACTACGCGAGGAGACCAAGAACAGTGTCACAGAAGGTCTTTTCCATCCCGCTGACGAAAGCCTGCATCATCCTCCGGCGGGGTTTACGCACGCCGGAAGCTTTAAGACGCCGGACCATTTTGGAAATTTACAGTTGACCTTCTTCATGAACGGCGATGGCTGCGTCGCGGACATAGACATAGACGACGCAGACGGCCTGGGCCACTTCTTTCAAGTTCTTCGCAATAGGCTCTCAGGGCAGCCCACACATCCTTACAACATCCATGAAATTCTGGTCGGATTTCAAAAAATCGATCCGGGATACACCTTTGCTGTTTAGCTGGACCAGGCGACAGTCCCTTTGATGGGATTGAAACTAACTTTGATTGATGAGGCACGCGGGAGGCGTGCCGTAGAGGAAAGCCGAGAGGAGGGCTGGACAATGGCAACAGACTTTGACGCGGTGGTCATCGGAAGCGGTTTCGGCGGCGCTGTTTCGGCCCTGAGGCTCTCAGAGGGAGGCTATAGGGTCTTGGTGCTCGAACGCGGGCGGCGCTGGCAGCGCCATGAATACCCTAGCGTGACCCGTAGCGATTGGCTCTGGGACGAGGCGCATCCCGAACGGACCAACGGCTGGCTCGACATACGCAATCACGGCAACATCAGCACCGTTGCCGGAGCGGGCGTCGGCGGCGGCTCGCTCCATTTTGCGAACGTTGTCATAGACGCCTACGAAGATTTCTTTCGCGCGGGTTGGCCGCCCGAGATTAATTTCGAGGTGCTCGCCCCTTACTATCAAAAAGTGAGCGACGTGCTTCACCCGCGCAAGATTCCGCCCAACCAGCTCTCCAACCGTACCAAGCTGCTCAAGGAAGCGGCCAACCTGGCGGGCTTTGGAGAGCAGTACGACGAAGTGGACCTTAACATACGCTTCGATGAGAGCTATGCCTACGACGCTTCGCGCGAACCTCGGGCCGAGGATAGCGTGATGAAGCCCAACGTGGATGGAAAGGAGCAGGGCTTCTGCGTTCATCTGGGCCAGTGCGTTCTCGGCTGCCCTGTGGAAGCGCGTAATACCCTCGCCCTTAATTACATCCCGCGCGCGGAGAAGCACGGCGCTGAGGTCCGCCCGCTCCACATCGTGCGCAACATCGAGCCTCTGGCCGAAGGCTACCGCATACACTTTGACCGCATAGAACAGGGCAAGCTCAAGCGCGGCTCTGTCACTGCGCGGCTGGTCGTCGTCTCGGCTGGCTCAATCGGCTCGACCGAACTCCTCCTGCGCTGCCAGAGTCAGCACAGGTCGCTTCCCAACCTCGGCAAGATGCTCGGCGCGAAGTGGTGTACCAACGCCAACTATTTAAGCCCCGCGTTCCACGCCGGACGCAAAGTTTATCCCTCGCGCGGCCCAACCATCAGCGCCGGGATACGCTTTTTCGGAGACCACAACTACAAGGGCAGCCGTTTTATGATCGAGGACGGCGGCGTGCCGGACCTGCTGGTCCAGTATCGTGAGATGCTCAAGAATCCGCGCGGCGACGCGCAGCGTTTCGCCATTGCCCTTCGCGCGCTATATCAAGGGCTTAACCAGCAGCCCTTCGAGACGCTCATGCCCTGGTTTGCCCAGGGGCGCGACGAACCCATCGGGAAGTTCAGGGTCGAGCGTTCGTTCTTCGGCCTCTTTGGAGGTTACGTCCTGCGTTTGTCATGGGAGCGGAGCGGAGCGCGCAAAGTGCTCGACGGTATACAGGAGGTGCACCGCAAGCTGGCAGAGAAGACGGGCGGGCGTTTTATCATCCAGACACCGGACGCGGCCATCACGCCACACCCGCTCGGAGGCTGCCCGATAGGCTCTACGCCCGCAGACGGCGTGGTCAACCATCTCGGAGAAAGCTTCTCCTACCGCAATCTCTACGTGGCGGACGGTTCAATCATGCCGGCCCCCGTCGGCCATAACCCATCCAAGACTATCGCCGCGCTGAGCGAGCGCATAGCCGAAGGCATTGTCCGCCAGGGACGCTAAACTGCCACGCTCGCAAGGCGTCAAGAGAAATAGCCCCGCAGGCTTTAAAGCTCGCGGGGCTATTTCTTCATGTGTGAGGCTGATTAATGCTGCGTGTTCTGCACAAACGGCTTGAGCAGACGCGCACGAGACGGATGCTTGAGCTTCTTGAGAGCCTTGGCTTCAATCTGTCGTATGCGCTCGCGCGTTACGTCAAAGGT
Source organism: Pyrinomonadaceae bacterium (assembly GCA_036399835.1). GTDB lineage: Bacteria > Acidobacteriota > Blastocatellia > Pyrinomonadales > Pyrinomonadaceae > DASYML01. The sequence goes on along the minus strand of DASWMI010000223.1, from coordinate 2,837 downwards.
CTGGCCGACTTCTTCGAGCGTGTGTTCATCACCGACATTGCCCAGACCGAAACGCATGCGTATGACTCTCTCCTCGCGCGGCGAGAGGGTCGCCAGAATCTCGTCCGTAATCTCGCGCAGGTTGAGGTTGACAACGGCATCCGAAGGATTAAGGCTTCCCTTGTCTTCGATGAAATCGCCTAGATGCGAATCCTCTTCCTCGCCGATGGGCGTCTCCAGGGAGACTGGCTGCTGGCTCAGCTTGAAAGCCTTCTCGACTCTATCGACAGGCATATCCAGCCGCTTGCCTATCTCTTCATACGTCGGCTCGCGCCCGAGTTCCCTCACCAGCTCGCGCGAAGTGTTGCGCAGCTTGTTGAGAGTCTCGATCATGTGGACAGGGATACGAATAGTGCGAGCCTGGTCAGCGATGGCCCTCGTGATGGCCTGTCGTATCCACCATGTCGCGTAGGTCGAAAACTTGTAACCGCGTCTCCACTCGAACTTGTCCACGGCCTTCATCAACCCGATGTTGCCTTCCTGGATGAGGTCCAGAAACTGCAAGCCGCGATTCATGTACTTCTTGGCGATGGAGACGACCAGGCGCAGGTTGGCTTCCGTCAACTCGCTCTTGGCCTGCGTGGTCTCATACAGCCCGCGCGAGATAATCTTGTGCGAGCGCTTGATCTCGACGTGCGTGGCGAGCGTCTCCGCTTCTATCTGATGAAGCCTGCGCTTGCAGGCGCTCACCTGTCGTTTGTACTCCTTCTCCTGCTCCGGCTTGATACGCTTCTGGTCCAGCTTCTCATTGTACTTATCCATCTCGCGCTCAATTTGACGAATCTCCTTGAAGCGGACATTGATGGTTTCGATGAGACGCAGGCGCATGGTCTCGGTCAGGTTAAGCTGTGCAAACTCGCGCGCGATCTCAAGACGCACGCCCGCCAGCTTGCGCTTGAGACGCAGCAGTTTTTTAGAAGCCTTGCCGCGATGCAGTTTCTTCTCTTCCTGGAAACCCTTCCAGTGTTTGAGTCCCTGCTTGGCAAGCTGTTGAATGTTTTCCAGATGCTGGAGCGTCTGGCGCAGGTATTCCTCCGCGCGGTCTTCTCCCTCTTCCATCTCCTGCTGGTCCGAGAAGCTGATGGTCTCGCGAATATGCAGCTCGCCGGTCTCAAGCTCTTCGCCTATCTTCAACAGCTCGCGTAACGCGATGGGTGAGCGCGCGAGCGTGCGCCGCGTCTTGATCTGTCCCCACTCGATACGTTTGGCGAGCGCCACTTCACCCTCTTTGGTCAAGAGGGGCACGACGCTCATCTGTTTTAAATAGAGACGCACGGGGTCGCTGGCGCCGTCTTCCTCGCCGGCAGACAGGTCCAGCTCAGGAACTTCATCCAGCCCGACAGCCTCTTCGCTAGCCGCTTCCTCCGTCGAAGCCTCTTCAAGCCCCAGCGCATCCTCGTCGCCAATCAGGCCGGGGTCGCTCAGCTTTTGTAAGACCTCTTCGATTTCCGTGACAGGCGGCACATCCCGGTCGCGTCCCTCTTCAAGTCCCTCAAATTCTATACGCGCAGTTGCCATAAACCCTTTTGCTCGCCCTCCTTCTCCCTCTTCTGCAACAATTAACGCAAATAAAGCCGGTGCTCAGCCGGTCTTCTCAATTCTCTTTAAGTGAGCCATACATTTTCGTTCTGATTAGATGCACGAAATGGCGAAATCGTTTCTTTTCAATCAGTTAAATTTCAACTCAGCGCCTTCCGAGTCTCCCTCAGAGGCTCCATGACCCGCTCTGAGATGAAGGTGAATATCATAAAGATGTACGGAAAGTCTTGCAGCGGTTCTTAATCTCAAGAATAAACCATTTAGTGTAAACTAAATAACAGTCAGGGGGAAGACGCGCCGCGAGCCGTCTTTGCCCTCGCATTTCAAACGCCCGGAAATACCGCTCCGGCTAATAATATTCTACGAAGAGAATGTAAAAATAGTTTGGCAGGCATCTCCGGCGACCCGGAACGGGGAATTATTGCCCTTTTATCGCGTCGCCTCGTATCTTTGGAGGGCCGCGATGACCTTCATCAACGCTTCTACGACTTCTGCCTGCTCAACGGGTTTCATGGCTGCCAGGGCACTACTAAAGATTTCGCCGCGCCGCTTGCGAAACTGGTCCACCAGCCGCTTCCCTTTGGCCGAGAGCGCAATCATCACAGAGCGCCTGTCTGCGGCTGCCGTCTGCCGCTCGATGAGCTCCTTGCGCATCAGCCTGTCTGTGAGCTGCGTCAGGGCCGGAGCGGAAATCTTGAGTTCCGCCGCCAGTTGGCCCGTCGGCAGAGGCCCGCGCCGCAGGATTCTTAGTGCCTGCGCCTGTAAAAAGGTCAGCTCAAGGTCGGCTATATGCTTCTGTTGCTGCTCTATCAACAATCTGGACATGATCTCGACAAAGCTACTCAAGACTTCTTCGATTTGCGGTTTCTCGGCCACGGCCTGCTCCTCTAGTTAATCCACTTGAAAAATTAAGGCGCATTAAGTATAATGCGCCTTATCATCGAGGTCAACGGTAATCGGGCGGTTGATTGTTCGAGGGCGAGATCAAGGGAAACAGGGCTAATCAAGGTATGACGACGACAGTTGAAACCTTTCCGTTGCTGGCCGGGTCGGAGCACGCGCAGGAGGAGAGGGTCGAGAACCAGCAGGCTTCCGATTACGAGCTGACGCAGCACGCAGCGACAGGAGAGATGGAAGCGTTTGAAGAACTCTACAAACGACACCATCGCAGAGTCTACTCGCTGTGCCTGCGCATGACGCAGAACGTCTCAGAGGCGGAAGACCTCATGCAGGAAGTCTTCATCCAGCTCTTTCGCAAG
>DASWMI010000222.1:0-13473 GCA_036399835.1 Pyrinomonadaceae bacterium | reverse complement strand
CAGCGAGCTTTCGTCGCTTGAGGCCCAGGTAAAGCGGCGCATCGGCAACAGGCTTTCGCGCGGGCGCGTGGACGCCAGCATCACCTTCGAGCGCACGGGCGAGGTCGCTTACGAGTTGAACAAGCCGCTCATCACCGGCTTTATCAACGCGCTGCGCGCCATGCAGCAGGAGTTCGAGGTGACGGGCGAGCCTGACATCAACGTCATCGCGCGTCTGCCGGGCGTCATGCAGCCCATCCGCGACGGTCTCAGCGACGAGATGGTCGCGGGCGTCGAGCAGGCCATTGACGAAGCGCTCGCTGAGCTGGAAAAGATGCGCGAGGTTGAAGGCGCTGCGCTCGCCGCAGAGATGCACGCGCGCCTAGACGAGATTTCGCAGCACGTCCCGACCATCGAGGCGGCAGCCGGAAGCCTGGTCGAAGCCTATCGCGCGCGGCTCCAAAAGAGGATCGCAGAGCTGGTCGCACGCGATGGACAGAACATAGAGCTGGACCAGGGGAGATTGGCCCAGGAGGTCGCATATCTGGCCGACCGCAGCGACATCTCCGAAGAGATAGCCCGGCTCAAGAGCCATGTCGGGCAATTCCGCGAAGCCCTCGACAGCGAGGGAGAGACGGGCAAACGGCTCGACTTTATCTTGCAGGAGTTGAACCGCGAGGCCAATACAGTGCTCTCGAAATCAACCGACCTGACGATCAAGGATGCAGGGCTGGCGATTAAGGCTGCGGTCGAAAAGCTCCGCGAGCAAGTGCAGAATGTCGAATAAAGACGGTAGCCGAAAACAGCTTGAGGAAGCGACCGAAGAGGCCGGGGCGCGCGGGATGCTGGTCGTCGTCAGCTCGCCTTCGGGCGGCGGCAAGGGCACGCTCATTCGCCACATATTGAAAAGCGTTCCGAATCTTGGCTATTCTATTTCTTTCACGACGCGCAGCCCCCGCGGCGACGAGATGGATGGACGCGATTATCATTTCGTCTCGACCGCAGAGTTTAACGAGATGAAGGACGCGGGAGGCTTTCTGGAATGGGCCGTTGTTCATGGAAACCTCTACGGGACGGGGTGCGACGAGGTGCGGCGCGAACTGGACCAGGGCCGCGACATCATCCTTGAGATTGACGTCCAGGGGGCAGAAAGTGTACGCGAGCTTGAGCCTCTGGCGGTGAGCGTTTTTATCCTCCCGCCGACCTTTGAAATACTGCGCGCGCGCCTCATCGCGAGAGGCTCTGAAGGTCCTGCCGACCTTGAGCTGCGGCTGACCAACGCCTGCCGAGAGGTCTTGCGCTACGGCGAGTTTGACTACGTTGTCATCAACGACGAAGTAGAGCGCGCGGCGGCGCAGCTCGCCTCAATCGTGTATGCGGAGAGAGCGCGGCGCGTGCGCCAGGAGAGCATTATTCGTCGTGTGCTCGAAAGCTTTCCGCCAGCGCCCTCTGCGGGTTGAAAACTTTGAAAGACGAATCCGAAATTATTGATTAGAGGAGAGCGGCGAGAGGCCGTTAAATAATTATGTCCAGCACAGCCGAAGCAGCCAGCGAAATCGAGGAGCAGGTCCAGCCCGAGCTTGATTCAAAATATCGTTTGATTATCGTCGCGGCGCAGAGAAGCAAACAACTTCAGCGCGGCGCGCGTCCGCGCGTAGAGATTGACCCGCAAAAGCACAAGCCGACGCGTATCGCGCTCGAAGAAGTCTTGAACGGGAAAGTGCCCTTTGCGATCACGGACCTCAAACAGGCTACGAAAGAAGAGAAAGAATAAGGCCGCGCCGAAAGTTTCAAAGCCTGTCATGGGCGGATTGCAAGCAGGCTCTTTATCAGTGAAGCGCGAGCCGGAGTTGCCTTCATGCAGTCTGCCGAAGTCGTCATCATCGGGGCTGGCGTCATAGGGGCGAGCATCGCCTATCATCTGGCCCGCAAGGGATGCACGGACGTACTGGTCCTGGAGCGCGGCACAGGGCCGGGCCAGGGCAGCACGGGCCGAGCGACGGGCGGTTTTCGCGCGCAGTTCAGTACACCCGTCAACATACATCTCTCTCTACTCTCACGCGAAAAGCTCAAAAGCTTTGCGGCTGAGCACCGTATAGATTCCGTTTACAACCCTTGCGGTTATCTTTTTCTGGCAAGACAACAGGAAGAGCTGGACGCGCTCTATGCGGCGCAGGAAGTCCAGCGGGCCAACGGTCTGCATGAAGCCGTGCGCGTGAATCTGGCGGAAGTCGAGCGGCTCAATCCTGCGGTGCAAGCAGGAGAGCTGGCGGGCGGTGTCTTCTGCCCGACCGACGGTTTTATCAGACCCTTACAAATCCTGCGCGGATATACGGAGAGCGCCGCGCGCCTCGGAGTCAGATTCGTTTACGGACTAACGCAGACGGGCTTTCGTCTCAAAGGGCCGGAACGCATCGCAGCCGTCAAGACCTCCGCTGAAGAGATTGCTGCGGGCTGCGTCGTCAATGCCGCCGGAGCGTGGGCGGCACAGGTTGCCGAACAGGCTGGCATCAGTCTTCCGGTCAAGCCTCTGCGCAGGCAGGTTGCGCAGACCTATCCCACCAGCCTCTTGCCGGAAGAGATGCCCATGACCATCTTCGTGGAGGATGGATTTCATCTGCGGGTCAGAGACGGGCGCGTGTTGCTGCTCTGGCCCGACCAGCCGGAGGTTGAAGACCCTTTTGAGCAAGAGGTCACGGATGAATGGATCGCAGAGGTTGTCAGCCTAGCGCACGCGCGCGTGCCCGCGTTGAGAGAGGCGGCAATAGACAGGCGGAGTTGCTGGGCGGGTCTCTACGAGATGTCGCCCGACAGACACGCGCTGCTCGGGCTGGCTCCCGGAATGGAAAACTTTTATCTGGCTAACGGCTCGTCCGGCCACGGCGTGATGCACGCGCCCGCGCTCGGCCAACTCCTCGCAGAGATAATCCTAGATGGCGCTGCCCACACGCTCGATGTCCACGCGCTCAGACCCTCACGCTTTATCGAAGGCCAACCGAACTCGGCCTCGGAATTTCTTTAAGGGCGGCACATTCAACTGTATCAGCCACAGAGACACGGAGGCACAGAGGAGATAAATCAGGAGCTGATAGACTGTTCAACTCATCTTTCCTAATTATTCTCTGACTCTCTCTCTCTGTGTCTCCGTGCCTCTGTGGCTGGTTATGATTTTACATCCCGACGTAATCAGGCCCGCCGCCGCCTTCGGGCGTGACCCAGTTGATAATCTGGTACGGGTCCATGATGTCGCAGGTTTTGCAGTGGACGCAGTTGGAAAAGTTGATCTGTAAACGACGCTTGCCGTCAGCGCCGTCTTCGACCATCTCGTAAACAGCCGCCGGACAGAAACGCTGGCAGGGATTGCCATACTCTTCAGCGCAGCGCGTCGAGCAGATATTCGTATCCAGGACGTGAAGATGCACGGGCTGGTCTTCATCGTGGCTAACTGCCGCGTGATACACATCCGTCACCTTGTTGAAGGTCAGCTTGCCGTCGAACTTGAGGCCGTCGTAACGCTGGTCCGGATTATCGTTGCGGTAGCCGTAGTCGGCCAGCTTCCGCATAGCCTCGTGGCCCGGCTCTGCGCTCGCACGGTCGAAGAGTCCCCATGAGCGCCCGCCCGTGATAAATTGCAGACCCGCGTTCGCCATTCCGAGCCAGCGCCCGTAGCGAAATCCCGCGTGAAAATTTCTGACCTTTCGCAGCTCCGGGACGATCCAGCTTTCCTGGACCAACTGCTCGTAGCGTTGAAGCTGGCGTGCGGAATAATCTTTCGCCAGGAGCGATTCAAAGATAGCCTGCGCCGCGAGCATCCCGCTCTTGATGGCCGTGTGGATTCCCTTTAGCCTTTGCGAATTGAGAAAGCCCGCGCAGTCTCCGACGAGCAATACGCCGTCCGCGTAAATCTGCGGCATCGCGTGATAGCCGCCCGCCGCGATGGTCTTCGCGCCGTAGCGTATCATCTTGCCGCCTTCGAGCAGGCTGGCGATGTGCGGGTGCTGTTTGAAACGCTGGAACTCCGCGTGCGGGTCCAGCAACGGGTCGCTGTAATCAAGCCCGGTCACGTAGCCCAGGTTGATGATGCGGTTCTGCATCCCGTAAATCCAGCCGCCGCCGTATGTCTTCGTGTCCGAAGGATAGCCGAGCGTATGCGTCACGCGCCCCGCCGGATAGCGGTCGTCCGGCAACTCCCAAAGCTCCTTGACGCCTATACTGTAGACTTGCGGCTCGCGCCCTTCGTTCAGGTTCAGTCGCTCGATGAGCTGCTTGGTCAGAGAGCCTCTCGGCCCTTCGCCGAGCACGGTCACTTTGGCGTGCAGGTCCACGCCCGGCTCAAAATTCGCTTTCGGCTTGCCTTCCCGGTCCAGCCCCTTGTCGCCCGTGCGCACGCCCGTCACCCTGTCCTGCCCGTCATAGAGCATTTCAGCGCCCGGAAATTCGGGAAAGATATTAACGCCCGCCTCCTCGCATTTTTCTCCGAGCCATGCTGTCAGGCGATTGAGAGAAACGATGTAATAGCCGTGATTCTTGAGCGGCGGCGGCGTGATGGGCGAGCGTATGGCGCGCTTTTGCGTGAGGTATAAAAAATAGTCTTCCCTGACGGGAGATTCGAGCGGCGCGCCCTGATCTTTGAAATCCGGCATCAACTCGGCCAGCGCCTTGGGGTCCATCACCGCGCCCGAAAGTATGTGAGCGCCGACGGCAGCGCCCTTCTCGATCACGCCGATCTCAACCTCGCCGAGAGGCTCGCCTTCGCGCTCGCCGCTTTCAATCGCCCTGTTGTGTTCAGCCACGAGCCGCGCCAGGTGCAGCGCCCCGCTCAGGTTCGCCGGACCAGCGCCGACAAACACCACATCCATCTCTAAACTTTCTCGCTCCATTCAATCAGCTCCAATAACCGGAAATTCTATAATCGTGACCAGCCCCAAAAACTTTGCCGCAGCCGCTGGACCAGCAGGCGGTCAACTTAAAAATGAATCACCATTCAGTTTGGAAGCAGTATAACAAAAGAGCCGCCGAAGCCGAAATCTCTCTCCTGGTTTGAAATCTTGGGAAACGAAAGGTTGACATCTGACAACTACAAACGATTATTCGCTTGGCGTCAGGGGCGACTGATATTATGCTTACTGCGGATGAATCAAAAGTTTAATTCAGACTATCAAAAACGAAAGTCTCACCAGAGAGGGCGAATTTTTTAGGGCGAATCTCTGATGCCGCTTTATCAGAAGTCAGCGCGTTGATATATCCGTGACCCTTTATGAAACTTTTCAATCTTAAGGGAAAGAGTCTGCTCCTCTTAGCCCTCACTCTGGCAATCCTGCTCGCGGCCCGCTTTGGCTTTTCAGAGCGGCGGCGCGTCCAGTCTCTTTTCTCAAAGGCTGCCGAAAGACCCGCGACGCGCATGGCGGGCCTGCCGCGCGTCATCCTCTGGGCCTGGGAGCGTCCTGAACGGCTCGACTTTATCAATCCGGAAGAGGTCGGCGTCGCGTTTCTGGCGAAGACGCTTTACCTGCGCGGCGAGCGCGTCGCGGTTCGCCCGCGCCTCCAACCGCTCGAAGTCCCGCAGGGCACAAAGCTCATCGCCGTGGCACGTCTCGAAGCGGACCGGCTGGACCAGCCGCGATTGACAGAGGCACAGATTACCCGCGCCGCGTCTGAAATCGCGGAGCTGGCCCAACTGCCGCGCGTCCTGGCCGTACAGGTTGATTTTGATGCGAGGCAGACTGAGCGAGACTTTTATCGTCGGCTTCTGGTAGAGCTGCGCGGACGTTTACCGGACCGCGTGGCGCTCTCTATGACGGCGCTCGCTTCCTGGTGCATCTCTGACGATTGGATCAAGAGCCTGCCGGTTGACGAAGCGGTGCCGATGCTCTTTCGGATGGGGATTGACCGCAGGCAGATTCTCTCGCATCTCGAAGCCGGAAACGGTTTTGGTCCCGCGCTCTGTCGCTCAGGCTCGGGCATCTCGACGGATGAAACCGTCAAGCATCTGCCTTCCAGCCCGCGCCTTTACGTGTTCAACCCGGAGGCATGGTCGCGCGCCTCCGTCAGCAAAATCATCTTGAGATACAAAAATGAAAATGAAGACTTCTAAAGCCCTCTTAGCCTTCGCGCTGGTTTGCTCTTTATGGTCGTCACAGGCCGCTTACGCCTGCGGTCCTTTCTCCTTCGACACGGTTTTTACTTTCACCACGCACCCGGAATTCCCGCTCGAAAAATTTGCCGCCGGTCGAGTCGGCATCTTGCAGCCGACCTATGCTCGCTCATATCTTTTTGCCGCCTACAGAAATCTCAACGGAGCCGGCTTTAGCCCACAAGAGCAGCAGGCCCTGGTCAATCTCTGGCACGAGCGGCTGGATTACAAGTGGGAAGAGCCTGGCGAGAGCTGGTTTGAAGCCTGGTTCGCGGCTAGAAAAAAGGTTGTGGACCAGCCGACGGGTTCAGCGATTGATGTTTATCGCCACAGGGAAAAACCCAACGAGTATGAGACATACCTTAACTGTCAGAAAGACGCATTCCAGACCGCCGCTTCCACACTCGAATCTCGCATCAAGCAGTTTGGACCGGACCACTCGGACATCAAGGATTGGGTCCGCGCGCAGGACGAGGTTTTTGCCAACTGCTCCGAAGGCCAGCGCATCCCGGCAGCCGCCTCGCCGAGCGCAGACCCGCTCATCCGTGCAGACAGAAGCTACCAAATTGCCGCAGCCAATTTTTACGCGGGGAATCTGGACGAAGCACGCAAACAGTTCGAGGCCATCGCTTCGGACGCCGCATCCCCCTGGCGGTCGGTCGCAGCTTACCTCTCTGCGCGCGCACTGCTACGCAAGGCCAGCCTCGGACCGGACGAAAGCAGGCGAGAGACGCTGGCGCAAGCTGAAGCCCGTTTGGACCAAATACTCAAAGACCGCGGCCAGACCGAATCGCACCACTCCGCGCGGCGGCTGATGAATCTGGTCCGGCTGCGTCTGCATCCGGAAGAGAAGCTGCGCGAATTGGCCCGGACGATTGTTAAAAAGGAGGCGAGCGAGAATTTCAGGCAGGATGTTTGGGACTACACGATTTTGCTGGACCAGTTTGTCGGCGAAGACCAGGCCGCAGAGAAGGCCGAAACGCCAGCCTTTTTGCGAGAGGATGATTTGACCGACTGGATTATAACTTTTCAATCGGCAGGCCCTCAGTCGCTCAAGCGCTCTCTGCAAAAATGGGAGAAGACGCGCGACCTGACCTGGCTCGTCGCCGCGCTCTCCAAAGTTGATGCCAATCATCCGAATGCCGCCGCGCTTCTTAAAGCTGCCTCGCAGGTCAAGCCCGTCTCGGCAGCCTTCCCCTCTCTTGCCTTTCACACGATACGCATCTTGATTGATTCCGGCAGGACGGATGAGGCCCGTCGCATCCTTGATGAGCTGCTCATCAAAGACAGACAAACGATTCCGCAATCTTCCATCAATCTTTTTCTGGGCCAGAGGATGGGCGTCGCCGCGAGCCTGGACGAGTTTCTTAAATTCGCGCAGCGCCGGCCCGCGGGCTTTAGCTGGGATGATGACGGGCGACAGATTCCAGCGGATATGTCGCAGGATGACGAGATGAAACAGTATGCCGATGGTCGCAGCTTCTTCGACGTGGATTCCGTCAGGCTGATAAATCAAAGCATGCCTCTCGTATTGCTCAAGGAAGCTGCCATGAACGAGTCTCTCCCTAAACATCTGAGGCGCGACATGGCGCAGGCTGCATGGATCAGGGCCTTGATGCTGGACGACGCGCAGACGGGACGCGAGCTGGTGCCGGTGTTGTCCGCACTGCTTCCCGAGATTAAACCTTTGCTCGAAGATTACCAGTCGGCGCAGGGCGAGGCGAAAAGATTCGCGGGCATCTACGCCTGGCTCAAGTTTCCGGGGCTGGAGCCTGTGGTGGATTCCGGCATAGGTCGTCGGACACCGCTTAACGAACAGGATAACTATCGGGATAACTGGTGGTGCTCGGCCTCCATAAGCTCTGCGGCTGAAGAAAAAAGCGCGGAAGATGAGAAGCCAAAATCCGCAGATGCACTGACGGTCGCCAACGCTCGCGCGACTCCGCCCTTTTTGCTCGCCGAGCAGAGGGCTGCTGCCGCGCGTCAGAACGCCAGGCTCAACTCTTCCGGAGCTGCGCCAAATTATATCTCAAGACAGGTCATTGCCTGGGCCGAGAAGAATCCGCAAGACGCGCGCGTTCCGGAAGCTTTGCACCTGGCCGTCAAGACCACGCGCTACGGCTGCATAGACAAAGAGACTGGCCGCTGGTCCAAAGCTGCCTTCGACCTGCTGCACAAGAGATACCCGACGAGCAGTTGGGCCAGAAAGACTCCACACTGGTTCAAGGAAAACTGAAGCTCCGGTCTCGCAGATAAAACTCCTGTCCGAACGGGCTGCTCGTGCAGGCTTCGCTAACTACTCCCGGCCCTGTAGAATGTCTAAAAACCTGGAAAGGTCGGGGAGATGACAGAGCACAAACACACTAATCGTCTGATTAAAGAGACCAGCCCTTATCTCTTGCAGCATGCGCACAACCCTGTGGACTGGTTTCCCTGGGGAGCCGAGGCGCTTGAGCGTGCGCGCACGGAAAACAGGCCGATTCTGCTCAGCATAGGCTATTCGGCCTGCCACTGGTGTCACGTCATGGAGCACGAATCCTTCGAGAACGAAGAGATTGCGCGGCTCATGAACGAGCACTTCATCAACATCAAGGTGGACCGCGAAGAGCGGCCCGACCTGGACCAGATTTACATGAACGCCGTGCAGTTGATGACCGGACACGGCGGCTGGCCGATGACAGTCTTTCTCACGCCGGAGGGCGTGCCCTTCTTCGGCGGCACCTATTTTCCGCCCGTTGACCGCCACAACATGCCCGGATTTCCTCGCGTGCTTCTGGGCGTGGCCGATGCCTATCGCTCGCGCCCGGACGAGGTAACGCAAACGGCTGTCTCGATGCTTGGCGAGCTGCGTCGCTTCGGCCTCGCGCGCGAATCGAACGAGATGCTCACTCAAGAGCTGCTGGACCAGGCTTATCGCCACATCGCGCGCACCTACGATGCGACCTACGGAGGCTTTGGACGTGCCCCGAAATTTCCCGCCCCGATGAGCCTGGAGCTTTTTCTGCGTATTTATCATCGAACAGGAAACGGGGCGGCGCTTGAGATGGTCGAGCACACCTGTCGCCATATGGCCGAAGGCGGGATGTACGACCAGCTCGGCGGCGGCTTTCATCGCTACTCGACGGACGCGCAGTGGCTCGCTCCGCATTTTGAAAAGATGCTCTACGACAACGCGCTGCTCTCGCGTCTTTACCTGCACGTTTATCAAATCACGGGAGATGATTTTTACAAACGCGTCGCCGAAGAGACGCTCGATTATGTTCTGCGCGAGATGACGGATGAGCGCGGCGGCTTTTATTCCACGCAGGACGCCGATTCCGAAGGCCACGAAGGCAAGTTCTTTATCTGGACCACTGAAGAGACCAGCGAGATTCTTGGACCGGAGGATGCCGCGCTCTTTAATGCTTATTACGATGTGACTGACGCGGGCAATTTCGAGGACGCGAATATCCTGCACGTCAGCGGCTCTCTCGAAGAGATCGCTAAATCAAAGGGCATCGCGGTGGAGAGTTTGCGGGAGACAATAGCGCGCGGCAGGCAGCAGCTTTTTGAAGCGCGCGAGCGTCGCATCAAGCCCGGTCGCGATGAAAAGCAGTTGACGGCCTGGAACGGCCTCATGCTCGCCAGCTTTGCCGAAGCTTCAGCGATTCTTGACCGCGCGGATTACAGGAATGCTGCGCGCCGAAACGCGGAGTTTGTCTTAGACAACCTGCGCCGCGACGGACTCCTCCTGCGTACATACAAAGACGGGCAGGCCAAGCTCAACGGCTATCTGGAAGATTACGCCTTCCTGGCCGATGGTCTGCTGGCGCTCTACGAAGCGACGGGCGAGCTGCGCTGGCTGACGGAAGCGCGCGACATCACGGAGCGCATGATTGAAGAGTTCTGGGACACGGAGGAAGGCGGCTTCTTTTACACGGGCAAGAGCCATGAAGAGCTAATCATCCGCTCGAAAGACTATTTCGACAATGCGACTCCTTCAGGCAATAACGTCGCCGCAGATGCCCTGCTGCGTCTGGCAGTGCTTACCGCCAAGGAAGATTACAGCCGCAAGGCCGTCAACATCTTTCGTCTTCTTCAGGATTCCCTGAAGCGTTATCCTTCGGCCTTTGGCCGCGCACTCTGCGCGCTGGATTTTCACCTGGCCTCGCCCAAAGAGATTGTCATCATCGGCCCCTTCGATAAGCCGGAGACAACCGCCATGCGTCTTGAAGTCTGGAAAAGATATTTACCCAACAAGGTCGTCGCTCAATCAGATGAAGCCGACGAGCGCGCAGCCGAAGTAGTTCCCTTGCTCCAAGACCGCAAGATGATAGATGGCCGGGCGACTGCTTATGTCTGCGAGAATTACACCTGCCGGCAACCGGCGACGACCCCCGCGGAGCTGGCCCAACAGCTTGCTACGGGCGCGACCGGGGATTCGGCCACGGCTTCATGATAAAGAGTTTTTCAACTTTGCTTTGCATCTCTAATCTTTCCGGTCCAACGCATTAGTGAGAGCCTTGAGCAGCTCTTCGCCAAAGCGCGCGATGCGGGAAGCTCCGAGACCGTGTATCGAGCCGAGCGCTTCGAGAGTCGCGGGTCGTTCGAGCACGAGATGTTCGAGCGTGCGGTCCGGACAGATCATGTAGGCGGGCACATGCGCGGCAAATGATTTTTCCAGCCGCCATTTTTTTAGCTCCCTGACAAGACGCTTTTCCTCTTCGGTCAAAGGTCTGGGGAGAGGCTGTGGCGGGCGACGCTGGCGCGGCTCTCGCGGCTCTGCGCTCGTCTGCGCAGGAAGCGTCGCAAATCGTAAAGCGTCTTCAAATCTTCCCTGCTCTGTGAGAATTTTTTGCAGCTCCTCGTAAACACGTAAGACGACCAGGGCATCCATCGCCGCGTAGTCCAGTTGAGCGCGTGTGAGGGGTCTGCGTCGCCAGTTCGATTTCTGAAAACTCTTATCCATCTCGATTCCGAAAAGATGCGCGGCGACGGATGCCAGGCTGTAGGACGGCAGGCGTAGGGCTGTCCGCGCCAGTCTCAGAGTATCAACGAAGGAGGCGGGCCGCAGCCCTGCGCCAGCCAGCATTCCCTGGTCAAAGCGCGCGTTGTGCGCGGCCATCTTTAGCTCCTGCGATTCGATGGACGGTCTCAGGATATTGACGTCTATGGCTAGGAGATCGAAGATCAGAATCTCGTCCGTCCGAGCGGCAATCTGGACCAGCGAGACGCGCGAATGGTTGACGCCGGGGTCCCAGTAAGTTTCCGTGTCCAGCCCAATGAGAGTCTCGCTCGCCAGCCGTTCGACAGCCTGGCGGGCTTCATCCGTTTCTGTGATTAAGCGATATGCGCGCTCTTCCGGCTGTTGAATCTTATTCAAGAGTCTCGCTCAGCTCTTAACTTAAAATGGCCGCCTGCCAATCGCAGACATACTAACCGAAAGGCGCGTTGAGCTTGAAGCTTCAACGCGCCTTTTCAAATCGAGTTGCAAACGGGATGAGCTAGGGCCTGCGTGCGTTGTTGTTATTGCCGCCCGAATTGGCCGCGCCGTTCGAGTTGTTCGCGGTGGGGCTTTTGCTCGTGTTGTTAGCGTTGTTCGCCGTCCCGGTCTGGTTGGTGTTATTTGCGCTATTCGCGTTGTTGGAGTTGCTGCCTGGTCCGGTACTGTTCGTGCCCGTACTGGTTGTGCCGCTGTTGGTCGTCGTGTTAGTCGTGGTCGTCGTCGTACTCGTCCCCGTGTTCGAGTTATTGCCGTTGGTCGCGGTGTCTCCACAAGCAGTCAGAATGGCAGCCACCGCCAGTGCTGCCAAAAGGGCTAGGGTTTTTCGCATCGGAATTCTTCTCCTGTCTTCCCTGTCAGGTTATTGCCGAGAGCTGTTGGAGTGCTTGCCACAGCAGGTGTGGAAGTTCCAGAGCCATTCAAAGTTCGAGCCGCATAGAGAAAGCTTCGGTCATGCAATCAAACCTGCGTCACGAAGTGTTCGCTTGCGGCATCTTAATTCTTCACAAATTATCCGGCTCGCTTATCTTCATCCACACAAAGCTTCCGAATCAGGCACAAAATTTAAGCTCGGTCCACCCCTCGCGGGATTTGACCGAGCGTAGAGCTTTCCAATCTGATTCCAAGTCTCGGTGAGCGTAAGCGAGATGGCTGCATATACGCCGCCTCTTTCCAAGCCGTTGACTCCGCGGCCCCCCGGAAATTGCTCCCCATTTGACACCCGCCTGTCTGAAAAGTTCCCTCGCAAATTTGCCCCTCGCGCGCCGCGCCCAAGCGCCGCGATTCCGGTTTATCTGCTTAGGAAAGCGCGGCAAAAAGTCGCCGGAAGATATTCCGGATTGGGTGCTAAAGCTTTGACCCTCTTACAAAAAGGCTTGACGGGTGGGAATAAAATCTGTATTGTTTAGCCATTGCCAACTATGTTTGGCAGCGGCTATTTAGAACTTCAGACGATTTCTTTACTCCAAACGGCTCTCATCCGAGCCAAAGCTTCCTAAAAACCACTGAATTTGAAGGCTCCCGGAGCCGAAAATCTCCTCCGTCTCGCTGCATAATCTATTCTGAGGGAAAACACCAGAGCCATGCCAAAAGGTAATTGGAAGAGTCTCGCACTTCTCGGTGCTGTGGCGGCTGTCGCAGCCATTTTGCTTTTACTCTCGCTGGCCTCTTTTTTGAAGCTGACGGTCCTCAGTTGGACCGGATTCGCGCCCTGGATTGTCCTACTCGTGCTGACGCTGGGAGCGAGCCGTTTCAAAGTGTCGGTCACGAATGCCGACGGGTTTAGCCAGAGCCAGAAGACGGTCGCGGACACCTTCATTTTCCTGGCGGCGATGATCTACGCCGCGCCCCCCGTCGGCCTCGTCGGTCCTGCCGTGGCGCTGGCAGCCGTGGCGGGTTTTCTCTCCGCCTGGCCTTCGCCCGACCGCCGCAATATCGTCTTTACCACGGGCGCTTCGATTATCTCCACTTACGTTGCCGCCACCCTTTACGAACTGCTCGTCCCTCTCTTCGCGCTTGATGCTCATGCGGCCAACTCTGAAGGCTTGACGCTCAACGCGCTGTTGCTCCCGCTCTGCGTCATGGCCCTCGTCCAATACTTTTTGAGCACGATCCCGACCGTCGCCTTCATAGCCTTCGAGTCCGGCAGATCACGCCTCACGCTTTCGCGCGAGAGCCTGGTCTGGACCACTCTCACGCAGGTTGCCTGCGCTGCTTCGGCAGCCCTTTTCTATACGGCCCTGCGCGGCAGCGGTATTCCGTCCGTCTTCGTCGGCCTGCTCATCATCTTTCTGGTCTACATGCTCTATCGCTTTAACGAGCAGCATGTCTCTGAAATTCGCCGCGCCGAAGCAGCAAAGGCCAAGCATATTCAAGAGAT
>DASWMI010000221.1:0-38164 GCA_036399835.1 Pyrinomonadaceae bacterium | reverse complement strand
CACCTCGCAGGAAGACCACTGGAAGCACGGAGCCATCGGGCTGAGCCAGGAAAGCCGTATTCCTTACCTCATCTGGAAAGTGCTGCCGCGCATGTTCCCTGAAAAATTGCCGCAGGGTTGGGCCACCTTCGGTCTCATCATGGAAGACGGGAACGAACTCCCCGTCGGGTTCGCCAAGCGTCACATAGGCTACCCTTCGGTCGAGCCAAACTGCGCTCTCTGTCACACAGGCTCTTTCCGCGATTCTTCGGGCGGCAAACCCGCGCTCATCTACGGCGGACCTGCGCACGAGATGAACTTGCAGGCTTTCCAACGCTTCTTCTCAAGTTGCGCCAGCGACCCGCGCTTCACGCCCGAAAACGTGCTCGCTGAAATCAAGAAGACCGAGAATCTCTCCTGGATGGATTCGCTCGTCTATCGCTACATGATTATCCCCGCGACGATACAGGGGATGGCCCAGCAAAAGAAGGACTACGCCTGGGAAGACCTGAGACCTGAGCAGGGCAGAGGCCGCGTTGATACGTTCAACCCGACAAAGTTTATCGTCTATCACCTGCCCGACGACCAGAGCATAGGCACAACTGATCTGCCGCAGGTCTGGAATCAAGAGCCGCGACAGCATCTCTGGCTGCACTGGGACGGCAACAACAACGAGATTAAGCAGCGCAACTACGCGGCGGCGATGGCTATCGGGGCCAAGCCCGATACGGTCATCCCCGAAAGCTTTACCCGCGACACGGATTTCCTGCTCAAGCTGCCGCCGCCCGCCTATCCCTTCGAGATTAACCGCGAGCAGGCCAAGCGCGGCGAAGAGGTCTTCAAGAATAATTGCGCCAAGTGTCACGCGCCGGATGGGGCGGAGTTCGGGCAGGTCATGCCGCAAGTGGGCACGGACCGTCATCGTCTGGATTCCTTTACACAGGAACTGGTCAATAAATTCCACACGGTCAAGTTCGGCGACGTGCTCTTCACTGCCTACCGCAAGACGGATGGCTACGTCGCCACCTTTGTTGACGGCGCATGGGCGCGCGCGCCTTACCTGCATCACGGCTCTGTCCCGACCATCTGGGCTCTGCTGCAACCCGCGCAGGCACGACCGACATTCTTTTACAGGGGCTATAACGTTTACGACCCGAAAAAGCTCGGCTATATCTCGGATGGACCAGAAGCGCAGAAATACGGCACACGCTATGACACAACCCTTCCGGGCAACAGCAACGCCGGGCACGAATACGGCACGACGCTCAGCGACCAGGAGAAGTGGGAACTCATAGAGTATTTGAAGACATTGTGAGACAGCGTCTCGCGTCTTCAGAAAAGAAAGGCAGGGAGTCAGATGGCAACAGATATTATTTTTGAGCCTCTCAAGTTTCGCAATCTCACCGTCAAGAATCGCATCTTCCGCTCGAATATCTCCGGCAGATTCGATCACTACAACGGCATCGGGACACAGGCGCGCATCAACTGGGAAGAGAAATTTGCGCGCGGCGGCGTCGGCGCGATTATCTCATCGCATGTGCCAATTGCGATTCGCGGGCGCATCCTCCCCAACTACGCCATCATAGACCACGACGACAAGATTCCCTTCTGGCGCAAGGTTGGCGAAAAGGTCCACGAGTACGATTGCAAGTACATCATGCAGCTCAGCCACGGAGGACGCCAGCGTGATGTCGGGGGCGTCGAAAACTCTTTCAATAAGGCGCTCAGCTCGACCGACCACACGGACTCTTTTCACGGCCTGCTGTGCCAGGCGATGACGCTCGACGAGATTAAGATGGTCGTCCGGCAGTTTGGCGATGCGGCCAGGCGTGCGCGCGAGGCCGGGCTTGACGGCGTAGAGCTTCATGCCTGCAACGGTTATCTGATTAATCAATTTCTCAGCTCCGGCATCAACAATCGCAAGGACGACTACGGCGGTTCGCTGGAAAATCGCACGCGCTTTCTGCTCGACATCATGCGCGCCGTGCGCCGCGAGGTCGGAGACGATTTCCACTTCCAGGTCAAACTCAGCGCGGTGGACCACAACAACGCGCTGGCCTTCTGGGAAAAGAAGGGCAACACGATTGAAGATTCGGTACAGGTTGCGAAGTGGGTCGAAGAGGCCGGGGCCGACGCCATACACGTCTCTACCGGCAGCACTTTCCCGCATCCCTTGAACCCGCCCGGCGGCTTTCCACTGGACCACGCCGCACGCACCTACGGCGGGATGATTCCGAGCGGCGTCTTCGCCTTTCGCAACTTCCTGCTCTTTCGCTATAGACCGCTCCGGCCCTTCTTCAACTTTCTCTGGAATCGCACCAAGCCGGACCAGATTGAGGGCGTCAGCGTTGACGATGCGCGCGAGATTAAAAAGCATGTCAAAGTTCCAGTGCTCTGTACGGGCGGCTTCCAGACGGCTTCCTACATTCGCAAGGTCATCAGCGAAGGCTATTGCGACGGCGTCGCCATCGCGCGCCCGCTCGTGGCGAATAACGACCTCGTCAAAATCTTCGCTTCCGGCAGAGACCTGCCCGAAAAGCCCTGCACCTATTGCAACAAGTGCCTCATACACGCCATCGGCGACCCGCTCGGTTGTTATGAGCTGTCACGCTATGACGGCGATTACGACCGTATGATTAAGGAGATCATGACCGTCTTTGAAGGCACGCCGTCATATCAGCTTTAAACTGAAGCGTCCGTCTGAAGAAGCTCGCAGAATCTTTAAAATGAGGCCGCGCCGTTTAAAACTGCTCCAGCCTCTCCAACATCCGATAAAGGACTTCTCCCATGAAAGAGCAAGAGCGACTGACACCCGTCGAGCAGGTCGAGAGAAAGAGGGTCAGGGTATTACTGCTCTTTATCCTGGCCCTGCTGCTGCTCATAGGCATCTATCTCTACTGGTCCTTCAACCCGAATCGCCCGGTTGATTACGCCGACATCCAGGAGCACTTCAAATACGGCTCTATCGGGAGCGAACCGGCCAACGGCATCCCTTACTGGATTTTCAAAGTCCTGCCGGACATGTTCCCCGAAAAGCTGCCCGGCAAGGGTTATGCTTCGCTCGGGTTTATCGAAGAGCCTGGGAGAGATTTGCCCATAGGCTTTTCACAGCGCCGCGTGCTGGTTGACCGCGTCGGCCTCAACTGCGCCGTCTGTCACACGGGCACGGTCAGGGATACGCCCGCAAGCCAGCCTCGCGTCATCACAGGCATGCCCGCCAACCGTCTTGAGCTTGAGAACTACGTGCGGTTTCTGACGGCCTGCGCGACCGATTCACGCTTTACGGTGGAGAACGTCATGCAGGCTATCGAGCAGCGACATCATCTTGGTCCAATCGAGAGCTTTATCTACCGCACGGCGATTCCGCTGACGCGCGAGGCTTTTATCGAGCAGGGCAACCGTCTCTCTTTTATCAACAGCCGGCCCGATTGGGGGCCGGGCCGCGTTGACACCTTCAATCCTTACAAAGCCATACAGTTTCACTGGCCTATGGACCAGGACAAGAGCATAGGCACTTCCGATTATCCTTCGATCTGGAATCAAAGACCGCGCGAGGGGATGCAGCTTCACTGGGACGGCAATAATACTTCCGTAACGGAGCGCAACAAGAGCGCGGCCCTCGGCGCTGGCGTCACGCCTTCGACGATTGACCTCGACCGCCTCAAGCGTATAGAGGACTGGGTGCTTGATTTCAAAGCTCCCGCTTATCCTTACGCGGTCAACGAGAGTTTGGCGAGCAGGGGCGAGGCCGTCTATCAGCAGAACTGCGCCAGTTGTCATGCTTTCGGCGGCGCGCAGGTGGGCCAGGTCAACCCCATCACGGAAATCGGGACGGACCCGCATCGCCTGGATTCCTATACATACATCCTGGCCTCCAACCAAAACCTGATGTACACGGGTTATCCCTGGCGCTTCTCGCATTTTCGCAAGACGAACGGGTACGCCAATATGCCGCTCGACGGTATCTGGCTGCGCGCTCCCTATCTGCACAACGGCTCTGTCCCGACTTTGAGAGACCTTCTTGAGCCGCCGGATAAGAGACCCAAAGAGTTCTATCGCGGCTATGACGTTTACGACCAGAAGATGGTCGGCTTCGTCTCGAACGTCTCGACGGAGGGCAGTCGTCAATTCTTTCGATACGACACGACGCAACCGGGCAACGGCAACGGCGGCCATCTCTACGGCACAAATCTTTCCAACGAAGATAAAGAGGCGCTCGTTGAATATATGAAGCGGCTCTAAAGCTCAAGGACGAGTGCCGCAGGTGCGCAAGCGGGGTGAGAGTTAAGGAGCGATAAAGATGAGAAAGAAGACAAAAAGGCTGATCCTCAAACTGGTCCTGATTCTCGTCGTGATCGGCGGCGTGTTGGGATTTCTCGCCTGGTACAAGCTGTTTCGTGAAGTGCCGCTGCACTATGCTTCAATCGATGAGCAGTTCAAATACGGCTCGATTGGTCAGGAGAATCAGGGCGGCATTCCTTACTGGATATGGGTCGTGCTGCCAAGGATGTTCCCGGAGCACCTGCCCGGCGCGGGCGGTTATTCCTCTCTCGGAGTCGTCTGGGAAGAGGGCCATGAACTGCCTATAGGCTTTACCAAAAAGACCATCGGGTTTGAGCGCGTCGGCATTAATTGCGCCTTCTGCCACACGGCGACTTATCGCACCTTCCCGCAACAGGAGAAACCCAACATCGTCATCGCTGGTCCATCTCATCAGATGGACGGGCAAAGCTATCTGCGCTTTCTCTATGCCTCGGCCAGCGACCCGCGCTTTAACGCCGACAACATCATGCAGGAGATAGACAGAATCTATAAACTCTCCTGGATTGACAAGCTGCTCTATCGTTATCTGCTCATCCCGCAGACGAA
The DNA here is from genome assembly GCA_036399835.1 of Pyrinomonadaceae bacterium. Taxonomy (GTDB): domain Bacteria; phylum Acidobacteriota; class Blastocatellia; order Pyrinomonadales; family Pyrinomonadaceae; genus DASYML01. The sequence goes on along the minus strand of DASWMI010000221.1, from coordinate 33,316 downwards.
AACCGCGCTGCTCAAGCAGAAGGAGGAGTATCACTGGATGGACGGGCGGCCAGCCTGGGGTCGCGGTCGCGTTGATCCTTTCAATCCTGAGAAGTACGGGCCTTTGAAGCAGCCGATGGATAACACCATAGGCAACTCTGATATGCCTTCGCTCTGGAATCAGAAGGCGCGGGCGGGAGGGCTGGCGCTGCACTGGGACGGGTTGCAGACATCGCTCGACGAGGTCTTTATCAATTCGGCGCTCGGCGACGGCTCGACACGCCAATCTCTCCCGATGGATGATTTCAAGCGTTTGAAGGATTGGCTCACGGAGCTACAGCCGCCCAAGTTTCCCTTTGCCGTCAACCAGGAGTTGGCCGCGCGCGGGCAGGAGATATACGCCAAGCAGTGTGCCTCCTGTCATGCTGTGGGCCAGCCGCGCACGGCGCAGGTCATTCCTATCGAAGAGGTCGGCACGGACCGTCACCGTCTGGACGAATGGACGCAGGGCGCAGCCGATGCCTACAACAGCGGCGCGAACGGCTACACCTTTAACACGAGCCACTTCCGCAAGACCAACGGCTATGCTTCGCCTCCGCTCGACGGCATCTGGTTGCGCGCTCCCTATCTGCACAACGGCTCTGTCCCGACGCTGGCCGATCTCTTGGAGACTCCGGACAAACGCCCTAAGCTGTTCTGGCGCGGCTATGACCTTTACGACCAGGAACGTGTCGGGTTTGTCTCCAGCGGGCCGGAGGCAGAGCGTTTGAACTCTCGCTTTGATACCAGCGTGGCCGGAAATTCCAGCCAGGGACATCTCTGGGGCACCGATCTCACGCCCGACGAAAAAAGGGCGCTGATCGAATTTCTTAAAACTCAGTAAGCTGCTTGCGGTCTGGCCCTGTGGTCCAGAGTTGACTCGGCCACGCCAAAGGCTCGGCGCGAGCATAAGGAGGATGCGACGATGATTAGCCCGGGACTCAGAAAGTTTATCTATGTCCTGCTCGTGTTTCTGGTCATTCTGGACATAGTTCTTTCAACCACCTGTCTCTTATATCCGGACAAGTGGTTTACGACCTTTCACGGCGTGCTTTACGACAACCGGGACGTGGAAGGATTGCTCAAGCGCACGGGCGCGGTCTGGGTGGCCTTTACGCTCTTACAGCTCATCGCAGTCTTTCGCTGGGAAAAAGAACCCTGGTGGCTGGTCCTCATTGCCGGTGTGCGTCTGACAGAGCTTTTTTCTGACTGGACCTATATGTACGTGGCCCAGACGATGACGACGATGGGACGCATCGGCCTCTTCATCGCGCCTCCGGGCAATCTGGTTATGGGATGGTTTCTGGTCTGGGCCTATCTCAAGATTATGAAGGGCAGAGAGGGCACAAGGGCCGGTTGAGCTTGCTATCCTGTTCCAGCAAGGCGGATTTATTATCTTACTTCTGTCCCGAAGCTTCGGTGCATCGCCTCGAAGTTTGCCATTAATACCCATTCTTCAAGGAGCATCAAATGCCGGATATTCGTTACGTTTGCCTCTCGGATATGCATCTGGGGGCGCAGAACAGCCTGCTAACTAACCTGACGCCAAACAACAAGAATAGCGATTCCAGCGTCGCCAGTCCCGTTTTAGAGGGACTGGTAGCATGTTTGCGCGAGCTTATCTCTCAGAATACTGACGCAGAGAAACCGACACTCATCCTGGGCGGCGATATTCTTGAGCTGGCTTTAACGACGGACAATCAGGCGGCGATGGCGTTTGAGCGCTTTGTCGAATTAATCTGGCCCGCCGACGGCGATCATCTCTTCGAGAAGGTTTTGTATATTCCCGGCAACCATGATCATCACCTCTGGGAGACCGCGCGCGAGACGCAGTATGTCAATTACCTCAAGTCGCAGAAAGACCCGGGAGAGTTTTTGGATGTTCCCTGGCACGCGACCAGCATGTTTAATCCTAACCCGGTCTCTTCCGTCTTCTTAACCGGCATCATACAGCGTTACCCGCACTTAAAAGATATAGAGATTGGCACGGTCTATCCTAACCTCGCCCTCCTCACAAAAAATCATCGCCGGTGCGCCATCATCACTCACGGGCATTTCACAGAATCCATGTACATGCTTATGAGCACTATGAGATGCATGATGTTTCCAGAGAGCACTCAGCCTGAGCTGACCTGGGATTTTGAGTCTGAGAATTTCGCCTGGATAGATTTCTTCTGGTCCACCATGGGACGCTCAGGCTCTGTCGGGCCGGATGTGGAGATTATTTACGACAAGCTTCAGGACGAAAACCAGTTGAGGAAATTGATTGCCAACCTCGCGACGGGCCTCGCCAATAAACCCAATCGTTGGAAAGTGAGAAACTTGCTGGAAGCCCGTTTGTTAAAAAAGATTCTGACGCTGGTCTTATTCGCCGCTTCAAGGGCTGAGAGAAATCAACCGGAGCAACTTCTGGGCGACGATACCGTCAAGGGTTTGAAATCATATTTCGAGGGGCCTGTCTTGAAGCAGATCAAGGTTGAAAGAAACGGGAATATTCCTCCCAGCGTGGCAGTCATCTTCGGCCACACACACAAGCCGTTCCAGACGCAGATGGATTTTCGTGAATATCAACAGGGCGTCAACGTTTACAACACCGGCGGCTGGGTGGTTGATACGGTCAAGCCTCAACCGCTTCATGGCGGGGCCGTCGTCCTCATTGATGAGAATCTCAACCTGACCTCGCTTCGCATGTACAATGAAGCGGACAATCCATCTGCCTACGCGGTGAGGGTCGAGACGGCGACTCAGCCCAACGACGCCAAGAATCCTTTTCACGAACGCATCACCGGGCTGGTCGATGCAAACAAAGACCCCTGGAAGTCATTTTCCGAGGTGGTTGACAGCGAAGTGCCGAGGCGTATAGAGAATCTCAAGGGTAAGATTAAGAAATGGTGAGCGCTCCGTGCGCGGGCGCATCTGAGGTGAATATCATGAAAGAAATCTACGACGTGGTTGTCATCGGCTCTGGCTTCGGCGGAGCAATTAATGGTTGCCGTCTGGCGCAGGCGGGCCGCTCCGTCTGCATTCTCGAACGCGGGAAGCGTTGGGGCAGAAAGGATTTTCCCAGAACGACCGGGCAGGTGGCGCGTGCCTTCTGGAATTATAAAGACTACGGGCTGCTCGATTATCGCACCTTTAACAAGATAGATGTCATACAGGCGAGCGGAGTCGGCGGAGGCTCGCTCGTCTATTTCAACGTCCACATCAGGACGCCCAAAGAGATTTTCGAGCACGAGCGCTGGCCCGCAAATGTCAAGCGCGACCGCCTGGACCCCTTCTACGACATGGCTAAGGACATGCTCGAAGCCGTCCCGCTCAAGCCACCTGCGGAACTCGATATGCCCAACCGCACGCAGTCTTTTATGGCTGCGGCGGAGGGCGCTGGCCGCCAGGGCCAACTGGTTGACATCTGCGTCTACACTGGACCGGAAAAGGTTAACCGCCAGGGCGTGCTGCAAAACGGCTGCGTCTATTGCGGCAACTGCATGCTCGGCTGCCACGTCCACGCTAAGAATACGCTGGACCTCAACTATCTGCCGCTGGCGGAGCAGAACGGCGCGGAAGTTTATCCGCTGCACCTGGTTGATAAGATAGAGCCTCTCGAGCCTGTCGAGACCAACGGCTATCGCGTCCATTTCAAACATTTCGATTCCGAAAAGGGCGGGCAGTTTGAATTGGGTTCGGTTGTCGGAAGAAAGGTCATCATCTCGGCAGGCTCGCTCGGCTCGACCGAGATACTCCTGCGCAGCCGCGACGTGCATCGCACGCTGACGCGTCTCAGCCCCGCGCTCGGCACAAAATTTTCGGGCAACGGAGACTTTCTCCTGGCCGGGACATTTGAAGCGAACCGAGAGGTTGACCCAGGTTCTGGTCCAAGCATCACAGCCGGTGTGGACTACTCGACAGCGAAGAACAAAATCCTGATTGAAGACCTGGGCTTCCCGGACCCGTTTCTCTGGTACTTGGAAAGCGCGCTGCCCGTGCCCAACCGCATGCGCAATCTAGGACTCTTCTTTAGAAAATATATCCTGCGCACGCTCGGCCTGAGCCGCGCTTCGGCCTTCACGGACGGCGCGGACAAACTTTTTCAGGGCGGGGTTACTCCTAGATTCTTACCCTACCTGGGCATGGGGACCGACGCGGCAGACGGCAAGATGCATCTGTCCGGCGGGAACATAGACATCAAGTGGGACAGCCGCAATAGCCGCGAGATGTTCAACGAGATGGAGCAGGCGATGAAGGAATTGAGCAAGGGCATCGGCGGCAAATACAGGACGAGTATTCTCTGGGGCTGGCCCATGCGCAAGCTGCTCACGGCGCATCCTCTGGGCGGGTCCGTCATGTCGGATGATAAGGACCAGGGCGTGGTCAACGAATACGGCGAGGTCTGGAACTATCCTAACCTCTACGTCTCTGACGGCTCGATTATCCCGACCGCGCTCAGCGTCAACCCTTCGGCCACCATCAGTGCATTGTCGGAGAGAATCGCGGACCACATCGTCAATAATTCTTAAAGAGCTTTCAGAAGTAATTAGACGACTACTCGCAACGCTTTCGGCATGATGCGAAACTCCGCAGGGGTGTGACCGCGCAGGTTGCCGTCCGCTTCGACCGCAAGCGCGTTTTCGGGGCCGAAGGTTTCGATGCGCAAGCTTCTGGTTTTGAGCAGGCGGACACGCGGGTTTGAGAGATGTGCGCCGCGACGTATGCGCGGCAGCTCTCGCAGAATGGTGGCGCGTGTGATGCCGGATGCCATGACGACATCCATCAGACCGTCATCGAGCCGCGCTTCCGGCGCGAACATCATCCCGCCTCCCGCATAGATTCCATTCGAGACGGCGAGCAGATTCATCAAGCTCTCAAACGCTTCCCCCTCATCAAAAACAACGCGCACGCGCCGCTCGCGCCAGGCCGCCAACGCGCCCAGAGCCGCCGCCATAAAACGCACTTCGCCAGACATGCGCCGCATCACTTCACCCTGCGCCCCGACGCGCCTTGCGACCTCCGCGCCGATGCCGAGCGTCGTCGCGTTAATCGAGATAAACTCTTGCAGCCTTGCTCCGTCAGCTCTCGGCCCTTCATCAACTCCCGCTCTCCTCTTCCCACTGACGCTGGCCCTACCGTAAATCAGATCAATCGTGCGCTCTCGCTCGATTTGGCCCAGGCAATGCGCGACGAGCATACTGGTCCACTCTTCTGTCTGAGCGCGACGGCCCAACAGCCCGCGCGCAAAATCATCGCCCGTTCCGGCAGGCAGCAGAGCCAGCGCCGCATCTTTGCTGACGGGTAAAGGCAAATCAGACGAATGATGATGAAGGGCTACCTCATCATCATCAAGAGTACGCTGGCGTTGATGCTCTTCATCTTGATGCTCATTGTTTTGAAATTCGTAGAAGCCTTCCGCCGCTTCGCTCAAAGTGCCATCCCCGCCGATGACGGCGATGAGATTGTAACCGCCCTTGAGCGCCTCTCTGGTCCTGCCTGTCGCATCGCCAGCGTGAGTTGTTTGATGAGCGTCAAAGCTGATGGAGTTTTGCTTGAGCGTTTCGAGAACGACGGGCCAGGCGCGGCGTGCGCGCGCAGCCGCCCGGTTGATAATGACGAGCAGGCGCGGTCTCTCCTTCATACCGCTGACACTCTAACACATTAAGTACCCTTGATAATTTGATGGTAAGCTTGTCTCAAGCATCAAGAGAGATGGATGAACGCGGCGGCGCTTGAACTAAAAGAATTTACTCAATGAGAGCTTTGGCAAGGTCGTGCTCGTGATTGCCGATTAAGCACAAAAGAGAAGACCGATGACATTTCGCCTAATCTTTATCTTGATCATACTGTTGAGCGCAGACGTTATGTTGCATGGCTCGGAGCAAAAAGAAGGCTTGAAGATGGAAGCGGGCGTGGCGCGCGAACTGGCGCGCGAGAGGGCGGCGCATTACGGCAACGTGCGTTATAGCCTGAGCCTGGAGCTTGCGCCCGGCGCTTTGATGCTCAAAGGCTCTGAGGAGATTCGCGTCACGCTGGATAAAAGATTGGACCAGCTAGTGCTTGACTGGCGCGTCAATCCGGCCAAACAAAAGGAACAGCGTGCGCGCGTCTGGGACATAGAAGCCAATGGTCGCAGGGTGACGAATGCGCTTGAGTTGAAGGATCATCTACTGATTCCGGGTGCGTATCTGAAGAGGGGCGAGAATATCTTGCGGCTGCGTTTCGAGTCTCCGATTGCCGCCTCGGGCAGCGCCGTGACGCGCTATGTTGACCGCGAAGACAACTCGGAATATATCTACACGCTCTTTGTGCCATCGGATGCGAGCACGGCCTTTCCCTGCTTCGACCAGCCGGATTTGAAGGCTCGCTTTAAGCTCGACATCATCACGCCCGACTCCTGGAAAGTTATCACGAATACTGATTTACACAACCTCTCGCCGGATTTTTACAGCTCCGACCCGCGCCGCAAAAAGACCGTCCAGTGGACCACTCAAACGGGTCTCCTTCACTGGTATTTCAACGAGACCGAGCCTCTGAGCACCTATCTCTTCGCATTCGCCGCGGGGCCTTTCGCTGAATTCATCGAAGGCTCTGATGTGCCGATTGCGGGTTACAAAATCGCACCAGCTCCGGGGTCAAACAGCGGAGCATTACCTGCCGGAACGGAAAAGCGCGAACCCGAAGGGACGACTCCGCTACGCCTCTTCGTGCGCCGTTCAAAGGTTGAGCGGGCGCGCAAAGAGTTGGCCGAGGTCTTCCGTCTGAATCGAGAGGGGCTTAAATTTCTCGCTTCGTATTTCGATTTTAAATTTCCCTTCTCCAAGTATGATGTCGTCATTATTCCCGAATTCGCTTACGGCGGGATGGAGCACGCGGGCGCAACCTTTCTGCGCGAAGAAACCATCCTCTTCCCTTCCGACCCGACGGCCAACGATCTTTTGAATCGCGCGGAGACTATCTTGCACGAGGCGGCGCACCAGTGGTTTGGCGATCTCGTCACGATGCGCTGGTTTGACGACCTCTGGCTCAAAGAGGGCTTCGCCACCTTTATGGCTTACAAGGCGATAGAGCGCCTCATGCCGGAGCACAACGCCTGGAAGACTTTTTATCAAAGGACGAAGCCTTCGGCTTATCTGACGGATGTGACGAAGGGTACGACGCCCATCTTTCAGGAGATTGAAAATCTTTCCGCCGCCAAGTCTGCTTACGGCAACATAGTCTATCGCAAAGCGCCCTCCATGCTCAGGCAGGCGGAATTCTTTCTCGGCCCTGAAAAATTCCAAAGGGCCGTCCGGTCGCTTCTCAAAGAGAGAGCTTACAGCAACGCCGAGTGGGCCGATCTGGTCCACTCCTTCGAGCGTACTTCAGGCAGCAAGCTTGACGATTGGGCCTCCGCTTGGGTCAGGCGGCGTGGGATGCCGGACGTGCGAGCCGTATGGAGTGTGGACCAGCGCGCTCGCATCAATCGTTTTGTTCTCAGGCAGAGCGATGTGCTCAGAGAGGGCGGCGCTTGGCCCATGCGCTTGAAAGTCCTGCTGGCTTACGATGACGCTCCGCCCGAAAGCCTGACCGTGATGATGAACGGCGCGGGCGAGACTAATCTGGCTGAAGCTCTGGGCAAGCGACGCCCGGCCTTTGTCTTTGCCAATTACGAGGATTACGGCTACGGGCGTTTCCTGCTTGATGAAGAGAGCCGCGCGGCTGTGGTCCAGCGGCTCGGCACGGCCAGGGATGATTTTCTGCGCGCGCTCCTGTGGGGTTCGCTCTGGGACAGCGTGCGCGAAGCGGAGCTTGCGCCCGTGGACTATCTCAAGCTGGCAATCCGTCTGCTCCCGTCCGAGCGCGACGAAGTAACTGCGCAGAGCATACTCAGCCGCACTTCTACGGCCTTCAACCGCTATCTCTCCGAGGCGCAGATGAGAGAGGCCGCGCCGCAACTGGAACAACTCTTCGCAGACCGCATGACGAAGGCCGAGAGCGCGGGGCTGCGCATCACCTATTTCAGAGCTTTTCAATCCGTCGCCAGGACCGAGACGGCGCGCGCCCTGCTTAAAATGATCTTAAAAGGCGACCTCAAAATCCCCGGCATGACCTTACGCTCGCGCGACCGCTTTGACATCATCACAGCTTTACTCGCGCGCGGTGACGCGGAAGCCCCGCGTCTGCTTGAGGCTGAGAGACTCGCCGACAAGACGGACGATGCGCGTCGTTACGCTTACGCGGCGGGCGCTGCGCTGGCGGACCAATCTCTCAAGCAGAAATATTTCGACGCTTATCTTAATGACAAACAGTTGGCCGAAAGCTGGATCGAGGCGAGCCTTGGCCCGTTCAATGTGGTCCAGCAATCCAACCTCACGCGGCCCTTCCTGGACCCTGCGCTCGGCCAGTTGCCTGTCCTCAAGCGGACGCGCAAAATCTTCTTCGTCAACGGCTGGCTCTCGGCCTTCGTCGGCGGGCAGTGCAACGCTGAGGCGCTCGCCACCGTGAACAGTTTTCTTGAGCGCGAGCAATCACTGGACCGAGACCTGCGCCTCAAAGTGCTCGAAGTGACGGACGGCCTTGAGCGCTGCGTGCGTATTCGCAACAAGTATGCGAATGAATAATCAGTAAACAGTTTTCAGTTTTTAGTTTTCAGTTCTGAGTTTTCGGCTTTGAGGTTTCGGTCAAGGCAGTTTGTTTTTTATTGAGCGTTCTGTGTTGAGTGTTTAGTGTTTTTTTAGAGTTGGCAGGTGCGCGGGGTCCGGGGAGTTTTTGCGGCGGGCGATGCGGTGGGCCGCCTCATCCGTGATGATCGAGAGGCCGTGGACCTTTTCTTCAGCCAGCCCGCGCACAAGCTGCACCGCTTCATCATAGGTGAGATTCGATGCTTCGCATCCCTTCTCGCTCAAGACGGCCCACTGTCGGTCGTTAAGCTCGCTCATCAAGGCTCTCTTTCGGTTGTCATTGGTGCTCGATAAAAGTGTAACGGATAGCAGTCGTCAGGACCAACCCTGAAGCTAGCCCTTAGGCTTGCTTGTCTTAAAATTCAAGTGCGTCGCCGATCTCGCTCGCAGCCGTTGAAAGAGCATCAAAGCCGTGCGGATTGAGACGGAAGTTTGACACGAGGGGCAGGCCCGCCGTATCGTTCACGCGCAACTGAAGACCATCAATGTCAGGCTGTTCCGTTTAGTAAATTCCTACTCTTCACAGGAGAATCTGAAACCCATGACCGCCAAGTCATCTCGCCGTCTCGTGCTTCACAGCCGAACGCGAAGACCCCACATTGCCCGGCTCATCTCGCTCGGCTGCATCATTTCCATCATGCTCTCTGCGGCCTCTCTCGCCTTTGCGCAACAGCAAAGGCAGAGGCCGCGACCTACACGCACGACGCGAGAGCAGAGGACCAATCCACCTGGCGAGGAGACGACGACTGAGAATCCGCAGCCCTCGACGCGGCCCGTCGGCGAGGAGCCGTTGCCTGCTTCAGAGCCTTACCAGTTGATCGCCAAGCAGATGAAATGGCGCTCGATTGGTCCAGCGAACATGGGAGGTCGCGTCGCTGACATTACCGTTGACCCGAAGAAGCCCTACTCGATTATTGTTGCGCTCGGCACGGGCGGTCTAATCAAGTCAAACGATAACGGCACGAGCTGGTCCGGCATCTTCGAGCGCCAGTCGGTCGCCTCGACGGGCGCGGTCGCCATCGCGCCGACAGACTCCAAGATGATCTGGGTCGGGACGGGCGAGCCGAATGGCCGCAACAGCTCATCATGGGGCGACGGTGTTTACAAATCCACGGACGGAGGCCAGACCTGGACCAACATGGGTCTCAAAGAGAGCCAGATTATCTCGCGCGTCATCATTAGCCCGACGGATGCCAATACTGTCTATGTCGCGGCGCTCGGCAGGCTCTGGGGAGCTAACAAAGAGCGCGGCATTTATAAGACGACGGACGGCGGGCAAACCTGGTCGCCTCTCTTGCAGGTGGATGAGAACACGGGTGCGATTGATCTGGTCATGGACCCGTCCGACCCCAACACGCTCTACGCGGCGATGTACTATCGCAGGCGCACGCCCTACAGTTTTACGAGCGGTGGACCAACCGGCGGCATCTATAAAACTTCGGACGCGGGCCGCACCTGGAAGAAGCTCACAACGGGTCTGCCCGCTTCGACTGGTCGCATAGGGCTGGATGTTTACCGTAAGAATCCCAATGTAGTTTACGCGGTTATGGAGTCTGATGTCGGCGGCGGCGTTCCCATCTCCGAGAACAAGAGCCATGCGGGCGGCGTTTTCCGCTCGGACGATAAGGGCGAGACGTGGCAGCGCGTCAACGAACTGGCCCCGCGCTCCTTCTACTTCAGCGTCATACGCGTTGACCCCAACGACGACAAGCGCATCTACGTGCTCGGCTTCGGCCTGCACGTTTCCGATGATGGAGGGAAAACTTTTCGCGCTAACGGCGCGCGCAACGTTCATCCGGATTTACACGCGCTGTGGATTGACCCGGCCAACCCGGACCATCTGCTGCTCGGGACGGACGGCGGCGTTTACGCTAGCTACAACCGCTCGGACTCGTGGCAGTACATCAACAATTTTCCCGTCGGCGAATTTTATCGCGTCGCGGTGGATATGCAGCGCCCTTACAATATCGCGGGCGGGCTTCAGGACAACTTTAGCTGGATTGGACCATCGCAGACGCGCAACCGCGACGGCATCACCAACTCCAACTGGCAATCGCTCGGCGGCGGCGATGGCATGTACTGCGCGATTGACCCGAACGATCCCTCTATCGTCTACACGGAATCTCAGAACGGCACTATCTCGCGTCTCAACCTGAAGACGGGCGAGCGCAAAAGTATTCAGCCCGCGGCCAAAGAGGGCCAGCCTGCTTTTCGCTTTAACTGGACCAGCCCCTTCTGGATTTCACACTTCGACAATACGGTGCTTTATCTAGGCGGCAATCGCCTCTTCAAGCTGACCGAGCGCGGAGATAAATGGGAGGCCATCAGCCCTGATCTTTCCACGCAGGACGTCCAACGCATCACCACGGCAGGCTCCGGCGCTGAGACCAACGGCGCGATCTATACCATCTCAGAATCAATGCTCACGCGCGGCCTCATCTGGACTGGGACGGACGACGGTAAGGTCTGGCTGACGCGCAACGACGGGCGGGATTGGGCGGACCTCACGGCCAACTTGCCGCGCGAGGCGAAGGGTCTCTGGGTCAGCCGCGTGGAGGCTTCGCATTTTGATGAAGGCACGGCTTTCGTGGCGATTGACGGGCATCGCAATGATGTCTACACGCCCCTGCTTTTTATCACGACCGACTACGGCAAAAGCTGGAAATCAATCGCCGCAAACATCCCGCGCAACAATCCCGTCAAGGTCATCCGCGAAGACCCTGTCAACAAGAACCTGCTTTTCGCCGGGACGGAGTTTGGCTTTTACGTCTCTTTTGATCGCGGCGGGCGCTGGACCAGATTTATGCCGGGCCTGCCAACCGTCGCGGTTGACGATATACTGGTCCACCCACGCGAACGCGACCTGATTATCGCCACGCACGGGCGCTCGCTCTACATCATGGACGACATACGCCCGCTCGAAGAGCTGACGCCCGAAGTTCTGAATTCCGACCTGCATCTCTTCTCCATACGCACGGGCCTCGAGTTCTACTACCTGCCCGGCAGCGACGAATATTCCGGCAAGGGCGTCTTCAAAGCTCCCAACCCGCCCTTCGGCACATACATCAGTTTTTATCTGAAGAGATATACGGGCGAGGACTATTCAATCAACATCGCGGATGCCAGCGGGAGGACCATCAGGAAATTGAGCGGAACTCCCGTGCCCGAAATCAACCGCGTCGTCTGGAACTTGCAGCCGGACGCTGAAGAGGGCGGAGGCGGCGGAGGTGGCGGTGGCGGTCAGCCAAGACTGGTCCGGCCCGGCGAATACACAGTGACCCTCACGGTCGGAGAAAAGAAGGCGACGCAAAAGGTCAGGGTCGAGGCGGTTGAAGGACTGACTATCAAAGATTGAGAGGCCAGTGCGAAGCCGCTGTCGAAAAGGCAGTGATAGTTGAATCAAACAATCTCAGGTGTCCGCAGCGCAGCGCAGACCTGCGAAGCCTAGGCGGAAGTGACGCCGGAAGAAGTTGCGGAAGGAGACGCGCAGGATGGGCGCGCGCGTGGCCCATGAGCCGCCCTTGAGCACGCGGTGGTCGCCGTCGAACCAGAGCTGCGAATATTCCGTGTAGGGGAAGGCTTCAAAGCCCGGATAGCCTGAGAACGGATCATTGGTCCATTCCCAGAGATTGCCGAGCATATCCAGGCAGCCGTAGGGGCTGGCGCTCGCGGAAAAGCTGCCGACGGGCGTGGTGGACCAGTAACGAAAATCGAAATTTAAGGAGAAGGGGGCGGGCGGCGTGTCGTTCGAGCCGAACTTTTGTTTACGCTCTCGCGCCGGATTCCATGAAGCGGCCTTTTCCCACTCGGCTTCCGTCGGCAGCCGCAGCCCGCGAAAACGCGTGTAGGCTTCCGCCTCGTACCAGCTCACGCCCGTCACGGGATGGTCGGGTTTTAGCTCTTCTTCCTCGAACATCGTTTGCACGCGCCAGCACTTGCCGTCGCGTTTCCAGTAAAGCGGGCTGGTCCAGTTCTCTTGCTCCCTGAAGGCCCAGCCTTCATCGCTCCAAAACTCGCGCCGCTCATAACCGCCCGACGCGATAAAGTCCGCGTACTCTTCATTGGTTGTTAAGAGGCGAGCTATCTTGAAGGCCGCCAGCTCTACTGTGTGCGCGGGCAGCTCGTTATCGTAAACAAAACCGTTCGAGACGGCTCCCAGAGGGAAAGGCCCTGTGGGGATAGTCAGCATGTCATGCGGCGGCTCGGTCTTCGCTAACTCTCTCTTCGATAAAAAGCTTACCTGGTCCAGTTCTTCGATCAGGGGACGCGTTTTCTTCTCAGGGCTGAGCAGATGAAAAAGGTAGGCGAGCGTTTCCTGGTGCTGATATTCGTGTTCGAGGATTAGTTGAAAGATGTAGCCATCTCGGAGCAGCGGGTTCGAGTCTTCAAAGCTGACTTCAAACAGGTAGCTGAGCGTGCCTTCGCGGACGCGCGCCAGATAGCTCTCCATCTCGCTGCGCGAGGGAAGATTTTTGGATTCTTCGCGCGGCGTATGAATCGGGTCGAAGATGCGCTCGTAGCGTTCGTCGGGCGTATTCTCGCCCTTCATCCGGCGATAAATCCAGTAAGCCTCGAAGACGCCTATGTGGGCCAGATGCCAGATAATGGGGCGCAAGCCGAAGCCAGGGCTGAGGTGCAGGTCCTGCTCGCGCGCGAGGTCGAAAAGACGGAGCGTGTCGGCGCGCGCGGCCAACAGCTTGTGAGCAATCTCTTCGGCCCTGGGATTCGCCAACTTTCCGTTTACCTCTGACAATCTTAATGGCGCGTGAAATCTGAAAGCAGACCAGCCGCGTATTGATAATGGACCGCAATAAGCTATCATAGCAAGCGTCGGCCAGCGAGCCTCTGGATAGCGGATTGAATTTTTCTGTTAAAGGAAATGAGTGTGGCACAACAGACCCCTGCGCTTGTCTCTGAAGATAGACTGACCGTCCACAATCTTGTGCGGTCAGACTTACAGGCAAGCTTTGCGGAAGACGTGCGGCGCGGTCTCTCAAGCAATCCGCGCAGGCTCTTCCCTAAATATTTTTACGACGAGCTGGGGTCGCGGCTCTTCGATGCCATCTGCCTGCTGCCGGAGTATTACCTGACGCGCGCCGAAGACGAGATTCTCTCGCGCTCTGCCGAAGAGATAACCTCTTCGATCAAGGGCCACAAGACGCTGCTTGAGATGGGCAGCGGCAGCGCAGCCAAAACGCGCCGGATTATAGAGGCCATCTTGAAAGAGCAAAGCGAGCTTCACTACATCCCTGTTGACATCTCGGCTTCCGCGCTTGAACAAAGCTCGCGCGTGCTCTTGCAGTCATACACGGAGCTGCGCATCACTGCTTACGCGAGCGATTACTATGACGGGCTGGCGGCGCTTCATGCGGAAGAGAGAGGCCGCACGCTCGCGCTCTTTTTAGGCTCGAACATAGGCAATTTCGATATGGACGAAGCGCGTAGATTTCTGCTTGCGCTGCGCGGCGTCCTCAGCGCGGGCGACGGTCTACTGCTCGGCGCGGACCTCAAGAAGTCTGCTCGCAGCCTCGAAGCAGCTTACGATGATGCGCTCGGCGTGACCGCTGCCTTTAACCTCAACCTGCTCGCGCGCATCAACCACGAGCTTGAAGCCTCCTTTGATTTACGCTCGTTTAGGCACGAAGCCATTTACAACGAAGCTTTGGGCCGCGTTGAAATCTATCTGGTGAGCGAGCGGGCGCAAAGGATTCCCATTCGCCGTCTGGGGATGCAGGCCAGCTTTGCGGCTGGCGAGCGCATACACACGGAGAATTCATACAAGTACGATCTGGACGGACTATCGCAACTGGCCCGTGTGACGGGCTTTGAGCTGTCGAGAACCTGGCTGGACCAGCAGCAACAGTTCAGTAGCAACCTTTTTCTCGCAGCCTGACGCTGGCTCAAAAGTTAAACTCTCGCATGACCCGACCCGCAGAAAGAGGAGAAGCAGACGCCTGCATGATAGCTGAGCTGGCGTTGTTGGAGGCCGAAGCAGAGGCCGAGGGCGCAAGCCCTCTCGCGGCCATTCCATCGCAAGCCGCTATCTCAAGGGCCTCCACCTCGCTCTTCGTGGACCACCTGCGGCGCGGGGCCAAGCCGCAGCCGCAGTGGAAGTGCGGACTTGAATTCGAGCTTTTCGGTTATGACGTGCGCAGCCTGGAAAGGCTGGATGCCGCGCAGGTCCAGCAGGTCCTGCTCGGCCTCTCTCGCGCGAGCGGCCAACTCTCTTACGAAAGCGGTATCCTGACCGAGACGGAGGGGCTTTCAGGCGAGCGTCTGACGGTTGAGCCGGGCGGGCAGGTAGAGTTTTCCGGCGTGCCTCACGGCAGCCTGGCAGAGCTTGAGCGCGACATGCGAGCTTTTCTGGTCCAGCTCAAAGAGGTCGCCTCCGCGCGCGGGCTGATCTTCCTCGCGGCTGGCTTTGACCCCTTAAGGACCGCCGCCGAGCAGCGCTGGTTTCCCAAGCCGCGTTACGCCGTCATGCGCCCCTATCTGGGAACGCGCGGCGCGCGCGCCTGGGACATGATGTGTCGCACCTGTGCCATCCAGGCTAACCTTGATTACGGCTCGGAGGAAGACCTGGCGAAGAAATTCATCCTCGGCAATCACCTCGCGCCCGTCGTCACGGCCATCTTCGCCAACTCGCCTTTTGAAGACGGAGCGCCGTCTGGCTATAAGTCCACGCGCGCCGCCGTCTGGCTTGAGACAGACACAGCGCGCGCCGGATGCTCGCCGCCGAGCTTTGATGAAGGCTTCTCCATACAAGATTTCGTCGCTTACACTTTGAGCGTACCCATCATCTTTACGCGACGCGATAAATCTTATTCAAGCGAAGCCAGCGGTCTTGAGTTCGGCGCATTTCTGGACGGCTGCACGGGCGGCGCGCGGCCAGTCTTTCAGGATTGGACCGACCACCTGACGACGATCTTCACCGAAGCTCGCCTCAAGCAATACATAGAGCTGCGCAGCGCGGATTGCGGCAAGCCTTCGATGGCGATGGCGCTCCAGGCCCTTTGGAAAGGCTTGATGTACGACGGGGCGACGCTTGATGAGGCCCTGCGTCTCGCGCCGAAACTGGACCAGGTAGAGATGCGCACCTTGCAGGAGTCGGTCGCGCGCCACGCGCTTGAGGCCCGACACGCGGGCGTTGACGTTCTCGGCCTGGCGAGAGAGACGATCTCGCTCGCCGCAGAGGGTCTGGGCAGAATAGCGCCCGCAGAGTTGAAATACCTGGATGCCTTGCGCGAGCTGGTCTTTGAAGATGAAGCTTGCCCGGCTGATATTCTGCTACGCAACTGGCACGGCTCATGGCATGGCTCTGTCGAGCGATTGATAGATTATTTGAGAACTGCCTGAGCAAAAGAGAATCAAATTCCAAACATGCCTGCCTCCCACCAAGAAGCTGCCGCTGTGGTCCAATTTCGTCACGTCAGCTTTAGTATGCCGAATGCGCAGTCGCCCATCATTTCCGATCTCAATTTGAATATCGGCGAGGGAGAGACGCTCGTACTTTTGGGCGAGTCCGGCTGCGGCAAGACGACTTCTCTCAAGCTCATCAATCGCCTGCTGCTGCCCACTGCGGGCGAGGTTTACGTCTCCGGCAAGCTGACGAGCGAATGGGATGCGATTCGATTGCGCAGGCAGACGGGCTATGTCATACAGGAGGCCGGGCTGTTCCCGCATTTCACAGTCGAGCGCAACGTCGCGCTCGTGCCGGAGTTGGAAGGCTGGGAGGCCGCGCGCGTGCGCGAGCGTGTGCGGGAATTGCTCTCGCTCGTCGGGCTGGACCATGAAACTTTTGCCAGGCGCTATCCGCGTGAGCTGTCCGGCGGGCAGAGGCAACGCGTCGGAGTGGCGCGTGCGCTAGCCGCAGACCCGCCGCTGCTCTTGATGGATGAGCCTTTCGGCGCGCTGGACCCTTTGACGCGCGCCGCGCTGCAAAGAGAGTTTCGAGAGCTGAGCCGTCGTCTGCATAAGACAGTGATCTTCGTCACGCATGACGTGCGCGAAGCCCTGCTGCTCGGCTCGCGCATAGCCTTGATGCGCGCAGGTCGCCTGCTCATGCTTGAAACGCCCGAAAACTTTCTTAAATCCGAAGAAGAGTATGCCCGCGCTTATATCGAAACGCTTCGTCTTGAGGTTGAAAAGCAGAGATGAAAGCCGCACGGATGAAGGATGAAGAGAGAGCTATCGATTCATTGAATCATTGATTCAACGATTCAGAGGCTCGTCGAAACATCGGCTCATTGAAATCAATGATTCGATAGCTTTTCCTTCATCATCACTCGTTGTATTTCAGGGATGCTGGAATTTCTTCGTCAAAACTGGACCGAAATCCTGACGCTCGTGCGGCAGCATCTGTTGCTCGTGCTGCTCTCGACTTCGATTGCCGCGTTGATAGGCGTGCCTGTCGGCATCCTGCTGACGCGCAAGGCAGGTTGGCGCGGGCCTGTGCTCGGCATCGCCAACATCATGCAGACCGTACCGAGCCTGGCGCTCTTCGGCCTGCTCATTCCACTGCCCTTCATCGGCGGCATCGGAGCGCGCACGGCCATCGTCGCGCTGGTGCTCTATTCTCTGCTCCCCATCATTCGCAACACTGTGACGGGGATTCTAGGGGTGGACCAGAATGTGCGCGAGGCTGCCGTGGCAATGGGTCTGACGGACAGGCAGGTGCTCTGGCAGGTAGAGTTGCCTTTGGCCGCGAGCGTGATCCTGACGGGCGTGCGCGTGGCGGTCGTGATCTCTGTCGGAGTGGCGACGATTGCGGCGGCGGTCGGCGCTGGCGGACTCGGGATGTACATCTTTCGCGGCCTGCGCATGAACTCTAACCGGCTGATACTCGCGGGCGCAGTCCCCGCTGCGCTGATGGCACTGCTGGCAGACTTTCTGCTCGGGCTGCTCGAAGCGCGCTTCGAGACAAGCAGACAGAGACAGGAAAAGAAGGGCGGCGTGTGGCTGCGCCGAATTGGCTGGGCATTGGCTGCGAGCGCGTTGCTGGTCGGGAGCCTGGCCGTCTGGCGCGGCGCGCGTTCTTCATTGAAGAATGATGTTGAGAAGCACGGGCGCGTGGCCGTCGGAACAAAGGATTTTACGGAGTCTGTGATTCTCGGAGAGATTGTCGCGCAGATGCTGGAAGCGAGGGGCGTTGAGGTCGAGCAACGCTTTGAGCTTGGAGGCAACCTGACGCACGACGCGCTCGTCAACGGGCAGATTGATTGCTACCCGGAATACACCGGCACGTCCTATGCGGCGATTCTTCATCATCAACCCATCACGGACACGCGCGCCGTTTACGCGGAGGTCAAGCGCGAGTATGCAGAGAGATTCAATGTCGAGGTGAGCGAGCCGCTCGGCTTTAGCAACGACTTTGCGATTCTGGTCCGGGGCGCGGACGCGCGCCGATTAAAGCTCAGGTCCATTTCGGAGGCAGCGCCCTATACGCGCTCTTGGCGCGCAGGCTTCGGGCAGGATTTTATGTCGCGCGCGGACGGCTATCCGGGTTTTGCGCGGGCTTACAACCTGAAGTTTGCCTCGCAGCCGCGCGAGATGGATTTATCGCTGACCTACACGGCCCTGGCTTCAAATCAGGTGGACCTCATTGCCGGAAATTCTACAGACGGGCGCATCGCTGCGCTCGATTTGGTCCAGCTTGAAGACGACCGCCACTACTTTCCGCCATACGAGGCCGTCATCCTCGCGCGCCGGGATACGCTCGCGCGCGTGCCTGCGCTGAGAGAGGTGCTGGCCCGTTTGAGCCGTGTCATCTCGACCGAAGAGATGCGCCGCTTGAACTATGAGGTTGACGGGCGGCAGCGTGACCGCAGGGAGGTTGTGCGCGAGTGGCTCAAGAGTAAGAATCTGTAAATTTGCAGTCTACGGTAGTTGAGCTGGACCAAAGGGATGACAGGCGGGTTGATAAAGGCTATGCTTTTCACCTTCCCCCTTTATCAATCACTTGCCAGTCGTTTTTGGAGCGATTTGATATGGCATCCGAGCGTGAGTTTGAGATACAGGCCGGGCGGCGCGAAGCGGACGGGCACGTGCGCCTCTCCATCTTCGCGGGGCAATTACTGGCGCTGACGGTCGAGGGAACGGCAGAGCGTGCACCGACGCTGTTGTTGACCAGGGAACAGGCGCAGAGCTTGCTGGCCGCTTTGTCCGGGCTGATTCCGCTGCTCGAAGAGGTGGAAGAGAAGCGGCCCGCCGCGCAGGGCTGGCCGGGCCGTGAGCGCAGGATGTCAGGCGAGCTAAACGGGTAAAAGAAAGAGCGCGCCGCTGCCTTCAAAGCAGGGTCGCGCTCCTTCAAGTTTGAGATGCTCAATCCGGCGCTTGATTACTTGCGGACGAGCGTGACGTTAATCGGGTCTGAGAGCGAGCTGGCGTTGATGTCCAGCTTTTGCGTCTGGAAGCCTTTGGCCTTGACGATCAGCTTGAGACGGCCCATGTGAATCGGGTTGAGCGCGATGGCTCCGTGATTGGCCGTCCCGCCCCAGGATTCGCAAAACTGGTCGTCGCCCCAGGTGGATTCGAGCTTGATAAAAGCATTGCTGATGGGATTGCCGTTCTGGTCCTTGACGACCACGACGGCGCGGCCCAGGCCGCCAATCTGTTGTGGCGCACGAGCCAGTTTGACAAGCTGGTCAAAGCTCTGCGGTGTGTCAGTTCCCTGAGCCAGGCCGAGGGTCAAGGTGGCTGCGATAATCAGTGCGGCAGTCAAAAATTTACGCATTTCTTTCTTTAAGCTCCTGTCTATGATGGCTAATTTTAAGGCTGGGGGAAGGGGGAGCGTGTCGAACCTTTTCAGATGTTTGACGCCTGCAGGCGGTTGCCTGGAATCTACAGGCTCAGCCCTCGCAGCGGACGCGAAAGGCTCTCTGGCTGGATGGCCCTGTCCCGCTTTAAATTAGCTATTTTTGAGCGGCTCGCCCGGAGGTTTGAAGGGTGAAGGCTGGCCGCTGTTGTCTATGGTCAACGCGTTCGGGGCCGACCGCGTTCGAGATGCTCCGCGCGCCTCCCTTATCGGGCCTCGCGCCGCGAGTTTGATTATAACGGCTGCCATCAAGTTTTGAAAAGATAAATTTTCCGCCCCACGTGCGGAACTGGTCCAAAGGAGATGCGATGAAAAGAGAGTTGATTGCTTTGCTGGCCGTCTTGGCGCTCTGGCAAACCACTGTTTGCGCGCAGGGCCGGAATGCGCGGCAAGACGGTCTTTTAGTCGTCCTCATTAAAGCCGGACGGCTCGTTGACGCGCGCAACGGGCGCGTGCTCGAAAATCAAGGCATCCTCGTCGAAGGCGAGCGTATACGCGCCGTCGGCCCGCTCGCTGAAGTCCAGCGACAGTCTCCGGCGAGGGCGATCACGATTGATCTCTCGCGCGCAACGGTCCTTCCCGGGCTGGCTGATTGCCACACGCATGTTCTGCTGCAAGGCGACGTGACCTCAGCCGAATACGACGAACAGATACTCAAAGAGTCTATTCCCTATCGCACGATACGCGCGACGGTCGCAGCCCGGACGGCCCTCACCAACGGCTTTACGGCCTTGCGCGATCTTGAGACCGAAGGCGCGATGTATGCCGATGTGGATGTCAAGACGGCGATTAATCGCGGCGTGATTCCAGGCCCGCGCATGTTCGTCTCGACGCGCGCCTTCTCTGCGACGGGGATGTATCCGGTGATGGGCTATTCATGGGAGCTGAAGATGCCGGAGGGCGTGCAGATTATTGACGGGCCGGACAATATACGGCGCGCCGTGCGCGAGCAGGTCAAGTACGGCGCGGACTGGATCAAGTTTTACGCGGACCGCCGCTACTTTATGAAAGACGGCGCGCTCCACTCGTGGGTCAATTTCACGGATGAAGAGATGGAGGCGCTGGTTTCCGAATCTCATCGCCTGGGCCGGAGGGTCGCCGCGCACGCGATGGGGCGCGAGGGCATCGAAGCCGCGCTCAAGCATAAAGTTGATTCCATAGAGCACGGCTACGGCCTCGATGAAGAGATGATGGACGTGATGATTAGACAGGGCGCTTACTGGTGTCCGACCATCTATGTCGGCGTTTATGTTGCGGAAGGGCGCGCGGCTGCGGGCGCTCCCATCTGGCTGACAATGCGAGACCTGGAGGCCAAAGCGTTCGGCCTCGCCGTCCGTAAGGGTGTCAAGATAGCCTTCGGCACAGACGTGGGCGGGTTTCCCTGGACCGAAAACGCGGCCAAAGAGTTTGCCTACATGGTGCGCTACGGGATGACGCCGATGCAGGCCATACAGTCTGCGACGATTGTCGCCGCGGACCTCCTGGAGCGGTCCAATGAGATGGGTGCGATTGAGCCCGGCAAATTGGCCGACATAGTGGCCGTCGCGGGCGACCCCTTGCGCGACATCACGGAGCTTGAGCGCATACGCTTCGTCATGAAAGGCGGGCAGGTCTTTCGTCAAGACCTGGGCCGCTGAGATTCAAACAACCTCAAGTGAAAGAGAGGAGCTGAAAAGCTGCTCTCTTTTATTCCGCGTTTCTGGTCCATGCTGTCGCGCATATTCTTTCCTCCCGCGTCTCTCGCGGCTGAGATGGAATCGTGCTTCGCGTTTTACCTTTGCGTCCTTTGCGTTTATCCTTCTACTGACTGAAAGGAGTCGGCTCTTGAGTTCCGAGGGGATATACGCAGACGCTGCCCGTCGAGGTCGCCGTCCGAGCTGGCGAGCATCCATCATGCTGCTCATCGCGGCGTTGCTCGTCTGCGCGCTCGGCGCGGGGGCCTTCTTCGCGGTCAGGCACAGGCAGCGGCGCGTTGAACGCAACTCTCTGGACCAGCAGGCAGCGGCGCAGCCCGTCGAAGCCTCAAACAGCGCGGCTGAGAAAGCCCCTCTCTGGATGATTCGAGGGGCGCTGACGGAAGCCTGCACCTGCGCAGTTCCCTGCACCTGCAATTTCGGTGAAGGCCCTTCGCCGCATGCTTACTGCTATCCTTTCTATTCTTTCGATATTCGTGAAGGACACTATGGCGAAACAAGGCTTGACGGCCTGCGCTTTGGCTCAGCGGACCTGCGCCACAACCGAGCCATCTTTATAGACGAGCGCGCAGACGAGCGCCAGCGCGCAGCCCTGCGCCTGATTGCGATGCGCGTCATCGGCCACTTTGCCGCGGAAGAAGCGGAAGCCAAAGCCAGAGAGCTGGACCAGCGAATCCGTTATGCTGCCATCAAGCAGGAGTACGATGGCCGCCATAATCATCTTGAAGTGGCAGGCATCGGCGAATTCTCAGCCGACTACATCATGGGGATGGACAAATCGCAGCCCGTTACCGTCCGCAACAACACGACCTGGCGGATTCATGAAGCGATTAAAGCCAGGACCAGCCATTACCGCGTACAGGTGGGCCGCGACGTGATAAGGACGAAGAACACCAACAGCAACCAGGGCGAATTCGAGTACACGGACAAGACAGATTTTGGCGCGCCCGCGCAATGGAACTGCGGCGCATGCGCGAGCCGCGCCATGACCGAGGGCGCTCAAAGCAAAGAGGCCGTATGCCATTAACCGCGGGTGAACGATAAACCCGGCGGCGTCAATGATAAACTCGGGCAGCACGTGAGATGGAGAGATTGACTCATCGGCACATCGAATCACTGGACCAATGAAGCAATGAGCCAATAGCTTTTCCTTCATCGTTCATACTGCTGAGCTGCCAGACTTCATCGTTTTCAGTGATTCTTTTTCTTCGGAGCATTTATGACTCTTCTTCAACTACTCGTGCTGCTGCTCATCGCGGGCATTTGCGGCTCGCTCGGGCAGGCCATCAGCGGCTACTCGCGCGGCGGCTGCCTCGTCTCCATCGCACTCGGTTTTATCGGCGCGCTGATAGGCATGTGGCTGGCGAGCCAGCTTCACCTGCCCGAACTCTTTGTCATTCCCATCGGCGAGACGCGCTTCCCAATCATCTGGTCCATCATCGGCTCGGCCCTCTTCGTCGCCGTCATCAGCCTGCTCACGCGACGAAGAGTTTAAGAGAGGCGGGAGATGAGAAATTAGTGTCGAAGCGTTAGCCCGCCGTCTGTGGCAAAATCCCTGTCTTCTATGAGGAGGAGAAATCTCGCTATGTTTCGTTTATCCGTGATTATTCTGTGTTGCCTGGTCTTTGTTTCCCCTGCCCTTTCTCTGGTCCAGGAGAATCCGGGTCTGGATAAATCTCGCATCCCCGTCGAGGCGAATAATGTTAAAGCCTTTGCTCCTTTGGGATGGAAAATCGAGGAGCAGGTCTCCGGAGATTTGAACAATGATGCTATACCGGATTACGCCTTAAAGTTGATCGAAGACAAGCCCGCCGAGAAAGATGCTGATACTCCGCAGGAGCGGCAAAGGGCGCTCGTCGTCGTCTTTAGCAATAAAGCGGGCAAGCTATCGCGCGCTGCCGTCGCGGATAAATTATTGCAATGCACTTCCTGCGGCGGGGCGTTTTACGGGATGGTCGAAGCACCCGCCAACGTCAAGATAGAGAAAGGCGTGCTCATCGTTAATCAGGATCACGGCTCGCGCAACGTGACAGAGGCGACCTATCGTTTCCGCTACGACCCGCAAATCAAACAACTCGTCCTCATCGGCTTAGATGTGGTTGATCGTGATCGCGCGACGGCAGAGGTGATTGCGGAAAGCACAAACTATCTGACCGGGTTGAAGGTCGTCAAAAGCTATCGAGCCAAAGGCAGAGACCTGATTTCAAGAAAGCGTGTTTCGAGAGAGAAGATAAGCATCGAGCAAGTGGACCATGAAAGCTTTGAGGAAGTAGGCCAATAGCATGATTGGATGCGCGCACCCGTCAGGCAGCTTGAGCGTGCGCGCCTCAAGCGTGCCTTTGAGAATACAGATGCATACATCTGTGCGTCTGCGTCAATCCACATATTTACAAGCGGCCCTCAAGCTTTTTCAAAAAAGCCAACTGCCTGACGAAGCCTCCGAGAGCGTTATCGAATCGGAAGATGAAGCGCCGGATTTCAGTCGCATACGCTGCCCCCTGTGCCTCTGGCGACCCGTAGCTGAGAGCCGCTGGTATTGCGTTAATTGCGCCCATCCGGAATATTTCTTCCGCGCTTGCGGGACGGGCTGGAATACTTTTACGACGCGCGGGCTGTGCCCGGGTTGCGGGCATCAATGGCGCTGGACGGCCTGTCTCTTCTGTCATGGCTGGTCTTTGCACCAAGACTGGTATGAGAAAGAGACCGATTAAATTTTTCGTCCGTGCACATCGCCTGGCGTTTTTGACAAGCTTTGATGAGCCGCCGGCTCAAGCTCTACGAAGAGGATGAGCAACAAAGTAGACCTTCAAGCACGATGGCGTATTTACAGGCCGTATGTTTCCGCGCTTCTGGTTTTTCTCGCGTCGCGCTTGGTAGTCTCGCTGGCGGTTATTTTTTCGGCGCGGCTCGTCCCGCAGAATAACGAAAGCCATGTCTGGAACACAGGCTCTTCCTGGCTGCGTTACCTGCTGAGATTCGACGCTGGCTGGTATCTACAGATTAGCCAGCAAGGCTACTCTTACAACGGCAACGACCTCATAGAGCAACCTGTCGTCTTTTATCCTCTTTATCCTTTAATCTCCAGGCTGCTCGCCACCCTCTTCGGCCTCGAACACTATCTGGCGCTGCTTATTGTCTCGAACCTGGCGATTCTCGTCGCCGTTCCGCTCCTTTTCAAGCTGGTCCAGAAAGAGTATGGAGAGCTGACGGCTCTCTATGCGGTTGCTCTTTTGAGCTTCTTTCCGACCGCTCTCTTTTTCTCTGTTGCCTACACGGAATCTCTGGCCGTGCTCCTCATCGTCTCTTTTTTTCTGCTGCTCAAAAGGGAGCGCTTTCTGCTCGCAGCCCTTTGCGCGGGGCTGGCGCTGGCGACACGCTCGACAGGCATAGCCCTGCTCGCGCCGCTGCTCTGGACCATCTGGCGCAGGTTCAGGACAGAGCCGAGACGGCTCATCGTTTATACAATCGTCTGCGCGGGGCTGGCGACATCCGGCCTCTGTCTCTTTATGCTCTATCTGTGGAGCGCCTTTGATAGCCCGCTGGCCTTTATCACGGCGCATCGCGCATGGCTCGCGACCGGAAGGGTCGGCGACTATGCTTATCCGGTTTACCTGCTGCTCCCGTTTCGCTTTCTTGGCTCAATCTGGCAAGCCGGACCAAACACTTTGACGCTCGAACCCTGGTTCTTCTTTCTCTTCCTCGCTTTGACCCTTATCTTCAGAAAGAGACTCTCGACGCCCTACTTTCTTTTTGCGCTCGGAGTCCTGCTCTTGCCTTACTTTACTTTCGGCGGGATGCTCAGGATGCGCGCCTTCACGCGCTACTCCATGCTGGCGCTGCCCGTCTTTATCATCATGGCGGATTTGCTCAAGGGGAAATACTGGCTGCTTTTATGCATCACGGCGCTCTTTGCCGCGATGCTCTTCTTCTACACGGCGGCCTACGCGCAGTGGTACTGGGCAGGCTGAACTTAACAAGATAAACAGAGACCGCAGACTTTAAGTTTGTCTGTATGGCGAAAGGAGCCACCAACATGAGCACGAAGCAGGAAGAGGCCAATCTGATTCTCAAGCTGTATGAGATCAGGCGCGATGAGACTTTTCGCAGGGCGCGGACGTGGTTCACAGTCGAGTTCAACCCGCGCGGGCCGCAGGACATCATCAACCTGATGCGAAGCGGCCACCCGCAAAGCGCGTACTATCGCATGGTCACGACCTACTGGGAGATGGCCTGCGCCTTTGTCAATTTCGGAGCCGTTGACGAAGCCTTCTTCCACGCCACGAACACGGAATACATGGCTATCTACGCCAAGCTTGAGCCATATCTTCAGGAAGTCCGCGCAGCCTTCGGCCTGCCCGAGTATTTAGCGCAGCTTGAAAAGGTCGCCCGTAGCGCGCCGCACGCCGAAGAATATTTCGCCAAGATACGCGGGCTGATGAAGACCTGGGCCGCGGCGCACGAAGAGGGCCGGAAAGCAGAGCAGCAGGCAGCTCAAGCAGCGACGGGAGAGGCTCAAGAGTGACGAAGCGCGTAGGCGAGTCAAAGAGCGGAGGACGGAAGATGAAGAGGTGGCGATTGGGTTCTGCCGGAGTTTGCGCGCTGCTGGTCCTGCTATCGTTTAGCGCTCAGGGCCAGCAGCCGGCGAAGAATCGAACTCTTGTTTGCCGTAGAGAAGTATTGGCTGCGCTCAAACCTCTTCCGAGATTGGAATACAGGTGCAGGCCGGATGCGCCGAACGATTATGACGAGAAGATTTTAAAATGGCCCGAAAGACTCGCGGCGATTGGGGAGTATGTCAAAAGGCTCGAAGGCTTAACGGGGCGCGAGTGGTGGGAGCAAGAGGTTGAGGATTTGAATGTCTGCTATTTTCGCGGAAAGGCCGGTGCGCTGAGCATTGAGGAAAAAGAGAAATTTGAAACGGGCGATTATCAAATCAACCTCTGGGGAAATCATCGAATCCGGCTCGTCGTCGCGCCCGACCCTTGTTTTCAGACGGGCTACAACGGCTCAAACGCATTCCTGCTCTACAGGGAAAATGGAAAAGCTCGCGCGACGCAAATCCTCGACGGCTATTTTTCGAGGGCGGAGAATTCCGTCTGGCTGGACTTTGCCTCCTCTGGTCCAGAAGAGATTATCGAGGTCTCAACTTCGACGGGCGGCCTCAGCCCTTACATCACCAACTACTACTTTGTGATAGACGGGAAGACTCGACGGGCCGTGCCGAAGAATCTTTTCCGTGCGGGACGCAGGCTGACCAACCGTATAACTTCGGCGATGCTGTTGGGCGAGTTTGCGGATGCGGAGGGCCGCTACGCCGAGATGAGGATTATCAGAAGACACAGGCTGGCACGGACCTTTAATATCTACGAAGAGGACCCGGAAGGTCAGCCCAATGATAATGGCCGCGCGTTGAAAAGAAGAGTTTATCGCTGGAACGGGCGTGTCTACGTCAAAGCGAGATAAGCATGTGCGCCTGACAACTCATGCCAGCCGAGTTGATAGAGAGCAGCTCTTTTATCTTTAAGAACCTACCTCTTGAACACGAGAGACGAGAAAGCAACCGAGAATATTCACTTGAGCGAGCATTTTGTCACCGTGACTCTCGCAGACCCGCAAAGCCCTGAAGGTCTTCTGCTGGTCCAGCATCTCTGGGAGGAACTGGGCCAGTTGTACGGAGAGTCAGGCCCTAGCCGGTTTCTGCCGTCGGAGCTAAAGGGCGAGGGCAAGGCATTCGTCCTGGCGCGGCTTGACGGGGAGGCGGTCGGATGCGGGGCCATCCTGCCGCTGCTGCCCGGAGTGGCCGAGGTCAAGCGCATCTTTGTTGAACCCTCTGCCAGACGCAGCGGGACGGCGCGGCTGATTCTCCGGGAACTGGAAAGCGTCGCGCTCAAGCTGGGGTACACGGCTCTCCGCCTCGAAACGGGAATCAGGCAGCCCGCAGCCATCAGGCTCTACGAGAGCGACGGGTATCAGCGTATAGAGTGCTATGGAAAGTTTGCCGAAGACCCTCTCAGCGTCTGCTTTGAAAAGCGCATCGGAGAGATATAACGAGCCATCTCTGCCGCCCGTTTAAGATAACTAGACGCCGTGCGAGTTGTGCTATCATTTCGCCGCCGAGACTACTTCTTCCGAGAGCAGGCCTTCCAAGCCTGCCTCGCTTCCAGCTCAATCCCTCGCTGGTCCGACGGCCTATTTCTCTCTTTTAGAGGCTTATCGTGAAATCCATCTCCGCTTCAAACATCTACTCCACCACGACGGCGACGACGCTGCCGCCGGAAACCTTGACCGACAATCCGCTCGGCAACGCGGGCGTTGACATCAAGGCTCATGCTCCAACGGCTGCGACGCGCCGCCTGGATTCCGTTGATCTCCTGCGCGGGCTGGTGATGGTCATTATGATGCTGGACCACACGCGCGATTTTTTCCATGCGGATGCTTTGCGGTTCGACCCGACGGACCTCACACGGACCAACGCGCTGCTCTTCCTGACACGCTGGGTCACACACTTCTGCGCCCCTGTCTTTGTCTTTCTGGCAGGGACTGGAGCGTTCCTGCAATTCATGCGCGGCAAGAGCAAGGCCGAGTTGTCAAGGTTCTTACTGACGCGCGGGTTGTGGCTGGTGTTGCTTGAATTCACACTGGTCCGGGCCGGCATCACGTTTAATTTCGACTATCACTTTATCGGCATGGCGCAGGTCATCTGGGCGATAGGGATTTCGATGATCGTCCTCGCGGGATTGATACATCTGCCTTTGCGCGTCATCGCCGGATTCGGCATCGGGATGGTCGCGCTTCACAATCTGCTGGACGGATTTCGTGTCAACGCGTGGCAGGGGCCGGGCACGCCCGCTCCGGGTTTTAAACAAGCCGTCTGGATGGTCTTTCATCAACCCGGAATAATCTTCTTTTCAGAGAACGTTGCCGCGATGGTGCTCTATCCGCTGATTCCATGGATCGGCGTGATGGCCGCAGGCTACGCCTTCGGAGCGGTCTACAGGATGGAGGCGGAGCGCCGTCGCCGTCTGCTCCTCTGGCTTGGGATAGGGCTGACGCTGACCTTCATCCTGATTAGGGCGATCAACCTCTACGGCGACCCGCAACCCTGGCGCGTTCAGCAAAACGCTCTCTTCACGGTGCTCTCGTTTCTGAACGTGACGAAGTATCCGCCTTCTCTGCTCTTCCTGCTGATGACGCTTGGCCCGTCCCTCATGGCGCTCGCCTGGTTCGAGCGACTTGGGCGCGGCCCGCTGAGCCGTGCGCTGATTACCTTCGGGCGAGTGCCTCTCTTCTTCTACCTCGGCCAGTGGTTCGTGGCGCACGGGCTGGCGGTCCTCGTCTCTTATCTGGCGGGGCAGAGCGTCGGCTGGCTGTTTGCCAGCCCCTTCACGTGGCCTTTCGGGAATCCGGGCAACGTGGGTTTCAGGCTCTGGGTCGTCTATCTCTTCTGGATACTCGGCGTGCTGCTGCTCTATCCGCTCTGCCGCTGGTATGCAGGGGTCAAGCAGCGCCGTAGGGATTGGTGGTTGAGCTACCTGTAATCTGGTCCAGCTTATTTTCCGCGCGGCTTTCCTGCATCAGTCATCTAAAATGGCTAAAGGTCGGGCGCTCCTCCCGGCCCATTTTCCCCGCGCCGCCTCTCATGCTACACTCGCGCAAAAGTTCAATAGATTTGCGCGATTGATTTGAGAAGAAAGCATGCGAGGCTGACAGCCTCAAACGGCTCTCTCCAGGGGTTCTCTTACTTTTATGTCCGCAGTCAAGAAGTCCAGCAAGCCTGCCGCACCTGATTTGAGTGAATTTCGTAAACGCTATCCGCTGACGGTGGCGAGTTTTGCCGCGCTCGCCAACCGCGAAGCCTATCTGCGAGGCATCTGGGAAGCGGGCGCAGAGTGGCAGCAGTTGATGGAGATGGACCAGCGGCCGCAGGAAGTCATCGTCCGCGGCGCGCCGCCTGCCGCCCTTACGGTCGAGGCGGAATTCGAGATTATTTATGCCGGCGGCGCTTTGGGGTTGCTGCACGCTGCCGTGATGGCAGGCAACTACGGGCGGAGCGTGCTGGTCTTCGATGGGCAACGGGTCGGTCAGGCCGGACGCGATTGGAACATCTCAAATGAAGATCTCTGCGAGCTTGAGCGCGCGGGCCTCTTTAGCAGGGAAGAGATTGAAGCGGCGGTTATCAATCGTTATCGCTCAGGGTTTGTCAAATTTCATGACGCACAATCGCGCGTCAAGACGCCGCCTTTGTGGATGAGCGGAGTGCTCGATATAGCCGTTGAAGCCGACAAGCTTTTGGGGATGGCTGCCGCGAAAATCAACGGCAGCGAGACGCGCTCGCTGTTGCTCGACGGGCAGCGGCTCGTGCGCTGCTACGTGCAACCCGCAAGGGTGCTGGTCGAGCTTGAGGACGTGCGCACAGGGCGTCGGCGTCTCTTTGCCGCGCGTCTCTTTATTGATGCCACGGGCGCACACTCTCTGGTCCAGCGACAGCTTAATAAAGAGCACGCGATGACGCATGTCTGCCCGACCGTTGGGACTCTGGCGCGCGGCTTTGTGAGAGGCGCGGAAGTGGACCAGGTTGATTTCAGCACGAGCGAGATTCTGGTCAGCAACGAGGACGCGCAGGACCACAGGCAGCTTATCTGGGAAGGCTTCGCGGGCCACCCGCGGCGCGATGAGTATGCGACCTATCTCTTCTTTTATGACACCGTCAACTCGCCCGCCGACAAGTCTCTGCTGGCTCTCTTCGAGCAGTATTTCGAGAAGCTCCCTCGGTATAAACGCACCGGCGCGCAGTGGCGCGTAATGCGCCCGGTCTTTGGCTACGTCCCCGGATTTCAGCCTCACGGCTGGACCACGCGCAAGCGCACGAGCGATGAGCGCATCATGCTCCTGAGCGGCGGCGGAGGCTTTTCGACCCCGCTGGCCTTCTCTGGTCCAGGCCCGCACCTGCGCGGTCTTCAGCGACTGACGCATCTGGTTGACCTGGCGCTCGAAGCAGACCTGCTTGACGGCGCATCGCTCATGGAAATCTCCGCCATGGAGCCGCGTGTGGCGCAGGCCGCGACGCTGGCCGAGTTCCTCAGACCGACGCCGAAGAGCGCGCCCAACGCCGTCAATGAAACTCTCAACGCCGTGATGGGCGCGCTCAATAATCTGGACGAGAGAGTGCGGCATGAGCTGTTTCAGGACCGCCTGACTATCGGCGCGCTGAAGAATCTGCTGAGCCACACGATCAGGCTCTACCCGCGCATCCTCCAACGCATACGCGAGCACCTCGGAGCGCGCGGCACCTTCTGGTGGCTCGCCAATATTGCCGAAGCCGCTTTTAGCGAGCGGCGCTCAAGAGAGGGGCGGGAATTGCCGTTGGGTCTTGAAGAGCAGGGCGAGGATGCCGCGCAAAGGTTTGCACGCCACCTACGGCTCTACAAAAAATAGCCGGACCGAAAAGATAGCGAGATAACCTCAACCCGAGTTCGAGATAAGATAGAGGGCTGAAAAATCTGAGTCCCGCGCAGAGGCCGCCGAGAACAAAAGCTGTTCTGTTGAGATGCCTCTACGCGGGACTCGCCTATTGTTTTTCAATCTGTTATCCGGCGATCAAATCACCGGGTTAATCTCTGGACCATTCTCCTTGCGGGATTATCCTGAGATCAACAATTTTCCAGATCAGGTTGTGCCACCGCCGGTTGACGTGTCGCCCTCCGACGTATTGCCGGAATCGCCACCGCCAGTTGGCGGGTCACCTGTCGGGCTGGTGGGTGGGGAGGTGGGAGTTGTTGGGGTCTCTCCGCCGCCGGTCGGCGGATCGCCCGTGTTTGTTTCGTCAATCATTTTGATTGTCTCCTTTGCGAGAGTGAGGTTTGAATGACGGCGGCGACGATTCCTCCGCCGAGCTGCTTGTGCGAGAGCTGTATATCAGGGCGTTGCAGATAACTGTTGAAATTATTCGCGTCCCATTTCTGCCGCAACTGCGAGAGCACTTCCGAAGCCTGTGCCAACTGCTGCTGAGCCGCATGCTCATCATTCTGGCGGCGACTGGCAAGGGCCGCCACGACCCATGCCTGCCACTCAGAATCCTGCTGGCCCGCACTCTTGAAACGCCCCTGTGCCTGCAAAGCGTTGGCGAGCGCGCCCTGCGCATCATTGCTCTCAAGCTGTGCCCTGGCGAGCGCCAGCAGCGCCTGCGAGAGTCGCCAGGAGTCTCCCAGCTTGGTTGCCGTCGAGAGGACTTGTTGGCAAAGCTGCCTGCCATCGCGCGCGGCATTAGAGAGGGTCTGTGCCAGGCAGAGCGTTGTCTGCGCATCAAAGGCCAGCTCTTTATAGTCGGTCCCGGCAGATTCTATGGCCTGGCTGGCGATTGTTTTGGCATCCGGAAAACGTCGCTGGCTGAGCGCTATTTGCGCGTTAATGGTTTGAATCTCGGCCAGCACCTGCTTATATTTTCCTTCCTTGGCTAGCTCAGACGCCTGGCTCAGCGAAGTCTCCGCCTCGTTGTACCGTCCTAATCTCCACAACACATTGCTGCGGTTCATCAGATTGTATGCGGTCACAAGCTTATCGCCAAGCGACATAGTAATCTCATAGCTCTTATTGTATTGGTCCAGCGCCTGCGGATATTGTTCCTGCTCGAAAAGAATCGCGGCGATGTCTGCGTAAGAGAAGGCCACCTCGCGCTGGTCGTTGGCCTGCTGCGAGAGTTTGAGCTTCTCCTGTATGGCCTCAAGCGCAGCCTGATAGTCGCCCTGCCTGCGATGTCCGCGCGTTATCGCAGACAGCGAGAGCAAGACATTCTTCTTATAGCTGCCCTCTTGAAAAGTACGCAGCGCCTGCTTAACATTTTCCAGCCCTTTATCAGCTTCGAGCATCTGAATTTGCAGGCTGCCCAGCCCGTACAGGATGGTTGCTTCGAGATAAGACGCTCGGTTACGACGCGCAAGGTCGAGCGCCTGGTTAAAGTCCTTCTCCGCCGCGACGTAATCGCCGCCGCCGTAAAAGACCCAGGCGCGATCTCTGAAACCGCTTGCGACGAGCGTGACCAGACCGCGTTGCTGCGCAAAATCGAGCGCCTCCTGCGCCAGTTGTTGAGCCTTGGCGAGCGAGCCTTCGTTGTAAGCCAGGCGGCTTAATTCAAGCAGGCTATTAATCTGCTGCGACTCGTGGTCGTTGGCGCGTGCCGAATCGAGCGCCTGCTGCAAGAGCGACTGGGCCTCCGTCAGGTTGTTGGCGGTTTTCGCCAGGATGCCGCGACGGTAGAGCACTTCCGTATGACCCTCTGTATTACCGACCGACTGGAAGAGCGCATCGGCTTTTTCATAAGCCGCGTTCGCGCTGCTCGTATCCTGATTGCGGCTGTAGAGGATGCCGAGCCGCAGGTAGGCCGTCGCATACTGCGGGTCAAGATTAATCGCCTTCAAATAATTTTCGATAGCTTTCCCCGTCTCTTCATTCTTTTCATACGCGCGTCCCAGGTCCACATAAAGCTGCGGCTTGTCGGGCGAGCTATCCGGCGTCTCCTTGACCAGCAGGCGATAGGATTCGATGGCAGTCGCGAAATCTCTCGTCGCGACACCGTTGATGGCATCCAGATAGAGCGCGTCCCGGCGCGGGAGCACGGAGCGTTCGGGAATGAGGGTAGAGACGCGCAACAGCTCGTCCTTGGCCTTGTCGCCGTAGTCCAGCTCCATCCACGCTTCGGCTAGGCGCGCGTGCGCCAGCGCAAACTTATCATCAGCCTTGACAGACCTACCCAGCATCCTGCTCGCGCCATAGTAAGCGCCATCGCGCAGCGCCGCCGTTCCCTTCTTGTACCATTCCTCAGCCTCCTTTGAAGGCTTAGGCAGTCCGGGCCACCTGGTCAGCTTCCAGACACCCCATGCGGCCAAGACGAAGACCAGCAGCGCGAGCAGCAGGAAGCGAATCGAGAGGCGCGGGCGGCCCAGCTTTTCGTTGATCGTCAAGAGGGCACTGGGCGGCGGCTTGTGTGTCGAAGGCAGATTGATCGAGCGCTGTCCCTGCTCATCCGAGAGAGCTGTGCGCACGGCGTTAAGGTCCAACAACATCTCCTCCGCCGTCTGATACCTCTCCTCTGCCTTCTTCGCCAATGCCTTCATCACTACCCTGTCCAACTCCTCCGGCACATCCTT
>DASWMI010000220.1:0-35019 GCA_036399835.1 Pyrinomonadaceae bacterium | reverse complement strand
GCCACCCGGACAAATCCCCCACCTACTTCGAGGACCGCCATCAATGGATGAAGTGAAAGAGCCGGACAGATTCGATAAAAAATAGATTTAAGGGAAGGACGGAATTTAATCTTGAATTCAAGGCCGCGAGGATAATGTCCTCTACTTTGGCCCCGCGCGCTTCTGCTTTCCCTTTGCCTGTGTGGTCCAGAGCGTGTGCGAGATGACGGCGAAGATGATGATGCCTCCGCCGAGCAGTGCCCAGTGCGAGGGTTGCTCGCCGAGGAAGAGGAAGACCCAGACGGGATTTAGCACAGGCTCTATATAGCCGATGATGCCCGCGTCGAGCGAGCGCACGCCGCGCGCGATGCCGAGCGTAAAGAGCGTGTAGCCGAGACCGAGTTGGACCACTCCCAGATAGAGGACGATTCCTAGATTGAGGACGGAAACGTGCGGCGGATGATTGAAGATGAAGGGCGCTGTCAGGAGGACCAGCAGCAGATTGCCGTAGATGACGGAGGAAGCGCGATTGACCTTCTGCGAGCGCGGGTGTCTGAGCAGCAGAAAGTAAAGCGCCATGAAGAGGCCGGAGGCGAGGGCCACCAGATTCCCCGTCAAAGACCTCGTGTCCAACTGGCCCACAAAGAAGAGCGACATTCCGGCAAGGCAAACGATGACCGTGATCAAATCCACCAGCCGAAACTTCTCTTTGTAGACGAGAGGCTCTAAAAGCAGGAGATAAACGGGCGAGGTGTATTGCAGAAAGATAGCGTTGGCGGCGGTCGTCAGCTTGGTGGCGACGACGAAGCAGAGGAGCAGTCCCGCGTAGAGCACGCAGGTAATAGCCGTCATCCGGTTAAAGCCGAAACCTTCGCGGCGAGTAAAGACGGCGACCGTCAGGGCTGCCAGCAACGCGCGCCCGAATGACAGCTCGAACGCGTTGAAGGTGGACCACTTGATAAACAGCCCGCCCGTACTCCAGATGAGCGCCGCCGCCAGGATAAACAGGATGGGCGGCAGCGGCGCAGCTTTAACTTTCGGGCCGGGCAGGCTCTCTTCGGGATGATGGGCCAAGGGTTTTAGTCGAGATCCTCGCTCGGCTCTGCGCTGACGGATTGAACGGCTTCCGCGCCGGTCTGGTCCACCTCTTTTTCCGCCGCGCGCAGCGGTTTGCCGAAAAAGCCGTTCCAGGGCGGGATGACTATGGAGACAGCGCCATGAGCGACGGCCTGGCAGGCGAGGCGTATGAGCGGCTGCGGGTCGTCCGTTTCGATATAGCCAAACTCCCTGATTCTCTTTTTTTCGAGCGGGGCGACTTCCGACAGCTTCTCGGCGCCGCCGAGCACGCCGACCCAGCATGTGCCGCAGGCCGCCGAGCGGCATTCGACCGGAATCGGTCCTTCTATACAGCGCGGGTCCGCGGCCTTCCAGTCGCGCGATTGGTCCGCGGCTGCGCCATAGGCCAGGTCCGTCATGTTCTTCATCCTGTAGCGTGCGCGCTCGTCGTTTTCGTTAAAAGTGATGGTCCACTCTTTGTCAACAGTCTTGAGAAAGCCGAGCAGTCCCTGTTTGTCATCGCGTGCGCGCTCGCTCAAGACCTGCTCGGGAGACTTTCGGGCATGCCTGGCGTCAATCTGGACCTTGCCGGGCGCGGCTGCAAAAGCCTCCAACCCGACCTGTTGGAGAG
This sequence comes from Pyrinomonadaceae bacterium, assembly GCA_036399835.1. GTDB lineage: Bacteria > Acidobacteriota > Blastocatellia > Pyrinomonadales > Pyrinomonadaceae > DASYML01. The sequence goes on along the minus strand of DASWMI010000220.1, from coordinate 33,353 downwards.
TCATCAAGGCGACCGCCGTGATGCCCTTGAGAAGCGATTCCTCGACCTTGAGTTGCGCGGCCACAGCCTTTGCGACCTCGCCTATCTTCGTTTCGAGATCACTGCTCGATTCCGTTTGGAAGGCGGCGGCCAAAGCCTCTACGCCCTTTTTAACTTCCGTCCAGTAGCGATGGCCGTAGAGAAATTGATGCGAAGTGTCAATCTGGTCCTTGAGATAGAACTTGCCCTGGAGCAGCAGCCTGCGGGCCAACGCATCAGGCTCCGCGGCCTGCTCCAGCGCGCGCAGCAGCGTGAGCGGGTAGAACTTAAACCAGATTTGCGTCGCCGCCCGGTCCACCTCGTGGATCGAAGGCAGAAGATGATTGACGACCTCGGACCATGCACGCTCATCATAGCGATTCAGGAAAGCTTCAAAAGCGCTGGCAGTTATTGGATGTGTACTCATCAGGCGACCTCGGATAACAGATTATCACTCAAGCGAAACCCGATACTTTAACAGCAACAAACTTCAGCCACAAACCGCCAGCCGCCCTGTCTCTCTTTAACCGCAGCCCTGCTCTTCTCAGGAAGAGACCGCCCGCGCCGCACGCCCCTTTGCTTGACAAGCGGGCACGACTTGCCTCAATCTTCCAACTTGAAGCAGGGCAGGTCTTAAAATCATTTTGTCTCCTCTAACTTTCAACAACCAATTCGGAATCTCTCTGGAGGCTTCCCCCATGCCACAGACAAAATGCCGCATCCTCTGTGTGGATGACCATGAGGATACATCGTTGATGCTCACGCATCTGCTGGGCCAATCGAACTATGAAGTCGTCACCGCCGAGAGCATCGCGAACGCGCTGCGACTGGCCCAGACCGAGGAGTTCGATCTTTACGTCTTAGACAAAAGGATGCCCGACGGGACGGGGTTGGATTTATGCCGCTTGCTCAATAGCGCCACGCCGCAGATTCCAATCATCTTCTATTCGGGCGACGCCTACGCGATGCACAGGCATGAAGGCTTGTGCGCCGGAGCAGAGGCATACATCACCAAACCCAACATTGATGAGCTGGTCCAGACGGTCAACCATATCCTCAACGCCAGAGAGTGTGCGAGCGTGACCGCTTAAAGTCCGGCGAGTTTATCAAGATAGTGGTTGCAGAGAAACAGCGCGCCGCCCTGTTCCGATACGGGCTGCGCGCTCTTCTTTTGTCAAAGCCCCGCGGCGACTTCAAAACCAGAACATTAGCCACAGAGGCACGGAGACACAGAGAGAGAGAGAATAAGCAGGAAAGATGTCTTGAAAACTTTTATCGCATCCTGATTTATCTTCTCTCTAATTTATCTTCTCTGTGCCTGCGGTGGCAGATTTTGAAATCTGTTCTAAGTCAAATCGTTCATCATTCCGTGTTCATTGCTACACATTCAGGGTTTATCCTCTCGCGTCTTGACGTTGAAAAATTGGCGGAAAGGTAGTTGAAAGCAGACCGATGCCGAAAAAACACGGGCCTTGGCTGATCAATGAATCGAGCCTCAAGTATCAAAGAGAGCTGGTTGAGCTATACGAGGACCAGGTTATCAATCCGGCGGGAAAGCCGACCATGTATACGACGGTCAAGCTCAAGGCCGGGTCTTCGATTCTGGCGCTGGATGATAAAGGCTTTGTCCATCTCTCGAAAGAGTTTCGCTATGCGATTGGCAGGGAGAGCATAGAGGTCGTGGGCGGCGCGATGGATGATGGGGAAGAGCCGCTTGAGACGGCGCGGCGCGAGCTGCGTGAAGAACTCGGGATAGAGGCCGAGGAATGGACCGCGATGGGGACAGTCGATCTGGCGACCTCGCTGATAGACTCGCCCGCGTACCTCTTCCTCGCTCGTCGGCTCAAGTTCAAGGAGCCGGACCAGGACAGCGGCGAGATGATCAAGAGAGTCAAATTCAGTCTCGAAGAGGCGGTCGAGATGGTCATGGATGGGCGCATCACGCACGGCACGAGCGGCGTCCTGATTCTGAAAACGAGCAGGCTCTTGAAGGGTTAAGGCGCTCGCTCTGGCCGGGTCGCTCGGCGGGACTGTTTGTGGGCGGCGGAAGGCTTGTCGCTGCGTGCGCGGCTGTGTTAACTTTCGCAGCATACAGACCGGGGTTTATTCTTATCTTTCAAACCCAATTCCATAAATACGCTATTTTCTCTCAAGCAAGGTTGGAGGATGAGAACTTTATGGAAGCTAAGAGACCGCAGTCGATTAAGCCGCCACGCTCTTTCGATAGCGCTTACGGATTTTCCTTCAGCATCGCCCTCGGGTTGCTACTCTTTATCGCGGGCCTCGTCCTGACCGTCTTCATCAACGATGGAAACTTCGGCGTCGGGCTGGTCTTCGGTATCCCGCTCTTGATCGTCGGCCTGCTCGTGCCGCTCGTCATGATGCGCGATGTCTTCTCGCGCCATGAGGTTGACGGTGAGTGCCCCGTGTGCGGAACGCACCTCAAGACTTCGGACTCAACCATCAGGCTGGAATGCCCGGGCTGTCATCAGCAGGTGCTGGTCCGGGAAGCACAATTCCACAGAACCGAATAAGCAGGCTCAGGCGGGAACAGCCTCGAATCCAGGTATGCGCTAAGGGTGCGCGCTCGTGGCCTGCGGGCTTTGTGTACGCATGTGCGGCTGTATGCGTATGTCGTAGGGTCTGCTCATGTAATCGCTAAAGGTCAGGACGAAGAGAATCCCCAGCCAGAAAATCCCCGAAGCGACGATGACCCACGTCAGGCGCGAGCTATAGCGGACGTGCATAAAGTAGAGCACGACGAAGGTGGCTTTCGTCACCGCGATGGTTAAAGCGACGACGGTGTTCGCTCCCTTAAAGATAAAATCCAGGTCCAGCTTGGCTGCAAAGACGGTCAGGGCCGTGCCCAGCATGAGTATGCCGAAGATGACAAAGTAAGTCGTTCTGGAAACGATGTGTTCTGACATGATGCCAATCCTCTAGTGCCCGCCGCCGCCGTGTTCGAGATGCCTGCCGAGCAGGTATAGAAGCGGAAACAGAAAAATCCAGACAATATCAACGAAGTGCCAGTAGAGGCCGCCGATCTCGACGGGCGCGTGATATTCGGGCGTGTAGCGTCCGCGCCAGGCCGTAATCAGCAGCCAGGCCATAATCCCCAACCCGACAATCATGTGCAGCGCGTGTAGGCCCGTCATGGCGAAGTAGATGTAGAAGAACATCTCCAGTTGGCCTTCGGATGAGACGCCTTCGGGCAGAGCGTCCTTCCAGTGGAAGGGATGGCCCGGAATGAGGCTGCCAGGAATCAGCGTGTCCACGTATTTCTCGTGATACTCAAACCCCTTGATGACGAGGAAGGTCGCGCCCAGGATCATCGTCACGATGATGAGTATGACCTGCATCCGGCGCACTCCCGTCTGCGCGTAATAAACGGCCAGCGCCATCGTCAGGCTGCTAACGATGAGGACAGCCGTGTTGATGCCGCCCATCCAGATGTCCAGGTGATTGCTGGCGGCGGCGAAGGCTGCCGGATTGTTGGCGCGGTAAAGCGTGTAGGCGAAAAAGAGTCCGCCGAAGAACATGATTTCCGTAATCAGGAAAATCCACATCCCGAGCGTGCCCGCCTCGCGCTGCTGCTCCATGTTATCGAAATGGTGCTGCAACGCCGGATGATGCCCGACCTCTTGATGCTCAGCATGACTGACAGCCAAGATTAACCTCCAGGAAAGTGACGGGTGACGGGTGACAGGTGACAAGAGAAAAGCTTTTTTTATCCCGTCACCTGTCATCCATCACTCGTCACGGTTTTTATGTCGCGACCGCCGGATGGTCCGGCTCGTCTCCGCGCTCAAACTTGCCTATGACCTTAATCTCTTCGGGCGGCGCGAATTCGTAGGCCTCCCATGTCACGACGGGCGTGACCACGAAATTCTCTGTCGGTGGCGGCGAGGCCGTCCGCCATTCGAGACCGGGCAAGTGCCACGGGTTGGCGGTCGCCACGGGGCCGTAGCGCATGGACCAGATAAAGTAGACCATCGGAATCAGCATCCCGAAACCGAGGATGGTCGCGCCCGCCGTCGAAAAGACGTGGTAGACCTGAAACTCCGGCGCGTATGCGTAGTACCTGCGCGGCATTCCCTGATAGCCCATGATGAACTGCGGGAAGAAGGTCGCGTTAAAGCCTATGAAGATCACCAGCGCGGAGAACCTGGCCCACCCCTCAGGGTACATGCGGCCCGTGATTTTGGGCCACCAGTAATGCAGCCCGCCGAGATAAGCCAGCACAGTGCCGCCGACCATGATGTAATGAAAGTGTGCGACGACAAAATAGGTGTCATGCACATGCACGTCTATGCCCATCGCGGCGAGAAAGAGTCCCGTCATCCCGCCGATGATAAAAAGACCTATAAAGCCCAGGCCGTAAAGCATCGGCGTGTCATAAGAGATAGAACCCTGAAAGAGCGTCGCGGTCCAGTTAAAGACCTTGACGGCGGAAGGAATCGCGACGGCAAAGCTGAGGAAGGAGAAGATCATCCCGGCGTAGACGGACTGGCCGCTGACAAACATATGATGTCCCCAGACCAGAAAGCCAAAGACCGCAATCGCAATGGAAGAGAAGGCGACGAACGAATAACCGAAAATATTTTTGCGAGAGAAATTGGCAATCAACTCGCTGACGACGCCCATCCCCGGGAGCACCATGATATAGACCGCCGGATGCGAATAGAACCAGAAGAGATGTTGAAAAAGCACTGGGTCGCCGCCGAGCGCGGGGTCGAAAATGCCTACATGGGCGAGGCGCTCAAAGGCCAGCAGGACGACCGTAATCGCCAAGACCGGAGTGCCGAGAATCATAATCAGGCTGGTGGCGTAATGCGACCAGATAAAGAGCGGCAGTCGAAACCAGGTCATGCCGGGCGCGCGCATCGTGTGAATCGTGACGATGAAGTTTAAGCCCGTCAGGATTGACGAAAAGCCGTTGATGAAGATGCCTAGACCGGCGGCGACCACGTAGCTGTTAGAGAAGGTCGTGCTGTAGGGCGCGTAAAAGGTCCAGCCCGTGTCTATGCCGCCGTTGAGCAGCGCCCAGATAGTGATGATTCCGGCGATGATATAGAGATACCAGCTCAGCAGGTTGATACGCGGAAAGGCCAAATCCTTCGCCCCGATCATGAGCGGGACGAGGAAGTTTCCGAGCACCGCGGGGATTGAAGGAATCAGAAAGAAGAAGACCATGATGATGCCGTGCTGCGTGAAGACCTTGTTATAGGTCTGCGCCGACATCAGGTCGCCCTGCGGCGTCAACAGCTCCAGCCTTAAGAGCAGCGCGTAGATGCCGCCGAGCATAAAGAAGATGCTGACCGAAGCCAGATAGAGCAGCCCTATGCGCTTGTGGTCTTTGGTCAGCAGCCAGCTCTTGAGGCCGTAGGTCGCGTTCAAGTAATTGACGCGCGCATCCTGTGGCAGCTCAAACTCTTCGGGTCTTAATTTAGTGCTCATAACTTGTCTCGCCCTGATTATTGCTGTGGCGTGCTTGTATTAGCCTTACCGCTCGGAGCGGTCGAGTTTAAAGGGTTCATCCTTTGCGATTCGGAATCCTTCGCGCCCTGTCCGGCCTGCGTCGCCGGACCAGTGCGCCGGTTGTTCTCGCTCGCGGGTGCATTGGCCGAGATGCCTTCGGTCTTGGCCGGGCTGAGCGACTTGATATAAGAGATAAGCTGCAAGAGCTGTTCTTCGCTGACCTGTCCCGCGTAGGTCGGCATAATCGGCTGGTAGCCCGCGACGATTTGCGATTGCGGGTTAAGAATCGATTCGCGCAGATAGCTTTCGTCGGCCTTGGCCGTCTGGCCGTTGGTCAAAGGCTGCTGGCTGCCGAAGAGATTGATGAGCGAGGGGCCGCGCCCGCCTTCACCCTTTTCGCCATGGCAGGAAGCGCAGCCGAGCGTGTTGGCAAAGAGTTGCTGGCCCGCGGCGGAAGGCGATTGCTGGTTGGCGTTGCCGCTCAGCCAGTTGTCAAAATCCTTCGCGTCCATGACCTCCACCCAGCCGCCCATGCCGGAATGGTTCATCCCGCAGTATTCCGCGCAGAAGAGATGATAACGCCCGGGCTTGGTCGCCTCGAACCAGAGTTCGGTGTAGCGGCCCGGGACGACATCCGACTTGGTGCGGAAGGCCGGGATAAAAAAGCTGTGAATGACATCCTCGCTCGTCATGATGAGCTTGACCCTGCGCCCGACAGGAATGTGCAGCTCGTTAATCTCGCGCTGCCCCGTAGGGTGCTGCACCTTCCACATCCACTGCTTGCCGACGACGTAAACTTCCATCGCCTGTTTCGGCATCCGGTACTGCATAAAGAAGACGCTCGTGGCCCAGGCAAACATGGTCATCGAGATGAGGAAGGGCACGACCGTCCACATCGTTTCCAGCTTGAGCGAACCGGCGATGGGGCGCGGCACTTCAAATTTGGTCCGCTGCCGATACCTGATGGCGAAGAAGAGAATCGTCACGTAGAGCAGCACCGTGAAAAAAATCGTGACGCCCGTGATATAGAAATAGACCGCGTCCACGTGCCGCGCAAAGGTGGAAGCAGCCTCCGGTATAAATGGTATCCAGGATTCCATGACTCTTAAGCCGTTCCTCCAGCAGCCGGGTGCTCCCTCAACGTCTGACGATTACGCAGGACCAGTAAAAGAATGAGAGCAATGATGCCAAGCACCGTGACGACGCCGCCGAGCCGTATGATGTTCATCACGACCGGACCATATTTGCCTGTCGCCGGGTCGTAGTGATAGCAGTAGAGCAGAAGCTGGTCCACATGCGAGCCGATCTTATTCTCGGAGGCTTCGACAATCCCCAAACGCACATCGCGCGGCGCATACTCTATCCCGTAAAAGTAGCGCGCCAGTTTTCCCTGCGGCGTGAGGATCATGATGCCGGAAGCGTGCGCAAACTGGTTGGTTTCGGCGTCGTAGTAATATTTGAAGCCGACGGCCTCGGTCAGCGTCTTGATGGACTGGTCGTCGCCCGTCAGAAAATGCCACCCTTCAGCCGCGCCCGGACGATTCCCGTAGCTGCGCAAGTAGGTCTCCTTTTTGGCGCGCGCCAGCTCTGGCCGCTCGCGCGGGTCAAAGCTGATGGTGAGCACGTCGAACTGCTCTCCGATGTTGAATGAGAGGGTCTTGAGCGAGCCGGTCATGCCGTTGAGCACCTGGTTGCAAAGCATCGGGCATTCGTAATAGACGAGCGCGAGGACGACTGGTTTTGAGCCGAAATACTCGCGCAAGCGAACCTCTCGCCCCGTCTCGTCTCGAAAGACCAGATCGAGCGGAAGCTGCCCGTTCAATTTCTGCTCGATGCCGACTTCCCTCAGCGCCTTCGGTAAACCATTTGGACCAGTCTCGCCTCCGCGCGGGCTGTAGAGCGGCGACGTGCCGTTATACTGCCTGCCCGTCATACCTCCCTGCGCCAAGACACGCAAGGGGCACACGGCGGCCAGGAGGCACAACGCGGCGAGCAGATAGGAGAAACCTTCCGGCAACTGACGCCGCGAGGTTTGAGCTTTCGGATAATTGCTTGAAAATCTTTTCATACTGCCGACTGCTTTACTCAATCTCTTTTACTGGTTGACGAGTTCCGTCCGCTGACCCGAACTCCAGAAGGTCGGAGCCTCTATCGCCTGGGATTTCTGTTTGCCGTCCTGTACTGGTCTGGTCGGGAGTCCCTGCTGGACCAATCTCTGCTTGGCTTCGTCAATGGACATCCTGCGCTGTCCCGTCTGCGAGTCCGTTCCGCCCTTCAGCTCTGCTTCCCAGACCTGCCGCATGACCTTCATCTCGGCCTGCGGCTCTCTCAGCTCAAGATCAACCTGGCCCTCCTGGTTGACCCTGTATCCCTGCTCTTTGAGTTTGGCCGTGTCGCTCTTGCCGACCGAGACGCCCCATCCGGGCGCGGCCTGCAAGCGCGGCTCCGGCGGGACCTGTTCCTTCGACGTGAGAGCCATCGGCGGCGGCTGCCCTTCCTTGGCAGCCTCGCGCGCATCGAGCGCCCTGTACATAAAGAGCATCAGGATGTGAACGACCAGCCCCATCGCCAGCAGCCCGACGGCGAAGATGACGATAGATTTGATATTGACATCGCTCTCTTCATGCGAGACATCAGGATTGTGTATATGCGACGTGTCGGGCGTCACATGAATATCGTCTTTCTTACCAAACCTCGCCATAATCACCTCGAACTAAACAATCAACGCGGCAGCGCCTTTATTCCCGCATCCTTCCGCCTTTCTCCTTCATCCCTCAGCTTTTCAATGTCCTGCTGTGTGCTCAAGCGCGCTTTCGAGATTCGGGTCGTTGAGCGGCAGCAAGGGGCGCTGTTTGAGTTGCCATGCGAAGAACGCGAGCCAGAGACCGCCGATGCCAACCGGGGCCACGATGTCCATCCAGCTCAGGCTCAGTTGGTTGTGATGAAAGACAGGCACGATGAGCCAGAAGAGGTCCACGAAACGGATGATAAAGATGACCAGCGCGACGCGCGCCAGGAGTCGCCCGTTGCGCTTCAAGTCTCTGGAGAGCAGGAGCAGGAAGGGCAGCGCGAAATGTAGTATGACGATGATGATGCCGACCCATCCCCAGCCGCCGCGCTCTCTGTAGAGATACCACTTAGTCTCTTCCGGCAGATTGCCGGACCAGATAATCAGGTACTGCGAAAAAGCGAAATAGGCCCAGAGCATAACGAAGGCCAGCAGGAGCTTGCCGAGGTCGTGAAAGTGCCTGGGCTGGACCACTCCCGCCAGAGGGCTGCGCGCCGTCAAAAGGGCCATCATCATAATCACAAAAGAGAAGGCCGTGAGCGTCCAGGCGGCGACAAAGAGCAGCCCGAAGATGGTCGAGAACCATTCCGGGTCGAGCGACATCACCCAGTCAACCGAAGCGAAGGTCACGGTCAGCACAAAAAGGATGATGCCGGGCGCGCTCAGCTTGCGCATCCTGGGGGAGAGCTTACGGTCAGCCGTCCTGTCCTGCTCTCTGGACCAGAGGTTGAGCAGATACATCAAAGCCAGCCAGACGGCGAAATAGATAATCGCACGCAGCACGAAGAACCAGGGCCGCAAGTATCCGTGCTTGGCCTCGACCGCCCTCTTGATGAGTTCGCTTTCCGGGTGTACCCATTCGTAAACGTGGCCGACGTTAATGATGACTGTAAAGATGAGAAACGGCAGAAAGAGGACGAGCATGAGCGGCAGCGTGCGTGTGCATGCTTCGAGCACGCGGCGGATGACCATCCCCCAGGCGCCGCCCGTCATGTGTTGCAGCATCAAGAGGCCGAGCGAGCCGAGCGCGATTCCGATCCAGAAGATGAAGCCGAGCAGATAAGAGCGGAAGAACTGCTGTAGGCCGTGACGACCCATCCGGTTTTCGACAAACGCCCCGGCCAGACACAAGACTAAGAGCAGGAGGCCGACGATGAGCGCGGGACGCTGAATGCGACCGATCTCCGGTGGCGTCGTGTACGTGGCATCCATCTTTATCTGTGTCCTCCGGTCTGTGTGCTCGATGACTGCGGTCCGGCGGACGCATTATGAGCAGTTCCCGTCTGCCCCTCCGGCAAGGTCATTTGCAGCGCTCGTATGTAAGCGATGATGGCCCAGCGGTCCTCGACGGGCACTTGCGGCCCATAGGCGGGCATCGCGCCCCAGCCGTTTGTGATCACGTCGAAGAAATGGCCGACGGGCGCTTGCCGCAAACGCGTCTCGTAAAGCGCGGGCGGCCTGCGATAACCGCGACGAACGATCATGCCGTCGCCGGAGCCTGTCAGCCCGTGACAGGCCGCACAGAAAATCTGGTAACGCTCCTGTCCACGATCAACCAGCTCTTTCGTCAAGGGAATGGGAAAAGTCGTCAAAGCATCCGGATAGGTCTGGGCCGCGCCGGTCTGCGCAGTTGAAGCCACGTTGGTCGAAGCCGCGCCTCTTTCAGAGCCGCTCGTTGAAGCTCCGTTGTTTGTCGCCCGGGCCGGCTGCGCGCTGGCAGCGTTGCCGGTATTGCCAGCGTTGCTTGTGCCCGTCTGAGGTCCCGTTTGATTCTGCTGCGGCGTAGCAGCCTGCCCGCCGCTCGACTGGCCCGCGCCCCGCTGGTTGTTAATCTTGCCCGTGTAGAATTCCGAGTCGGCCCTTAAATGGCCGCGCGCGACAGTGCCCGGCGGCAGTTGTCGCTGCGACATACCGTCTCTGAAAAAGGCGCTCTTCTCGTAAGCCTCATAGCGCGGCGTGTCCTGCATGTCCATGCGACAGCCGGAGAAGAATAGCAAGCAGCCAGCCGTCAACAGCAGGCCGCGAGCGACGCTATACGTGCGCCATCTCTCGCGGAGCTTTTCGCTCAGCGGCTGGCGACTTTTGAGTTCCGGCTTCAGGCTTCTAGGATTCGACATCCGTCACCTCTCGCGCATCCAGCGTCAACATAAAACGGCGCGTCTCTTCATACTTAAACTTGGGGTCTTTGGCTTCGATGACGAGAAAGAAGCGGTCGCGCGTGGCGAGCGCAAAGTTGGGCACATTGAAGACCGGATGATAAGGCTGCGGCAGCTTGTTGAGCGCGAGCATCCCGAAGACTGCGGCGAAGGCCGCGCAGAGTACGGTCGTCTCAAAAGTAATCGGGATAAAGGCGGGCCAGCTATGCGGCGGGCGACCCCCCACGTTGAGCGGGTAGTCTATGACTTCCAGATAATACTGCATCATGTAGCCGCCGATAGCTCCAATCAGCCCGCCGATAAAGACTATCAGCGGCAGCCGCGTGCGATGAAACCCGACGGCCTCCGACAACTCTTCAATCGGATATGGCGAATAGCCGTTAATCATCCGATAGCCTTCGGCGTAAGTCCTGCGCGCAGCCTCGACCACGTCGGTCGGATTATCGAATTCAGCCATCAAGCCGTAGAGCGGGTGCTTCTTTAAAGCTGGCTTAGTCTCCATAGGCTAAACCCTCCTTGCCCGTTTTGCCCTGTTGCTGCCCCGCTGCCTCCTCCTCTTCGTCAACTTCGGCCTCCGGCAGAATCGTTCGCATCTCGAAGATGGAGATTATCGGCAGGAAGCGTATGAAGAGCAGCAGGAGGCAGAAGAAGAGGCCGATAGTTCCGAAGAACATGGAGAAATCCCAGATGGTCGGCTTGTACATCCCCCACGAAGAGGGCAGAAAGTCTCTGTGCAAGCTGGTCACGATGATGACGAAGCGCTCCAGCCACATCCCGACGCTGACGACGATGGAAATCAGGAAGAGCAACCCCAGATGTCTTCTGAATTTCTTGACCCAGAGCAGTTGCGGGACGAGTCCGTTACAGAGAATCAAGGCCCAGTAGGACCAGGCATACGGGCCTGTCCAGATGCGGTTCTTAATCATAAAGGCTTCGTACTGGTTGCCGCTGTAGACATAACCCATAAAGGCTTCCATGACGTAGCCATAAACGACGATGAGACCTGTCGCGAGCATCACCTTCGCCATGTTGTCCATGTGGCGCATAGTGATGAAGTCTTCCAGCCCATAGAATTTGCGGAGCGGAATCGTCAGCGTCAGGACCATGGCGAAACCCGCGTAGATGGCTCCGGCGACGAAGTAGGGCGGAAAGATGGTGGCATGCCAGCCAGGAACTTGAGAGACGGCGAAGTCGAAGCTGACGATGGTATGGACCGAGAGCACGAGCGGCGTCGCCAGCCCCGCGAGCAGCAGATAGGCCGTCTCGTAGCGTGCCCAGTGGCGCGCGCTCCCGCGCCAGCCCATCGCCAAAAGCCCGTAGAGCACCTGAAAGGGCTTGCTCTTGGCGCGGTCACGCAGGGTCGCAAAGTCCGGTATCAAGCCTATGTACCAGAAGAGCGCAGAGACGGTCGCGTAGGTCGAGACGGCGAACACGTCCCACATCAGGGGAGAGCGAAACTGCGGCCAGATGTTCATCGTGTTCGGGTAAGGGAAGAGCCAGTAGCCGAGCCAGGGCCGCCCCGTGTGAAGCAGCGGAAAGAGACCTGCGCAGGCGACGGCAAAGAGCGTCATCGCTTCGGCAAAGCGGTTAATCGAGGTGCGCCATTGCTGGCGGAGCAGCAGGAGGATGGCCGAGATTAATGTGCCGGCGTGGCCGATGCCGATCCACCAGACGAAGTTGATGATGTCGAAAGCCCAACCGACGGGAATGTTGTTGCCCCAGATGCCGATGCCCGTGAAGACCAGGTTAGTAATCGTCACCATCAGCACTTGCGCCAGAAAGAAAGAGATGGCGAAGCCTATAAACCAGCCAAGCGGCGTCTTGCGCTTGAGGACCAGCGAGCTAATCTTGTCGGTCACGGAAGCGAAGGTGTGTCCAGGCTCTATGACAGGCTGCGTGCCATGCAGACGCACATCGTCGTGTGGTTGATCGACTTCTTGCATAAAAGCTCTCTAAGCCTTCTCAGTGATGTTGGGATTCGGGTTACGCAGGCTCGATAGATAAGTCGTCCTCGGCTGCGTATTCAAATCTGCCAGCAAGCTATAGTTGCGATGCTCAGCCTTGAGCTTTGAGACTCTCGACTCGGGGTCGTTGATGTCTCCGAAGACAATCGCTTCGGTCGGGCAGACGGTCTGACAGGCCGTCTGGACCTCGCCGTCTCTGACCCTTCGTCCTTCCTTCTCCGCTTCAATCTTGCCCCACTGTATGCGCTGGACGCAGTAAGTGCATTTCTCCATCACGCCGCGCGAGCGCACGGTCACTTCAGGGTTGCGCATCAGCTTATAGGTCGGCTGCTCCCAGTCCGTGTAGAGGAAGAAATTGAAGCGGCGCACTTTGTAAGGGCAGTTGTTAGAGCAGTAGCGAGTGCCTACGCAGCGGTTGTAGACCATGTCGTTGAGACCCTCCGCGCTGTGGACCGTAGCGTGGACGGGGCAGACAGGCTCGCACGGCGCGTTCTCGCAGTGCATGCAGGGGACGGGCATAAACTCTATGTCTTTGGGATTGTTTTCGTCCTGCCCGCTAAAGTATGTGTCAACGCGCAGCCAGTGCATCTCGCGGCTACGCTCGACACGCTCCTTGCCGACGATGGGGATGTTGTTTTCCGACTGGCAGGCGACGATGCAGGCGTTGCAGCCGACGCAACTGGTCGTATCAATCGCCATCCCCCACGCATAGTTGTAGGCATTCTCGCCCTGGTTCTTGTAATCGTAAGGCGGGTACATCGAATCGGACTCGGACGACTCGCCCTCCTTGCCGCCCTCAGCCCTCTCACGCGACTCGTCCGGGTTCTTCAGATACTCTTCGAGCGTTTGCGCGCGCACCACGTCGCGGTTCTCCATGTTGAAGTGAAGCTGCGTCGTCGCCAGCGTGTACTCGCCGCCAGCCTTCGCGACTTGCAACCCGGTCCCGGCCCAAGGCGTGTCCGAGGTGCGAATCAGGTAAGCGTTAAAGCCTACGGGCTTGTCAGCCGTGCCCGTCCCGACCTGCCCCGCGCGTCTGCGGCCATAACCCAGATGCACTGTCACCGTATTGTCAGACTGGCCCGGCAGTATCCAGACGGGCATCGTCAGTGTGCGCCCCTGGTAACTAAGATGGACCATGTCTGCTTGCCAGTCGCCGCCCTTGCTGCCGACCCTGTTGCCGATGCCCAGACGCCTCGCCGTCGCGGGGCTAATCAACGCGGCGTTGTCCCAGGTCAGCTTGGTTAAGGGCTTGGGCAGCTCTTGCAGCCAGCCGTTATTGGCAAAGCGACCATCGTAGATGCTCGGGTCCGTGCGGAAAAGTATGTCGTAGGAATTGGCTGAGCCGGACTGGCTGAGGGACGGAAGCTGGCTCGCCCAGTCGCCCTTGAGCGCGACCTGTTTCGGCACCAGCGCAGTGTTCGGCACGATGCCGTCATGCACCATCTTGCGCCAGGCCTGCTCGAAATCCGTCGTCGCATTCAGCATGGGAGCGTTGATAATCGGTCTGTTGCCGCCGCTGGTCGTCTGCCCGCCGGTGGTCGTTGACTGATTACTGCTGGTCGTCGGTTGATTAGCGCCGGTCGTGGTCTGGGCCGCCCCGCCCGTGGATGATTGATGAGCGCCGCCGCCTCCCATCTGGCTCTGCCAGAAGTTGCGCAGCATGTCGTAAGGCTTAATGTCCGACTGGCCCGTGAAGATGGCGAGCATCTCGTGCGCCGAGCGGCTGTCGTAGAGCGGCTCTATGAGCGGCTGGATGATTGAGACCGTGCCGTCGTAGGCGCGCGTGTCGCTCCAGGTTTCAAGATAGTGCGATTCTGGAATATGCCAGTGGCAAAGCTCTGAGGTCTCGTCCTTGTAAAGACTGAGGTGGACGCGCAAGGGGACTTTCTTGAGCGCCTCTGTAAAGTTGAAATCCACCGGCGCGTTGTAAACAGGATTGCCGCCGAGGATGACGAGCAGTTGCGCCGCACCCGAATTCATATCGTTGACCAGTTCGCGCAGAGACTGAATCTGGTCCACAGGGTTGGCCTCAATCGGGTCCGTGTAGATAACGGTCGTGCCGACGTTGCCGAGCGCCTGGTTGATGGCGTGCGCCAGCGCGTGAATGACCGGAGGCTGCTCGTCGCCGACGATGACTATGCTACGCCCGCGGCTCTGTTGAAGGTCGCTGACCAGCGCGCTAATCCAGCCAGCGTGCTGCGTGTAGCCGGGCGCTCCCTTTGTCACATCGCCCATCTTGCCGACAATCTGTTGGGCCAGCGTGCGGACAAAGGCTTCCATCTCAGAGGGGCGCACGCTGAGGCGGTGGTCCGCTTTGGCTCCCGTGTTGGTCGGCGTCGGCTCGACCACGTAGAGCCTGTTCATCTCACGCTTGCCTTCAACGATACGACGGCGCGCAGCAAAATCACGCGCATACTTTAAGCTGCCCGGCCCGCAGGCGAGAAAATCCGAGCCGAGCGAGAGAATCCGGTCGGCCTCTTCAAAGCGATAGATGGTATTGACGGGCTGGCCGAAGACCAGCATCGCGGCCATCTGCGCGTGGCTGCGCGCGGCTGGCTCGTACTGATGCCATTTGGCGGAAGGAAAGGCCGCGAGCAAAGCTCTCAACTGCGCCGCGAGCGTCGGCGAAGAGACAGTCTCCGTCAGGATACGCAGCCCCGCGCCCTGAGTCTTCCGCTGCTCTTCAAGCGCCGTGCTCATCTCTCCGAGAAAGGTGGACCAGGGGCGCTCTGCTTCGCGGAAGGTCACGGTCTGCGAGCGGTCAGGGTCGTAGAGCGTGAGGAGCGAAGCCTGCGAGAAGATGTCCGTCGCGCCGAGGCTGTCAGGATGATCCGGGTTGCCTTCGATCTTGGTCGGCCTGCCTTCGTTGCTTCTGACCAGCAGCCCCGTGCCCACACCGCTGAGCGGCATCGCCGTAGCAAAGTAGAGAGCCTTGCCCGGAATCTCTTCTTCGGGCTGGCGCACGTAGGGGACGATTTTTTCGGCGGGCTGGTAAGTACAGGCGCTTAGACCGGCCAGCGCCAGCGAGGCGCTCATCAGCTTGATAAAGGAGCGACGATTGACAGGATCATCCCAGACTTCGGCCTGCGACGGATATTCCCGATGTATGAAGTCGTTGAATTCCGGGCTGTCTGTCAATTCTGCCAGGCTGCGCCAGTATTCCTTGCCGCCCTGTTTGCGCAAAACCTGGTCGCGCAACTGGGCGAAGTTGATGTGTCTGTCTTTACTCGTCATCTAACTTTTATGTCCTTCGTCTAGCGATGACATGTCGAACAACTGGTCAGAATGTTCGCCGGTTGAATCCTGTTTTCCCTGACCAGCTTAGGCCCTTCGGTCTCCTGATTGGCGGGCGGCTGCCATTCCATGTCGTAAATCTTATCCCTGGGCCTGACGAATTTTTCCGGGTTGCGATGGCATTGCAGACACCACTCCATCTGCAACGACGAAGCCTGGTACATAATCGGCATCTGGTTGACGTTGCCATGACAGCTTGAACAGCCGATGCCCTTGTTGACATGTATGCTGTGGTTGAAATAGACGTAGTCGGGCAGGTCGTGGACTCTGACCCATTCGATGGGCTTGCCCGTGCGCCAGCTTTCGCGCACCGGTTCGAGATAAGGACTGTCGGCCCAGATTTGCGAGTGGCAGTTCATGCAGGTCTGCGTCGGCGGCAGCCCCGCGGATGAAGAGGTCTCGACCGAAGTGTGGCAGTAGCGGCAATCAATCCCGTCATCGCCGCTGTGATGCTTATGGCTGAACTGCACGGGCTGCTCGCGCTCTATGTAAGCTCCGGTATTCCAGGAAGAGCGATTTATCTCGGCCACTATCCAGGTCGCCGCGAGCAGGATAAAGATAGCTCCGAAGATGCTCAGGCGGGCCAGGAAATTAGTGCTGTGATGAAAAATCTGGGGCATCCCTGCGCCTTTCGTTTGAAAACTTTTTCAGTCGCACAGCTCGAGACAAGGGGGTAGAGCAGGAGTCAATGACACAGGGCACGGGCGCAAGAATACGAAAGCATGCTCAATTCTTGATAAAGCACGCAGACAGGCCCCTTCCCTGAATCCCCTCGCCGCTCAACGTAATTTATTACCAGGTGACGCTACTTTAACAGATGCTCGAAAAATTGCAAATTACGAAATTCACAAGATTACTTCCGCGTGAAATGCAGCTTAATCGGCAAATAACACGAAAGCATGTAAAAGCCGACTCCAATCTTTGCCGTTCGCCAAGCAAATAAAACGGGGAAGCCTGTGGCATCGCGTCTCAGACTAAAGTGAGACCCGGCAACACGCTTCCCCGTGCTCTTCATCGGTAGGAAGATTTGAAGTATCAACCCTGCGGGCCGCGCGCGTCTGTACGCTGATGGACACGAGCCGCGCATTTTTCAGCCACCGCAGACACGGAGGCACAGAGAGAGAGACAGAGAATAGGCAGGAAAGATGAGTTGAATAGTCTCGTCACATCCTGATTTATCTGCTCTCTGTGTCTCTGTGCCTGCGGTAGCTAGTTCTGAAATCTGTTCTTCGTCAGACTTGCGGTCTCAAGAAGGATTAGGCCGAGGCGTTGGGCTGTTCCGGCATAATGCGGACGAGGGCCAGTCGCTCTCTGCCTGCTTCAGTCTTTTCGGTGATACGAGCGAGCAGTATCTGGACTTTGATCTGGCCCGACTCGGACGGGAAAGTAGAGGTGAAGCGTTGTATGGAATCGCCCTGTGCCATAAAGGTCTGGAAGCGATTCTGGAATTCACCGACCTGCTCGACGGGCACGACATCTTTAAAGAAATCGCGTCCGAGGACATCAAGCGCTTTGACGTTGGGGTTCTGTTCAGAGGCCGGGCTGTAACGAATGACCGTTCCTCTGGCATCGAGTTCCAACAGGCCGAAGGGGTAAGAGAGGGGTTCGGCGTTCATAAATATCTCCATTAAAGTTCGGCTAACGGTCGCTGGACCGGCGCGGGGCTTGGCCTTCACGCGCAGGCGAGCGGTTATGCTCTTGCAGCATGCGCGCATAACATTTCAAGCACATGCCATGAGAATCCTTCGCGCTGGTCCGGCGTATCAGATGGCCGCACCAGCTACACACGACCTGGAAATTCAAATTCTGCTGCCCAAATTCCTTGTTCATAGCCCTTTTGTAGCTTTCCCTCTGAGGCTTCGCTGTGGTGGGAGATGACCAATCCGAACGCCGTTAGAGATGTTGGTTTACAGATGCCAGGGTATTTTGAATAATAGCAGTCGCAGGCGATCTCGTCTGTACGTTGTCAGACAGATAAATCCAGCCGTGGCAAATGTTTGAGTAATCTCAAAGGTGCTCGGACGAGGATTCGATGAGGCGTTCTGAAGAGCTTTGAGAGAAAGCTGCCCGCAAGCTGTGAGGTGGTCCGGCGCGTGTGACAAAGCGCAGGGTGTCGCGGCGTGGATTGAACGTGTTTACAAAACGAGTGAGTACGTTGGCGTACAGAATTTTAAGCCTTCGTGTGTTAAGGCAGGAAGCTCACTTGCTGCTCCGGTTTGAAACAGGGCGCGGTCTCGCTGCGTTTTGCGCAGCGGCTGTGCCTGATTGGTTAAACTCAAGGAGGTAGGAATCAAGGATGGCAAAGAAAAGCGGGTCAAGCAAACGCGAATTGATAGATACGGGCAAAGACAAACGATACGTGAGGCGCGATGAGAAGGGGCGTTTTGACGAAGTTGACGACGTGGGACGCTCGCTCAGCCAGGACGTCAAGCGTAAAGCCAAGACGAAAGTTCCGGCGGGGCAGGGAGATAAGGGCGACCAGCAGCGAAAAAATAGTCTTGGAAAGCGTGGGCTGCGGAGCAGCGAGTAGTTTGTCGAACTGGTCCAATCGCTTCCGCCATCGGACCGCGTCAACTTAAATTCCGGTCGCTCAGTTCAGAGACCGTGGGAGGATTGTGAGTTATGAATACTAAGTCTGGCCAGAGCAAATCGTCCGAGCGCGGCCAGCAGCGCGCACCGAAAGTTACCAGGAAAGACCAGATTATCTCGCTCTATCTATCCGGGATGAACGAGATCGAAGACCTCTCCATCATTACCGGCGCAAGACCCGGCTATGTCGGCTCTGTCTTGCAGGAAGCAGGACTCATCACTGGCTACTTCGACCTCTACACCTCGACCGCTCACCCGATGAACGTCTATTCAAAGTTCTTCGCCGGTAAGCTCGGCTTTAAGGATGAGGAGACGGCGCAGCAGAGTATAGAGTTGATAGACCGTCTCTATCGCCAGTTCGAGTTTGCGGGCGACCGCGCGGGACAGCATCATGCGCTAGGGATGGCCCTCACGATGTTCGACCGCGCACGCTGGACCGGCAAGGGCCGCGAAGCTGAAATCTTCCGCCACTGGTTGCTCGCGCGGCTCGAAGAGGCGCAGTTGAACGAAGAGGATGAAGATTCGGAGATGGACAACGAAGAGGACGCGGCGGCCACAGCCTGAGAGCGGCTGGCAGGCCGATGAGTGGTCCGGAAAATAAGAAGCATCATCAAAGCCGTCGGGAAATCTGAAACGGCGCGGAAAAAAAACGAGCGCTCCACTTTGATGGAGCGCTCGTTTTTTGAACCCCCTTGCTCGCTCGCCGTTCGCCATTGCCCGCCGCAGCGGCAGGCACTGACGACCGGACTTAAACCTCGACGAGAGAATCGTCCCTGAGCCATCCTCTCGTCGCAAACCGTTCCCTGACTTAAACGATCCCCAAGTACCTTACGGTAAACACGCAGCCTCAAAACGAGCTAAACACACAAAGGCGATGAGCTGTTCAATGGCTGAAATCAATCTTAAGAGAAGAGAGCGCTGGCGTCTGTACGAATGCGAACAGTGAGAGGCGGGCGCGGGCGTCCGTCTTCGCAGAATTGGAGAAAGAGCGGGCGGGTCATTTTCCGCTTGAGAGCTTCTGGCGCACGCAAAAGGGGCTGAACAAATTCTCTCCGGGCTGGCTGTTTGTTTTGGCTAACTGTTGATTTGCGCGGCGTCGCGTGCGAGCAGGGCCGCGCCGACGGTGACGGCATCCGTCCCGAGCGAGGCGAGGACAATCTGTGTAACTTCAAAACAGGGCTGGAAGGCGCGTCGTCCTGCTTCGCGTATGATCGGATTGAGGATCAGGTCGCCGGCCTCCATCACGCCACCGCCGAGCACTATCCGCTCGATGTTAAGCAGGTTGATGACGGAGGCTATGGCCGCGCCGATATACCTGCCCGTGCGCTCCATCATGAGCACGGAAAAGTCATCGCCCTGCCGTGCTTCGCGCGCCATGTCTGCGGCTGTAAACTCCCTGTCTCTGTTGAGGGCCAGCTTCGAGAGCGAGGAGGTCGAATCACGGAAGAGCCTCTCTTTAGCGCGCCGCACGATGTTCGGCGCGGAAGCCACAGTCTCCAGGCAGCCTATATTGCCGCAGGTACACTCTACGCCGTTGTCCGCGTCAATCGTGATATGGCCGAACTCTCCGGCAAAGCCGCTCGCGCCGAGCCAGAGTCTGCCGTCAAGAATAATCGCCCCGCCGATGCCCGTCCCGATGGTCACGTAAAACATATCGCGGCAGCCGCGCCCCGCGCCGGCTTTGTGCTCGCCATAGGCCGCCGCGTTCGCATCATTCTCAAGCTCTACGCGCAGCCCCGTGGCCTGCATCAACTCGCCATGAATATTGCCGCGCAGCACCGAAGGCAGGTCCGTCGAGACCAGCACGCGGTCCGTCTGCCTGTTGACGAGGCCGGGAATGCCCACGCCGACAGAGGCTATATCTGAGGCCACATCGCGCAACTCCGTGATTGTCCGCGCGACCTGGTTGACGACCTCTTCGCGCGCCAGAGGGGCTTCGCGCCTCTCGACGACCTGGCCGTCGGGCGCGACCAGCGCCAGCCGCAACGTCGCGCCCGACAGGTCAACGCCGATATAATGTGCTCCTGATGGATTCTGGCTTGCCACGTTTGGGCCTCTTCAGCGATTAAACAGATAAAGCATTCGCAGGCAGGGAAGCGCCGAAATTGTAATAGACGGGTGAGGGGCTGTCAAACATGGACTTCTGCGTGTAGAATGAGCGGGACGTTTTTTAGATTCGTGATTTTAGATTTTAGATTTTAAATTTGCGATTTAGAATTTGCATCAAGGCTCTTGACCTCAAATCTCAAATCGCCGATCTGAAATCCAAAATTCTTATGGAGATTCGTTCGATACTGCTGCCGACAGACTTTAGCGATTGCGCTAACCACGCGCTCGCGTTTGCGACCTCGCTGGCCCGTCAGTTTTCGGCGAGGATTATCTGCGTGCATGTCGTGGAGCCTGTCGTGCCCGCGGTCGGCTATACGGGGATGGCCGAGCCGATGCCGATTGCCGACATCAGCGAGCAACTTGAGGATTCGGCTGAACGCGAGCTGCCAAAGCTGGCCGAGTGCGAAGAGTGTCAGGGTCTCTCGGTCGAAGAGGTCATCGCGCACGGAGACGCCGCTTCGGAAATCGTCCGCGTCGCCAAAGAACACAAGGTTAACCTGATCGTGATTTCGTCTCACGGTCGCACAGGGCTGGGACGCATCCTCTTCGGCTCAACCGCAGAGTCCGTGGTGCGCCACGCACACTGCCCCGTGCTCGTCGTCAAGCCGTCGCACAGCCAGTGAACAGTTCTGAGTTTTCAGTTTTCGGTTTTAAGCAAGAGACAACCTGCTTTCGACTGAAAACTGAAAACTGAAAACTGAAAACTGTTTTTATGGATCATCCGTTTTACGATCTCATCGGGCAGTATGGCCTGTTGGCAGTCTTCTTCCTCGCCATGATTGAGGGGGACATCACGCTCTTGCTGGCGGGTGTCCTGGCCCACTACGGGTTTTTCGGCGAGTGGGGCTTTGCCAAAGTGCTCGGCGTCGGCACGCTCGGCGCGTTCACCAGCGACAATATCGCTTACGGGATGGGCCGAGGGTTTGGCAAGAGCGTCCGCCGGTTTCGCTTTTACAACATGGCGAGGCCGCGACTCGAACGGCTGACGGATAAATTTGGTCCACTCTCGATCTTTCTTTCAAAATATATTTACGGCTTGCGCACGGCCTCCTGCGTCTTCTATGGTGTCGGCAGGATGCGTTATCTGCGCTTTCTGCTGCTCACGCTGGCGAGCTGTTTTACCTGGGTCTTAATCCTGAGCAGCGCGGGCTATTTCTTCAGCGGCGCGATTACCAAGCTGATCGGAGATTTCCACCAGATAGGCTATTTCCTGCTCGTCATAGTCATCCTCGGCGTAACGGGCTTTTATCTGGCCGAGCGGCTCTGGTTCTCAAAGAAGGTCGAGCAGGCCAGCCCCGAGCGTATACAGGAGCTGGAACACGCCGCGCAGGAAAAACTCTCAGAGATTAAGGAAGAGCTGCAAGAGCGCATACATCTGAAACCACATCTCCCGCGCCGCAAAGCGAAGCCGGATAAGCGCACGCCTTCAAAACGCGGCGCGACCGAAGGAGATTAGGAAATTTTCGATTTTGGATTTTAGATTTTTTTGGTCCAAGCAGCTTGATTTCAAATCTAAAATCCAAAATCGAAAATCATGAAAGGACGTTTTCATCTCAAGTGATTATCGAATCATCCGCGCCGACGCGTGTAGACCTGGCCGGGGGCACGATTGACATCTGGCCGCTCTATCTCTTTCATCCCGGAGCGGCGACCGTCAACTTTGCCATCAACCTGCGCGCCTATTGCCGCATAGAGACCCGCACGGACGGGCGCATCCTGCTCGAATCGCGCGACCGGCAGGTTGCTTTTGAAACGGAGCTGGCGGCCATAGAGGAGCTGGCGCGCGAAGAGCGGCTGGAGCTGATTTCCAAGCTGGTCCACTTCTTCAAACCCGAAGTCGGCTTTCGCCTGACGGCTTACAGCGAAGCCCCTGCCGGGGCCGGACTCGGCGGCTCAAGCTCGCTCGCCATCGCCTGTATCGGCGCGCTCAACCGACTGGTCGGCAATCGCTACGACGAGCGCAAGTTCATCACCATCGCGGCCAACGTCGAGACCACGGTGATACGCGTTCCGGCAGGCTTTCAGGATTACTACGGCGCGTTTTACGGCGGCGTCAACGCCATACACTTTCGACCCGACGGCATCCGGCGCGAAGCCCTCAGCGTGGACGAAGCGACGCTCGAACGCCGCATCGTCATCTGCTACACGGGTGAGCCGCGCCTGTCCGGAACAAATAACTGGGAGATTACCAAGAATCATATTGACGGCGACCCGACTCTCTTCCAACTCTTCGACGGCATACGCGATTCCGTTCTGGACATGCGCCAGGCGCTGCTGGACCAGGATTGGCCGCGCGTCAGCGAGACGATGCGAAAGGCTTACCCGAATCGCAAGCAACTCGCGCCGGGCGTGACGACGCCGCAAATGGAGATGCTGGTCCAGAAGGCGCTCGCCAACGGCGCGGAGGCCGCCAAAGTCTGCGGCGCTGGCGGCGGCGGCTGCATGGCCTTTCTCTGCGCCGAAGGCCGCCGTCCTGAGGTCGAGCGCGCGCTGGCCGCCGAAGAGGGCGTGGAGGTGCTGGACTGGAAAGTCGCGCGCGAGGGTCTGACTTTACGCGAGAGTTAGAGTCGTTTTGACAATTCGCACATTGAGCATCTGCACAATTCGCGCTCCGTTGTTTCCTTTTGGTGTTGAACTTGAGGACGCGAAATCTCGTATGCAGTCGGCGGAGGTGGAATTAGTATGTACTGCTATTCTTGCGGCGCAGAGGCTCTCGCGGGGCTGAGCTATTGTAACCGCTGCGGAGCGAGCTTGAATCAAACAGCCGTCGCGCCGCAGATTATTCAGACGGGCAACCTGGGGTGGCCGACCATCGCCATCTGCCTCACGATGCTCGGCATCACGCTCGGCGGCTTTGCCGCGATCATCGAAGGCGCGCTGGCGCTGGGTCGCACAGCAGGACTCGGCAGAGAACCGGCGATGGCAATCGTCGTGCTCGGCCTCTTTACTATCATGCTCAGCGATTTTATGCTGATGCGCATCCTCTCGCGCTTAATCAAAACCAGCTTGCAGCCGGTCCAGTCCGTACAACCCAAACAGCTCGCCGCCAACGCAACTGCTCAACGTCAGATTCCGACGCGGCCCGCCGATTATGTCCCTGCCGTCACAGAACACACGACGCGCACGCTTGAGCCTTCATACAAAGAGAAATAAGAATGGCGGGCGAGAACTGTAAATAAGATTGAGCACGCGAAAGAGAAGTAAAGACGGCGTGTGAAAAAGATAAAAGGTGAAGGATGAAAAGCCCGCCTTTCATCCTTCACCTTTTATCTTTCCGCTTACGGGTTTCCGGCTGGTCCAAAGTTCAGCTTGAGACAATCTCTGGACCGAAAACAACTCTCTTTTTTAGCTTAGCCTTCAGCGAGTTCTTTCGCCCTGGCGACGACGGCCCTCAGGCGAGCGATCTTCTCTTCGTGTGTCTCGCCGGGCACAGGGCCTGTATCGAAGTCCGCACGCTTGCCCTGACCTGTGCCGGTTTGCGCGGAGGCTTTGGTCGCGGGCTGCGTCGTTTCCTCCAAGGTGTCGGGCGCGAGGTCTTCGACCTTTTCGGCTCCGGCGGTGGGCGAGGCCGTCGCCGCCGCAGAGCTTAAAGGAGTGGCCGAGGCCATGCCGGTCGCGGCTTGCGCTTCGGCTGCCTCGCGGTGTGCGTCTGCCTCCGCCGAAGAATCAAGGCCGGAAGTCGTGGCGGCGGTCGGCGTCGTGCGTGTCGCGGCCTGCGCAGTGGAAGCTTCATTGGTAGCCTCAGCACCGCCTTCCAGAGCCTCCTGCCTGGCCTTGGCTGCGGCCACGAGCGCACGCAGCCGCTCTATCTTCTGCTCGTGCGTTTCGCCCGGAACTGGACCAGCATTCGGCAGCGGAGGCGGCGCGGTTTGAGCTTTGGAAGCGACGGGCTGCGCGGCCTGTGCCGTTGCCTCTTTCTGAGTCGTGGCTGAAGCGGCAGGCGCGGCTCCCTCGCAGCCCTCCAGAGCCTCCTTGCGCGCCTTCGCCGCCGTGACCATCGCCTGTAGACGCTCGCGCTTTTGCTCAGGGGTTTCTCCTGCGACTGGTCCAACGTTGGCGACGGGCGGCGGGACGGTTTGAGTTGAAGCGGAGGGCGGCGCGGCGGGTTTGACCGTCGCGGGAGTCGCGGTCTTGGACGGCGTGGGCGTGGGGGCAGTCGTCGCGGTCTTGACGGGCGCGTGCGCGGCCTCCTGCCCAGCCTCTATCATGACGTAGACTCCCTTGTCGTTCTTCTTGATGACGGGGAGCGTGCCGCCTGCGGCTTGCAGAATGGCGGAGAGTTCTCTTTCGACAAAGCGCTGCTGCTTGAAGGGGTCGCGCACGTGGCCGAGCGGCGGCCCCATGTAGAGCGCTCCGCACGACTGGCATTTAAACAACACATCGTCGCCGCGCAGGTGCATCTCGGCCTCTTCGCCACCCGTGCGTAACTGTTTGAGATGGCCGTTGCAGAGCTTGTTCTTCTCGTTTCTCTCGTTACAAACGGTCCGGCCCGCTGTCAGCTTCTTGGGCACACCCTGGGCCGACCCCTCTTCGACCGTCTCGTCTATCTGAGGCGCTTCCACGGCAGTTGCAGTCTGCTTCTCGTTCACGTTGACTGACATCTCTTTTATTCCTTCAGAACCTCTACAAGCTTGCTGGAAATGAAATCTGACGGCGTGGCCTACATCTTACACGGATGAGGACTAAAGTAAAAAGAGAAAAGTAAAAGTCATAGCCTGTCCTTCATCCCTCATCGCTGGACCACTGCCGCGCTGCCCTGGCCACTGGTCCAGCCTTCGACGTTTCCGGCCTTTGCCTTTTTTCTTTGCCGTTTGTATTGTCTATGGATGCTGGCAAAATTGTTCGGTGCTCTGTGGCGCGGCGCGCCGAAGAGTCTGCGCCGTTGGAGCGTGCGGCTGACGCAGACGCGCTTTACGGCGACGACCGGCGCGGTCGTGCTCGACGAGCAGGGGCGCGTGCTGCTGCTCAGCCACGTTTTTCGCGCGGGTCAACCATGGGGGATTCCCGGAGGCTTTATAGAGCGCGGAGAGCAGCCGGAAGAGGCTCTCAGGCGCGAGCTGCGCGAAGAGATAGGGCTGGAGCTTGAGAGCGCAGAGCTGGCCTTCGTGCGCACGCTCAGAAAGCCCTCGCAGATAGAGATAATTTTTCGTTGTCGCCCGCGCGGGATGGCCGAGCCGCAGAGCCTGGAAATCAGAAGCGCCGCGTGGGTTGACCTCAAGCAGTTGCCAGAGACGCTGGGCCAGGATCAACTCCGTCTCATCAGACGCGCTCTGGATGTTGGAGCAAAGTCCGCCAGTTGATGTATGCTATGCGCCAAAACTTTAGTGGCAGGCGATGAAGTGCGGATGACAAGATTACTGCTTGTCCCTTGCCGTCACACGTCAACTGTCACCTGTCACTTTTAATTTCGCAGGAGAAGAGATAATGCATAACCTGATTCCATCGTCGGAAAGCGTCATGGAAATGTTGAAGAAGACGGGAGCTTACCGCGAGGGCCATTTCGTCTACCCGAACGGCAAGCACTCGCCGCACTATTTCCAGATGCCGCTGGCTTTTCGTTACTACGATATGGCGCGCGTGCTGGCCGTTGCGCTGAGCCGCAAGTTTCGACTCGAAAGGGATATTTCCAGCCAGCTTCCTAAAGTCGCCATCATCAGCCCCAGCTCCGGCGGGATTCCTGTCGCCTTCGGCGTCCGCGAGGCGCTCAACGCGGAGCAGATTTACTGGGCGGAAAGAGAAGAAGACGGCAAGCGCATGTTTCGCCAGTACATCAACCAGGGCGAAGTCAATCCGTGCATTATCGTTGACGACATTATACGCAGCGGCAAGGCCATCGAAGAGACCATCGGGCTGGTCAAGGAGCTGGGCGCGCCGATCATAGGCTGCGGCGCAATCGTGCGTTTTAAATCGGCGCCGGAATTCCTCGGCGAAATCCCCATCAAATCTTTAGTGGAGTTTGACGCACACCTTTACGATGCCTCGGACCAATGCTCAGACTGCCAGCAAGGCTCACCCGAAGAACACGTCCGGTTTTAAAAACGGTGACAGTTGACAAGAGAGAAGACCTGCTCTTCTCCTATCACTTGTCACCTGTCACCTGTCACTTGTTACCTATTACTCTCATCACATCTCGTGCCTGTTGGCGAGCGCTTTGTCCATCGTCACTTCATCCACATATTCGAGGTCGCTGCCGACGGGCATCCCCATCGCTATACGCGTCACGCGGACTCCGAGCGGCTTGAGGAGACGGCTGATATAGTTGGCCGTGGCTTCGCCTTCGGTGTTGGGGTTGGTCGCAAGGATGACTTCGCGCACTTCTATGCCCTCGTTGTTTTCAGGGCGCAGGCGCGGCAGCAGGTTAGCCAGATGCAGGTCGTCCGGTCCGATGCCGCGAATCGGCGAGAGACTCCCGTGCAGCACATGGTAGAGACCCTTATAGCTGCGCGTCTTTTCGACTGCAACAAGATTGTAAGGCTCTTCAATGACGCAGATCATAGAGCGGTCGCGCGAAGTTGCGGAGCAGAAGCGACAAGGGTCTACGTCCGTCAGGTTATTGCAGACGGAACAGAAGATAATCCGCAGCTTGACCTCTTTGAGCGACTCTATAAAACGCTCGACATCAGCCACGGGCACACGCAGGATATGAAAGGCGAGCCGCTGCGCGGTCTTATGGCCGATGCCCGGCAGACGTTTGAACTCGTCAATCAGCTTCGTCACTGGCTCTGCGTAATCAAGCATAAATCAGTTTTCAGTCTTCGGTTTTCAGTTTGAAAGCGCACGGTCTCTTGCTTGAAACTGAAAACCGAAAACTATTAGAGCATTCCTCCGAGACCCGGCGGGAGCATGCCGCCGAGCTTGCCCTTCATCGCTTCGTCAACCTTGCGATTGGCTTCGTTGAGGGCGGCGAGGATCATGTCCTGAAGCATCTCTACGTCGCCCTCCTTGACGGCTTCGGGGTCAATCTTGAGCGATTCGATTTCGTGGTTGCCTTTCATCTGGACGGTGACGACGCCGCCGCCAGCCGAAGCATCCACGCGCAGCTCTTCCATCTCCTTCTGCATCTTCTCCTGCATCTGCTGCGCCTGCTTCATCATCTGCTGTATGTTCAATCCACCGGGAAACTTCATGCTGATAACCTCTCTGACTCTCTTGTTTGATAAACTAGAGCGCACGCTGGCCCTCTGCTGTCGAACATCCTAACTTTCAAAGGGCCACGAATGCAAAGCCGACCGCCTCTCAAGCTGCTCAATGCGGGCAAGCTTTGAGACACGCCTTGAGCTGGCGGCGACAAGCCTTGCGGCCCGCGCGGCACCTCTTATACTCTTCTCGACAGACATAAGGGCAGCCGCTCCCCTGGACCGGTTTCAACTTCGGCGCGGCCAAGCCGGGCATGGAGACCGCCAGCAAGAGCAAAGTTGAGGCGAGAAAGCGTTTCATCATGATAACTCCTTCTTGAAGAAAGGTGGATAAGGCAAACTGCTTCTAAGCTATCTGCGCCATCGAAGTCAAACCTTGTTGGCTGTGAGGCGAAATTTAAGAGCGCACGGATTCTCTCTCTCAAAGCAGGACAATGAAACGCTACATCATTAAACGGGCTGAAGCAGGTGGTCCAGAGAAGCTGGCGCGTTATCGCGCGGAGCTGAATGAAGAACAGTTTCGCGTGGTGACAGCGCCGCCCGGCCCCGTGCTCGTCGTGGCGGGCGCAGGCTCCGGCAAGACGCGCACGATCACTTACCGCGTCGCGTATCTACTCGAACAGGGCGTCTCACCCTCGCGCATCATGCTTGCGACCTTTACCAACCGCGCCGCGCGAGAGATGCTGCGCCGCGTCGAGACGCTGACGAGCGGTGGCGATGTCAAACGCGTCTGGGGCGGGACGTTTCATCGCATCGCCAACCTTATCCTGCGCCGCCACGCCGCTTCGCTCGGCTACGAATCAAGCTACACGATTCTGGATGCGGAAGACGCGCGCGATTTTCTCTCGACCTGTGTTGACGAGGCGGGGATAGATACTAAAGCTCGCCGCTTTCCCAAGGCCGAAATCTTGCAGGACATCATCAGCTTTGCCAACAACACGGACCGCCCCATCTCTGAGGTCGTCCCGCGCACGCATCCGCATTTTGAGCCGCTCGCGCAGCAGATCGCGCGCGTTGACAGCGTCTACATGCAGCGCAAGCTTGAGCGCAACGTGATGGATTACGACGACCTCTTGATTAACTGGAAACGCCTGCTCATTGAAAAACGCGAGATCGCGGATATTTACGCGGAGCAGTTTCAGCACATCCTCGTTGACGAATATCAGGACACGAACAGGCTTCAGGCAGAGATTATTGATCTCTTGGCCGTCAGGCATCGCAACGTGATGGTCGTCGGCGACGACGCGCAGAGCATCTTCGCCTGGCGCGGCGCGGAGTTTACAAACATCTACGAGTTTCCCAAACGCTACACGGATGCCAGCCTCTACCGCCTCGAAACAAACTATCGCTCGACGCCTGAGATACTGGCGCTCGCCAACGTCTCCATCGCCTGCAATCGCAAACAGTTTCCCAAAACGCTGCGCCCCGTGCGCGCTTCAAACGAGACCGCTCCGGCGCTCGTCCCGTGCAGCGACGCGGACCAGCAGGCAGCCTTTATCGCCGCTCGCATACTGGAGCTGCGCGACGAAGGCATCCCGCTCGAAGAGATGGCCGTCCTCTATCGCTCGCATTATCACTCGCTCGAATTGCAGCTTGAGCTGACACGCCGCGCCATCCCCTATCGCATACACAGCGGCGTGCGTTTTTTCGAGCAGGCCCACATCAAGGATGTCGTGGCCTACCTGCGCATCATCAACAACCCGCGCGACGAGCTGGCCTGGAAACGCGTCCTGCGACTCATCCCGCAGATTGGACCAGCGACGGCCAACAGGATTTGGGAGCGACTGGCCTTTGCGCCGGACCCGCTCGCGCTCGTCCGCCGCGCAGACTTCGAGCCTGCCCCGCGCAGAGGGCCGGGCTGGACCAGCTTTATCTCCCTCATCGAGAGCCTCGCGCGCGATGAGATGCGCGCTTCCCCGGCAGGGCAGATCGAGCTTGTCCTTTCGCACGGCTACGCAGAGCATCTCGCCAATACATACGAGAACGCCGAAGCTCGTCTGGAAGATTTGCGCCAGTTGGCCCACTACAGCGCGCGTTACAGCTCGACGGAAGAGTTTCTCTCGGAGCTGGCCCTGCTGGCGACGGAGCGTTACGGCGCGCCGCAAACTGTGACGGGCGAGGATGTCGTGATGGGCGGCGAAGAGGACGAGCTGCTGACGCTCTCTTCGGTCCACCAGGCGAAGGGACTTGAGTGGCGCGTGGTCTTTATCATCTGGGCCGCTGACGGCAAGTTTCCCAGTCCTCGCTCGCTGCGCGATGCGGAAGGCGAAGAGGAGGAGCGGCGTCTGTGGTACGTCGCCCTGACACGCGCGGCGGACCAGCTTTATCTGACTTACCCGCTGATGATTACAGATTATAATCGCCAGACCGTCTTGCAAAAGCCCTCGCGCTTCGTCACGGAAGTACCGCCGGAGCTGTACGACATCTGGACGCTTGAAGAAGAGAGCAGGCAAGCGCTCATCGAAGGCGAAGACGCTTCTCAAGGCTACATCAACTGAAGAGGCTGCCGGAGCTTTCAAGCTTCGGCGCAGCTCATGGTTAAATCAATTTGCATCCGATTGCCGTGTTGAAGAAAGACGGTTTTGAATTTGATGAGTGAACCCGACAAGCTCAAACAGACTGAAGAGCGCAGGCTGGCTGCGGAAATAAATCTCTATTACGACCTGGCTCTCCCCTCCGAAACTTCATCATCAACCAAGGCCCAGGACGCGCGGCCCTCTCCCTTGCTCATAGTGCTGCACGGCTATGGCGGGAGCAAACGGCAGATGATGCGCGAGGCAAAGCTGCTCGCGCCCGAAGGGTTCGCGCTCGCGGCCTTGCAGGGTTTCCATCAGCATCTCAAAGAGCCGCGCGAACAGGGCGGCCCATTGCGCTACGGTTTCGGCTGGCTGACCAATTTTCACCCTCAAGATTCCATCGCGCTTCATCATCACGCTTTGCTCAAGCTGATTGACGCACTGGTCCATGAAGGCATCGCTGACCGTGCGCGCGTTTTTCTGCTCGGTTTCTCGCAATCCTGCGCGCTCAACTATCGCTTCGCTTTTACGCACACGGAAAGCCTGCGCGGCGTCCTCGGCATCTGCGGCGGCCTGCCCGGAGACTGGGAGACCGGCGAGCTTTACAAACAGTCGAAGCTCTCTGTCTTTCACCTGAGCGGCGAGCGTGATGAATTTTATCCTCCTTCGCGGACCAGTGATTACGCCGAGCGGCTCAGAGAGCGAGCGCCTGATGTTGAAGTCAGAGGCTATGACGCGGGGCATGAGATTGTCGCTGCGATGCGCGGAGATGTGCGCGTGTGGCTGCAAACCCGAGCGGCCCTTTGAAGCATCTGAGAGATTGTCTGTGCGCGAAAAAGTCATCACACGGAGAAGGTCATGCGTCTCTCAAAGTTGATATGCAGCCTGGCGCTCTTGCTGGTCCTGCTCTCGGCGCTCGGCTGCCAGAAGAGTAGCCGGGGGCAGGGTAGCGCGAGGGACGCGAGAAGTGACGCCGCCCAGGCTCAGCTCAGACCCCTTCCGGCGAACAGCTCTCCCGAATTGAAAAGGGTCGTCGAGGCGGAGCTTGAGCTGACGAAACAGACGACGGGCTACGATGCGACTTATGTCAAGATTGATTATCCGGGCGGCGATGTCCCGCTCGAAGCTGGCGTCTGCACGGATGTCGTCATACGCGCCTTCCGCAAGGGCGGAGTGGATCTGCAAAAAGAGGTTCACGAGGATATGCAGCGCAACTTCCAGGCTTACCCGAAAACATGGAAGCTGACCAGGACCGATACCAACATTGACCACCGCCGCGTCCCCAACCTGATGATTTACTTCGAGCGCCAGGGCAAATCGCTCCCCGTCACATCGAGGAGCGAAGATTATCTGCCCGGAGATGTCGTGACCTGGAATGTCAACGGCCTGCCGCACATCGGGATGGTCACTAACATGTGGTCCGCAGAGACGCGCAACTATCTCGTCGTGCATAACATCGGCAGGGGCGCGCAGATTGAAAACGTCCTCTTCACCTGGCCCATCACGGGCCGCTTCCGCTACTTTTAAAATTTCACAGCGCCTCTCTGGTTTTAATCAAAACGAGTCGCGCACGGGAAGGCTGAAGATGAGATGCTCTCTACTTTCGGCCCTCCACGGTCGGACTCTCTTCTCTTAATGAGCTATACTTGCCGCTCGAAACAGATAAATAAAGGATGCGCTTTATGAAACTAAGATTGATGCTCAGCGCCCTCTGCGCCCTGCTCGTCACGGCTGCCGTTCCTTTGTCCGCTTCCACTGCCAAACCCGTGCAGAGCAGACAGGACCAGAAGATTGCCTCGGCTGTGCGCGCCGTGCTCGACGCGCAGGTGGCCGCCTGGAATCGCGGCGACATAGAAGGCTTTATGGACGGCTACGCGCGTTCGGCTGAGCTGTCTTTCGTCTCCGGCGATAGACTGACGCGAGGCTGGCAGGAAACGCTGGACCGTTACAAGAAGAGCTACGATTCGCGCGAGAAGATGGGCCAGCTAGCCTTCACGGAGCTTGAGATTACGCCGCTCGGCAAGGATGCAGCCGTCGCGCTGGGCCGCTGGCAACTCGCGCGCGCCGCCGATACGCCGCATGGCCGCTTTACGCTCATCCTCCGCCGCACGAAGCAGGGCTGGCGTATCGTCCACGACCACACTTCATCGGCTTGACGAGATGAGCAGAAGGACCAGACGAAGATGAAAATTCTGTTGATCGGCGGGACGCGCTTTATTGGTCCACCTGTCGTGCGCAGGCTGTTTGACGCAGGCCATCAAGTGGCCCTCTTTCATCGCGGAGAATCCGAGGCCGAGTTGCCACAGGCGGTCGAGCATATTCACGGCGAGCGAGCGGAACTCTCATCATTCGAGACAGAGTTCAGGCGATTTGCGCCCGACGTCGTGCTCGACATGATTCCATTCACCGAGCAGGAAGCCGCCAGCCTGATGAGCGTCTTTAAAGGCATCGCGCGTCGCGTCGTCGCCATCAGCAGCGCGGATGTCTATCGCTGCGTCGAGCGGCTGCGCCGCGTCACCTCTGGTCCACCGGACCCCATCCCGCTCGCGGAGGATGCCCCCCTGCGCGAGCATCTCTATCCTTACCGCGAGACGGCGAAGAGTCCCGCCGAGCGAAATTATAACTACGAGAAGATACTGGTCGAGCGCGTCGTGATGAGCGACGCGGAGTTGCCCGCGACAATCCTGCGTCTTCCGGCTGTCTACGGGCCGGGCGACACGCAGCATCGCCTCTTCTTCTACTTGAAGCGGATGGATGATGGCCGCCCTGCGATCCTGCTCGAAGAGGGGACCGATAGCTGGCGCTGGACCAGAGGCTATGTCGAGAACATCGCAGACGCGATTGCGCTCGCGGTCGTCTCTGAGAGGGCCGCTGGCCGCATCTACAACGCAGGCGAAGAGGACGCCTTGTCTGAAAGCGACTGGGTACGCAGCATCGCAAGGGCTGCGGGCTGGAAGGGCGAAATTATCGTCGTGCCGGGAGAGCGATTGCCTGAGAGGATGAGAGCGAACATGGCGCTCGAACATCACTGGGTGACGGACACCAGGCGATTGCGCCGTGAGCTTGGATATGCCGAGCGCGTTGCCAGAGCGGAAGCCCTCGCCCAAACAGTCGCATGGGAGCGCGCGCATCCGCCTGATGAAATCAAACCCGAAGAGTTCGACTACGCCACAGAGGATGAAATCATAAAGGGTCATCATTAAATTTATGGGTGAGACGAGATCGCCTGAACAGTTGCGCGCGCATTATCTGGTCGAGAGGGAATTGTCGGACCGCTTGCGCCGAGCCGGTAAGGACGAGCGGCG
>DASWMI010000219.1:0-5854 GCA_036399835.1 Pyrinomonadaceae bacterium | reverse complement strand
AAGGAGAAGGAAGGCGAGATTGCTAAGCTTTCCATGAAGGTTCTTTACCTGGAAACGGAAGTCAAAGAACTAAAGCGTAAATATGGCGAGTTGACCTAGAGCGTTCGCGCTTCGGGCTGGCACATTAAGTAGGGAGAGAAGAAATTGCGGGTCTGTTGGGGTAGCTTATGGGTGAAGTGAAAAAGGGCGGTGGGGAGTTTGAGATGAAAGGTTTTGAAAGATTTTGAAAGATTCTACAGAAAATTCCGCTGAGCAATTAGACTCCAAGCAGGAGAAGGCACTGGCTGCCCTGCTCAGCCAGCCTAATCTCAAGAAAGCCTGTGCTGTCGCCAAGATTTCAGAAGTAACGATGTGGCGCTGGCTTCGAGAGCCTGCTTTTGTGTCAGCCTACAGAGCGGCCCGCAGACAGATTGTTGAGAACGCGGTGGCGCACTTGCAGGCTGATTGCTCGGTGGCGGTTACGGTGCTGAGAGAGATAGCGGAGGATAAAGAAGCCCCGGGAACGGCCCGTGTAGCGGCTGCAAAGGCCATCCTTGAACAGTCTATCGAAGCTATTCAGATGACCGATATGCTTGAGAGAGTGGAGAAGATAGAAGCTATTTTGGCAGAGCAGAAATAATGGTTGCGCTGGAAAGAAGAATTGAGAGGGCACACGGCGCGGCGATAATTCGCGCGGGTGTGTCTGTACGCTCAAATCCTGTAGAACTCCCAACTTTTCGCGGTGCAGCGCTGGAACTCCAAGCCTCAGAAGAGCCCGAAATAATAATCAGCGGTCCATACGAAACAGGTAAGACATTTGCGGCCCTTTGGCGTATTGACTCGCTACTCAGGCAGTACCCGCGCTCTCAAGCGTTGATGGTCCGCAAGGTGCGTAATGACATGGACGCATCTTGTATTCAGACTTATAAGAAAATCATTGAAAAACGTGGAGGCGTGAGTTGTTTCGGCGGCGAGAAGCCCCAGTGGTTTGACTACGGCAACGGGTCTCGCCTCTGGATAGCCGGATTAGATAATCCTGGAAAGGCTCTCTCAGCCGAGTATGATTTTATTTATCCGAACCAAGCAGAGCAACTAGCTCAGGATGATTGGCAGACGCTTACCACGCGCTGTACAGGTCGCGCGGGGAACGCTCCGAACCCGCAGATAATCGGGGATTGTAACCCCGGCCCGGAAGATCACTGGATTCTAAAACGTGTGGCGAGCGGAGCGCTAAAACTACTCAGGAGCAGGCACGAAGACAATCCGCGTCTCTATAACGATGACGGCTCTTTAACCCCTGATGGCGTGCGAACGATGCGCGCCCTTGATGCCCTGACGGGTATTCTCAAAAGGCGCGGTCGTGATGGTGAGTGGGTCGGAGCTGAAGGTTTATTTTTTGAAGAGTGGGATGACGAATTACACGTCTGCAACCCGTTCAAGATTCCAGACGATTGGCCTATATGGGGTGCGCTGGATCATGGTTTTGCTCATAACACCGCTTTCGGCGCATTCACGCAAAACCAACGGGATATTTATTTAATCGCGGAGCACGTCAAGAATGGCTGGCTAGTGCCCCAACACTGCTTAGCGATACGCCGACAGCTTGTACGGGCAGGGATTGACCCGCGCCGCCTTAAAAACGTAGTGGCCGGGCATGACGTTTTCCAGAAGCGCGGTGATAGCGGCGGAAAGACGATTGCCGCTCAATATGCGGAAGCCAGAGACCCGGAGACCAACGAACCAATCGGCCTTCATCTGACGCACGCCACGCTTGACCGGATTGCCGGAGCAAGAGAGCTGCTTGAATTATTAGGTAATAGAGAGTTAGGCATCAAGCCTCGCTTTAGAATCTTCCGCACATGTCCTAGAACTATTGCCGCTATGGCTCGCATGGTTCACGATCCGCGTGACGCTGAAGATGTTTTGAAGGTGAACGCTGACCAAAACGGTGAAGGCGGAGATGATGAGTATGACGTGGCGCGATATGGGGTCATGGAAAGCGCGCCAAAAATCAGCATTACAAGGCAACGCAATTACCTAAACGGATAACTATGTCAATCCACGAACAAATTGAAGAGGAAAGAAGGTGCTCTCTGCCGAAGGCTGAAGAGGTTAAGGCGTTCCGCCAATACGCCAGAGGTCGCCACCCTTCGACGCTAACCACCGGACAGCAAAGAATCCTGCGCGGTCTTCTGGGCAATCTCTTCTGCGATAACGTCTGCAAAAGAATCCTTCAGGAGTTGCGCAACCGATTAAGACTTGTCAGGTTCGACCTGTCAACAGACGGGCAGGGCGAGCGTAGTATCGGCACTTATCTGGAGTCCGTGTGGGTGAAGAACGGCTTGGCAGCAAAATCCGCCGCCGTTCATTGGGCCATGTTCCGAGACGGCAATACTGCCATCGCCCTTAATTGGAGCAAAGACCGGGTAGTCATAACTCGTGAAAGATGGTGGAATGGTAAAACCGGAATGTTTGTTTCCTATGACGATGACGACCGGGTAAATTACGCAGTCAAAGAGTGGACTACCAGGGAAGGGCTGCGAAGGACTGTTTATTATCCTGATAAAATAGAGCGATACATACAAGACAACACGACAGCTAACAATGACGGATGGCGAATGTATAAACTCCCATCCGACCCGCAGGGCGATGGTCCTATTGAGTGGAAGGACAGGAGGGGTCAGCCGTTAGGCGTTCCTGTAGTTCACTTCGCTAATATTCAAGTGCCTAACGATGGCGATGGCGACGATGGCACGGAAGAACCTGACCCCCACTATGGCATGTCAGAATTGGATGGCGGGATGCTCGGTCTTCAGGACGAAGTGAATGATATTCACAGAGACTTGTCGGGTGCTGCTAGGTTTGCCGGGTTTCCAATGATGAAGGGAACGGGCATCAAGGAAGAAAGAGACGAGAACGGCAATCTAAAGAACCCCCTGATCGTTGAGCCCGGCGCTTTCTTTACGGACGAAAACCCCCAAGCGGATTTTGATGTTATCCAACCGGGTTCACTTGCCGAATTAGAGCGGATACTTGGAATCAAGCTTCAGGCTATGACGCGCGCCGCCGCTGTCCCCTTGCACCTCATCGCGGGAGATTGGCCCTCCGGTGAAGCCCTCTTGAGAGCAGAGATGCCTTTGATTGACAAGGTGGAGACCGTAGGCGCATCCGTTGGGCCGTCGTGGGCCTCTGTAGCGCATAAGGCCGTGCAGATGTCTAATGCTTTCGGGCAGACCAGCTTTGACGAAGAGGCGATGATTACGGCAGAGTTTGCGCCCGTAGCGCGGCGCGACCCTCTTACTCTGGCGGGCGTAGCGGAGAGGTTGGCAAAGTTTGTAGGTCAGCGCGAGACGCTGAGAATCTTAAACTATTCGCCTAAAGACATTCAGCGAATCATTGATGATTTGAAGGAGAACCCGCCGCAAGGTAGCCAGACAAGAGAGGGTGGAAATCTTTAACTGATTAGTTGTTGAGGGCTGCATAAATGCCAGAAACCATCAAGTTGCATCTTGAAAGCGATGGCAAGCGTTATCCGCCGCTGATTTTAGACCAAGACGGAAGAGAGGTAGAAGGCGTGCGCTCGGTCGAATGGTCTTATGACCCAGACAAGAACGGCGGCAAGGCCATCTTCTCAATAGAGATTGAATCCGTTCCGGTCAAGACCTCTGCCACAATAGAAGATTCTCCCGATAAGAATGTTTTATGAGCAAGCCCGAAGACAGTAGACGCTACTGTGACGAATGCGGCGCACGCCTTAATCCGCAGGATTATTGTATTGGGCTATGCCGGGAGTGTCAGAAGATTTACGCATGAGTGAGCAGTCAATTTATCGGTGTGAGCATTGTAAGGGCGTTTTAGGCGTCACGGATGGCCTCACGCTTATTATCGGGCTAGTTCGATTGATTCACGCCACTAAATTAAGATGCGGAGCGTGTGAGCGGCTTACCACGTGGAGGCCATCTGCTCAGCGTGCAGATAAAGAGAGGGTTGCGGCGGGAGTTGGTGTATAATGAGTTGCTATGTCATACAGAAACCCATTCGTCACCTCTCTACTCTACACTAGTGGGCGAGAGTTTATTCCACAGATTCAAGCCGCTCTCAGTGTACACTTTTCAGGAATTGAGCGACATGGCGATTACTTCTGTGGACTCCACAGTCGGTCATATCCAGGTGCGCTTGTTGCTGAAGAGTTAGAGCAACTAGCAGATTCTCTGCGGTCGAATGGGGTGATGTGCAAATTTAGCATTGCCTTTGCGGGTGAGGAAGATGAGGACAATGTGCTGTTCAAGTACGACAACGGGGCACATGAGGTTTCAATCTACAAAAAATAATTTGCAATCCTGAAACCGTTCCATGTTATACTTAACACGGATTTGATAACTAGGCAGTTGCGGGCTAAGGCCCGTACAAATTAGCGAGGCACTGATGCAGCCCCGCATGTCTTGAGAAATCAGGATGTGCGGGGCTTTTTTCTATTTCCAACCAACCCGCCAAAGGCGGAACAGCAGAGGTCAAAGGCCATGTTGAAATCCACGTATGACAAGCTTGATGACATTCCCGAAGCAGACCGCCCGCACTACGCCTTGAGAAAAGGAAAGTACGTGCTGGAACTGGATGACCATCATCCGGTGCTAGCCAAGAATAGGGAACTTGTCACCAAGCAGACGACAGACCAGCGCACAATCACGCGACTGACAAACGAGAAGCAGGCTCTTGAGTCGAATGTGCTCCCAGAGGGACACAAGGCCGTATCCGAAGAGGATGCGCGCTTCATTGAAGAGGTTAAGCCGCTCAGTTTAAGCCCAAAGGACTTAAAGACCATCGTGGGCGAGCACAAGACCCTCAAGGAAGAGTCTGAAGGCCGAAGGCAGGATGAAATCTTTGAACGCGCGGCAAAGGATATGGGGTACGAGAACGCCGCGACGTTCAAGGCGATGGCGAAGGCTTTGAAACTGGATATTAAGTACAAGACCGAAAAGGTGGACGGCCAAGATGTAGAGAAGCCTTACGTCGGTGACAAGTCTCTCGCTGATCACATCAATGCAACGCCTGAGCTTAAAGCTTCTGAGCCTGCCTTTAAGGCTAGACCTGCTGCTCAACCGCCCTCGACGGAGGCGGGTGCTGGCACAAGGCCTGCAACGTCTGCGGCGGCAGCAAGCGCAGGCAAGCAAGAGCCTTATCGGTTTCAGGAACCCGGTGACGTGGCGTGGCCCACATAAAGGAGATTTGACATGGCAGCGGTGACAAGAGTTAAAGCGCGACCCTGTACGCCGGTAGGCTACGAGGTCGTGGATAGGGTGGAACTCGCTGAGGACGTAGTGGCGGGCGACCTTCTGGTTTTTACGGGCGCGATGAGTGAAGGGCAGGCCGTCATGGAAAAAGCGGGCACGAGTGAGATTGAGCCTGATGCCATCGCCCTACAGGATGAGTTTGCGGGCAAACGCGGATACTCAGTAGGCATACAGGGAGAGATGGACGGGTTCTCAGGCATGACTCCTAAGACCCCATTGTATCCAAGCGGCTCAACGGCGGGCGGCTTGGATACCACCGCACCCGAAGGGGCGGTAATTCGCATTAAAGCTGTAACCGCAACCCGTATTCGATACAACTTCGTCTAGGGAGGACAATCAAATGCCTTTTGGAACACTTGACACAAAATATATTGACCTTCCGGCGAACATAGACCCGCGATACATCGAAGGACTCAGAACACGCGCCGGAGTTGACTTCCCTCGTATCCTTCGTGAGATAGACAGCCGAATGGGCGCGCTAAACGGATTTGTTGATCCGTTCGTCGCTTCCGTCATCACCCCGACTACGGAAGTAAGCGCGGATGGCAGCTCGGCAACGGCTTTTGAGTTCAACGAAAGCGATG
>DASWMI010000218.1:0-10042 GCA_036399835.1 Pyrinomonadaceae bacterium | reverse complement strand
ACTTGATTGACCCAAGCTCTACGAGCGCCAATGAAGAACAGGTCATGTTTCTGGGCGAGGATGCCACGCCGTCGAATGTTCGGCGGCTCTCCGCGACCAGCCCTTTATTCCCGCGACGTTAAAGAGGAAAGGATGAGCTTGTCGCAATCAGTAGCAGACAAAAAGGCTCCGGCTTATCAAAGGGCCGTCTCGATTGCCGGGATAGCCCTCTGGCTGGTCTCGACGCTCGCCATCTTTACCGGATACGAGCTGCGAGACCAGCTCGTCTTTCTGGGCTTTATCCCGCTGATTATTGTCGTCAGCATCATCCCGAACACCTTCCCGCTGCCTTCCGGCCTCAAGTACGACAAGATTACTTTTACGCTCTCGGACGCCTTCGTGCTGCTGGTCGCCTGCTGGTTCGGAGCTTTTCCGGCCATCTTTATCGCGACCATCGAAGCCTTTGTCCAATCGCTGCGCACGGTGCGCCGTCTCTCAAGCAATCTTTTCTCGGCGGGGATGATCTCTTTGTCTGCGGCGGCTGCCTCCCTCACGCTCGGCGCTGTCCTGCGCTACGGCTTTCACGGAGAGAGCACCGGGCGCAACCACACTTTCTTTGCAGTCACTGTGGCGATGCTCCTAGCGAGCGCCGCGCATGTCTTCGTCAACTTAGGCTTGCTCTCCAAGCTCTTTGCGCTCCGCCGCAGCCAGCCTTTCCTGCGTACCTGGAAAGAGAACCTGCGCTGGTCCATCCCCATCTTTCTCCCGACGAACGCCGTCGCGAGCCTGATGTATCTCGCGCTGCAATACGATCTGCTCGTGATGTTGATTATCGGCGCGCCGATTCTGCTCGCCATCAACTTCGGCCACCGGCAGTTTCGCAACAACGTCAAGCAGCGCATAGACCTCATGGAGAAGGGCCACCGCGAAACCATAGAAGCGCTGGCCGTCGCCATCAACGCTAAAGACGAAGTGACGCACGAGCACGTCCTGCGCGTGCAGATTTATGCTGCGGGCGTGGCGCGCATACTCGGCTGCACGGAAGCCGAGATTGAAGCCCTGCGTGCGGGCGCTCTGCTCCACGACATAGGCAAGATCGCCGTCCCCGATTACATCCTCAACAAGCCCGGCAAGTTGACCGCCGCCGAGTTTGAAAAGATGAAGCTGCACACGGTCATCGGCGCACAAATTCTGGGCCGCGTTGACTTCCCCTACCCGGTCGTCCCCATCGTCCGTCATCATCACGAGCGCTGGGACGGCAAAGGCTACCCTGATGGATTGAGCGCGGAAGGGATTCCGCTGACGGCGCGCATCCTGACGGTCGTTGATTGTTTCGACGCGCTGCGCGAAGACCGCCAGTATCGCAAGGGGATGACGCGCGAAGAGGCCATAGACTTTCTTTTGAAGCAGAGCGGCTCGCAGTATGACCCGCGCGTCGTCGGCATCTTTATCACGCACCTGCCGGAGTTTGAAGCAGAGATCGCCGCGCACAGGGACACGCCCTTGCCGACCTTCGGGATAGAGCCTGCCGAGCAGCTTTCGGAAGCCGCGCTCCAGGTCGCTCCGGCGGCGGGTCTGGCCGAAACCAGCGCAGCCGAGCAAGTGGACCAGCTCAACTTCTCGCGCCGTGAATTAACCTCGCTTTACGAGTTGGCCCAGTCGCTCAACGGCGCACGCGATGCGGCTCAAGCTACGTCCGTTTTTATGGAGAAGCTGCGCGCCCTCGTGCCCTACGAAACCTGCGCCGTCGCGCTCGCTTCGGAAGAGACGGGCGACCAGGCAATCGCAGACGCGGCGGGCCAGCACGCGGCGCTGCTCAAGGGCCGGTCCATTGCGCCCGGCGAGGGCGTCATCGGCTGGGTCGTCTCCAATCGCCAACCCTTCTTCAACACAGACCCGCGGCTCGACCTCCCGCCCCAGCTCGCAGAGCACTTCGCGGCCTACCGCACGCTCGCGGTCTTTCCCATCACCGAAGACAAAGAGCTGCACGGCGCAGTCGCCCTCTATTCCTCCTCGCTCGCTGAATACGACGCGAGCCATCAAAAGCTGCTACGTGAAGCCGTCGCGCTTCTCTCATCCGCGCTCTCGAAACAAACACGGATGCTCTCGCCGGAAGATGACGCGCAGCAGCCCGTCATGGAAGGTCTTCTCACCCTACTTGAAAGCCCTTCCATCATCCTGCCGGACGCCCCGCTCGAATCCGAACTCTCCCATTAAGAGAGACTGGACCAGACATCGGAAGTTTGGACTTCTCGCGTCAACGTCAGTTTCATATCTCAAGGCTGTTGGGATAGAAGAATTGCTCGCGCCCTGATTATCGCACTTCGGCTCTGGCTTTAATCTCGCGTGGCGCTTTCGCGTCCGCAGTGACCTCTATGGGCAAGAACCAGACGAGCGTCTTGATGCGGCAAGTGCCCGTGTTGTCTTCGCGGCAATAGTAGAGCGTCAGTCGCGCGCGCAGGGTTGCCGAGCCTGCGCCGAATGTGCGCAGCGGAACACGCATTGGAAGCTGCAAATCTTTTACGGTCCGCATTGTCTCGACTGGTCCATCTTCAGCGAGCTTGAGATGCTCGGCACCCCGCTCGACGGAAATTCGGTAGCGTTGCGGCGCGGAAGGATTGAGGTGATAACCCGCGGGGAGCGCGACATCGAGCATGAGA
The DNA here is from genome assembly GCA_036399835.1 of Pyrinomonadaceae bacterium. Classification (GTDB taxonomy): domain Bacteria; phylum Acidobacteriota; class Blastocatellia; order Pyrinomonadales; family Pyrinomonadaceae; genus DASYML01. Next base: position 7,403 of record DASWMI010000218.1, on the reverse strand, counting down.
GAGCTGCTTGCGCCCGCCATCAGTAGTTGCGGCGCAAGCTTGACCTCCTCAGTGTTCGGTCCGGCGCTTATGTTGCTCAAGGTTTCCGGCATGCCGTCGGAGAGAGGCGGGCGCAGTCCCTTAATCATGAGCGTGCGCGTCTCTTTCGTCTTGAGGTCAACGACGCGCACGGCATGATTATTCGTATCGGCCAGATAGAGCTTGCCGCCAGCGACGCTCAGCCCGCCGGGTTCGTAAAAGGAGGCAGCTGCGCCGTCCGTCTGTCCCGGTTTGCCCGTGCCCAGGAAAGTTTGCACGCTTCCCTCTTGAGGATCGAGCAGCTTGATTTTGTGATTGTAGGTATCGGCCAGGAGCAGTTTGTCTCCGAAGAGGGCCAGTCCCAAAGGGTGCTGCAAGCGCACGTCGTCGCCCCTGCCGTCCACATCACCGAAGTCGAAGAGGTCGCCGCCCGCGAGCGTGCTCACTTCGTGCTCCGGCGTATCGAGCTTGATGGCGCGGACGATATTTGATTCGCTGTCCGCGACGTAGAGCGACCTGCCGTCCGAGGCGAGGCCCGAAGGCTGCGCGAACGCGGAGACGGCAGCCGGTCCATCCTTGCGCGCCTCGCGCCCCGTCCCGGCAAAGACGGCTGTCTTCTGCTGGTCCAGTTCTAGCTTCCAGATTTGATGCGGCCCGGCCATCGCTATGTAGAGCGTTCTGCCGACAAGCTGCAAGTCCCAGGGCGAATTGAGGGCGCGGCTCAGCGCCGGTCCGCTTCCGCCATACTCGTGCGATTGCTCGCCAGTGCCAGCGAGAGTCTCAACCGTGCGCGTCTTTAGATTAACGCGCCGGACCAGGTGATTTTCCGTATCGGCGACATACAACGAGTCGCCGTCGAGCGCCATCCCCTGCGGGCGATAAAAGGTGGCCTGCTTGAATGGACCATCTTTCGCCCCGCGTGCGCCCGTGCCGATGGTTTCAACGAGAGTGCCATCGAGCTTTGTGATGACGATGCGGTTATGGTTTGAATCAGCGATGAAGAGGCGGTCGCTGGCGGCGTCGGCCAGAACCTTGCCCGGAAAGGCGAGGGGGAGGTCGCCCACCCCGGCGCGTTCGAGCGCGAGGGCGAGCGGCTCTTCGTTTAATTCGCCACGCTTGCGAAACTCCTCTACCAGTTGCGCTATGCGCTGGTCCAGAATTTCGTAATTGCCCTCGCCGGAAATCATCCCGACAGCGTAGCCCGCCGGGTCAATCAAGACCTGCGTGGGCCAGGCGCGAACGGTGTAGGCCTGCCAGATAGCAAAGTCTGCATCATTGACGACGGGGTGCTCTATCTCGTAGCGGAGGATGATGCGACGTATGTTCTCCGTCTCCTTCTCGTTGTCGAACTTGGCGGAGTGAACTCCTATCACGACCAGTTGGCGAGCATATTTCGCTTCCAGCTTTTTCAGGTCCGGGATGATATGAATGCAGTTGATGCAGCCGTAGGTCCAGAAATCGAGGAGGACCACTTTGCCTTTAAGGGCCGCCAGCGAGAGAGGCTGGTCCGTGTTGAGCCAGCCGCGCCCGCCCTTCAGCTCCGGCGCACGCACGCGCCCCTCCTGACGTACAGGCATCACGAAAAATCCTTTCGTTGAGACGGACCCAAGAGGCCCTGCCAAAAGAAGCGACGCGATTAAGAAAAGGGCGGCGCTCTTGGATGTTAGATGAAATGTTTTATGAGACATGCTCAAGAGATATCTTTTCACCGGGATTTCAGACGCTGTTCAAATGAGTTGAGAGACACTTTATCACACGGCTCAAGATGGGCCGAAGAGAAGACGGAAACGCCCGCGAGCGTTGACAGGCGTAGACTTCATCTGGCTCAATCGTGCCCGGGTTAATTATCAACTCACAACGCGGGGAGAAACTCCTGTGGACGCGGAGCACCTGACAGCCGAAGAGGGCGAGCCGTCGCGCCTGCTAATCTTCAAAGCGGGCGGCGAGATGCTGGGCGTCGCGGCTGATGAAGCTGAGGAGGCGGTCGCGTGGCGTAGGCCGACGCCTTTGCCGCGCGCGCCTCAAGCCGTGCTCGGCGTGGTCAGCGTGCGCGGGCGTATGCTGACGCTGCTCGACCCGCTCGCGCTGGTCCAGGAAGAGCGGGACGGCGAAGCGTCAACCTTTAGCCACATCATCCCTTTGCGTGGCGACGAGCAACTTGCTCTCGCCGCCGCAGGCGAGCTGGAAGTGATAGAGATTCCTGCCGGTGAGCTTGTGATGGCCGTTCAGGATGCAGGCTCAAGTGCTGTGCTCGGGATTGCTGCTCATGAGGGGAGGCGCATCACAGTGCTTAAGGTCGGGGAGCTGTTTGCCGTCGCCATGCAGGGTACGGAGCGTCGCCGCAAACGCTTTTGAGTGCCCGTCCTGCTCTGCAAAAACTCTACTTGCGCGTTGGACCAGCGCCTCAACGAATCTCTTTCCTCTTTTTCTCCGGACAACTTTCTTCCCTGCTGCGTTGCCGCTTTTTACGAGCAGAAGGTATGATATTCACCTTCTGAAAATCAGCCTGAGATTTGAGTTCGAGTTGGCGAGAGAGGTTTTTGTTTTCACTGATGCAGGATCAAGCGTTCGCGACACTGGAATATGACGGGCTACGCGCACTGGTCCGGCGCGGCGCGCAGACGCCCATGGGACGCGCGCGTGTCGAGAGGCTCGCGCCGCTCGAAGAGCTTGAGAGTCTGCGTCGTGCGCTGCGCGTGGTCGAGGAGTGCCTGCGGTTGCGCCAGCGCGGGGCGGCCTGGTCCTTCTCAGAGCTGACGGACCCTTCGGAAGCACTGGCGCGTCTGCGCATAGAGGGCACGAGCCTTGAGCCGCTCAAGATTCTTGAGTTGGCGCGTCTGTGCGAGCAGGCGCTGGCGGCCCGCGCCAACATCATGGCCGAGCGCGAAGCCTGCCCCGCGCTCTGGGAGATGGTCGCCGAATTGCCGCGCGAGCTGCACAGCCTGGCGGCGCGCGTCTCAAACAAAATCCTGCCGAGCGGCGAGCTGGATGACCGTGCCAGCCCCGAGCTGGCGCGCATACGCCATGACATCACGCGTCTGCGCTCAAGCATCACGCGCTCGCTCGAAGGATTGATGCGGCGTTCAGAGGAGGCTATTCAGGACGAGCTGGTGACGGTCAGAAACGACCGCTTTGTGATTCCCGTCAAATCGGACCACAGGGGGCGCGTGGCGGGCGTCGCGCACGGCTTCTCCTCCTCCGGCGCGACCATTTTCGTAGAGCCTTTAGAGACGATTGACTCCAACAACGAACTACAATCGCTGCGCGAAACCGAAGAGCGAGAGGTGAGCCGTATTCTCTTCAGCCTGACGGAAGAGCTGCGACGTGAGTTGCCCGCGCTGGTCCACGCGACGCGCGCCGTCGAGGAGCTTGATTTTATCTCGGCCAAGGCCGTCTTCTTCCAGCGCTTCGATTGCGTCGTGCCCTTGATAGATGAAGGCGGCACGCTGGAGTTGATTGAAGCCCGCCATCCTCTGCTCGAAGAGAACCTGCGCGCGAGCGGCCAGGCGGTCGTGCCTATCTCCTTCAAGCTCGACGCCGAGCATCCCGTGATGGTTATCTCCGGCGCGAACGCGGGCGGCAAGACTGTCGCGCTCAAGACGACAGGGCTGGTCGCATTGATGGCGCTCTCGGGCTTGCCAGTCCCCGCACGCGCCGCGCGTATCCCTTTTTATGCTTCCGTGCTCGCGGACATCGGCGACCATCAATCGCTCGCGGCGAATCTTTCGACCTTCACCTCGCACGTCGCCAACATCAGTCGCATGATAGAGCTATGCCGCAGGCCCGCCCTGGTGCTTCTGGATGAGGTCGGGACGGGCACGGACCCGGAGGAAGGCTCTGCGCTGGGCGTCGCGGTGGTGGACCATTTTCGCAGGGCGTGCGGCGCGCACGTGCTGGCGACGACGCACTACAGCGGGCTAAAGATGTACGCCGCGAATGAAGAGGCCGTCATCAACGCGAGCGTAGAGTTTGACTTGAAGACTTTGCAGCCGACTTACAGGCTGCTCGTCGGCATCGCAGGCTCTTCGTCCGGTCTTGAGATTGCGCGCCGCTTCGGTTTCCCGCCAGAGATTGTGCGCTCGGCCACGGAGCAGGTCGGCAGGTCCGCGCGCGACGCGGCGCAGTATCTGCGCACCATCCAGCAGGAAGCTAAAGAGGCCGAAGCCCTGCGGCGTGCGCTCGAAGAGGAGCGAGCGGCGGTCGCCGAAAAGTATGCCGCGCTCGATACGCAGGCCGCGCGCCGCGAGCGTGAGCGCGAGCAGCAGTTCGAGCGCGAGCTGGCCGCCAGCATAGAAGATTTCGAGAAGCGCTCGCGCGAGCTGGTCTCAAGCATAGAAGACCGTGCGGAGCGTGTTCGCGCGGAGCGCGAGGCGCAGAAGCGTGCGGCGGAATTGAAGCGCGAAGCGCAACGTGCCGCACGCGCCGCGACTGTCACTTCAAGCGCGCACGCACGCCCCGGGCAGGTCCGCGTCGTGCGCGACGGGCGACTGGTAGAGGCTGCCCCCGCCGTGCAAACCGGGACGGAAAGCGGCGGCGCAGCCGTCGCGCCTTCGCGTGCCATCAAGATCGGAGACAGCGTGCGGCTGCTCTCTTTCGGTTCAATCGGGGTGGTGGACCAGTTGCACGGCGAGGAAGCCGAAGTGCGCGTCAAGTCTCTGCGCTTCCGTGAGAAGGTTTCTAACCTGGAGTTGGTCGAGGCCGCGCCGCCTGCGCAGGAGACCGGACGCGGCGCTCGCCTGCGCGTCTCTCGCGGCACGGAAGTACGCCTCGCTTCATCCAACCAGGAGATACATTCCGAGCTTAACCTAATCGGTCGGACGACGGATGAGGCGGTCGCAGCGGTAGACAAGTTTTTGGATGAAGCCTTCCTCAACGGCATGGTCCATGTGCGCATCGTACACGGGCACGGGACCGGCGCGCTGCGCAAGGCAATCGCTGGCCTCCTGCGCGACCACCCGCACGTCGAGCGCTTTGCGCAGGCCCCGCAGGACCAGGGCGGCGCAGGCGCAACCATTATCGAACTAAAACAGTAAGTCACAGGACCAGCCCGAGACACGACCATGCGCTTTCCGCAAACTTTTATTGACGACCTCAGACGGCAGGCGGACATTGTGCGCGTCGTGCAGGATTATGTCTCGCTCAAGAAGAAGGGCGCGAACTGGATGGCTTGCTGCCCGTTTCATCAGGAGAAGACGCCATCTTTTTCTGTCAACCCGGCGAAGGATATTTTCTATTGCTTCGGGTGCGGCAAGGGCGGCTCGGTCTTCAATTTCGTGATGGAGATGGAGCGCGTGACGTTTCCCGAAGCCGTCAAGATTGTGGCGGAGAAGGCCAGCGTGCCGCTGCCCGTGATGGTTGAGGACCAGAAGTTTGAGGCGCGCAGGCGCGACGCGGATGAAGTCATAGAGCTAAACGGTTGGGCGCTCGAATGGTGGGAGTCGCAGCTTGAAGAGGGTGCGGCTGAAGGGCGCGCGGCGCGTGAGTATCTACTGGGCCGCGAGATTTCGGATGAGACGCGCAAGGCTTTTCGTCTGGGCTATGCGCCGGATAGCTGGGACGGTCTTCTGTCATACTTGAAAAAGCGCGGCGCGAGTGCCGCACAATTAGAGCGCAGCGGTCTGGTCGTCAAAAAGGAGACGGGCGGATTTTATGATCGCTTTCGCGGTCGCGTTATCTTTCCTGTGATGGATGCGCAGGGGAGGCCCGTCGCTTTCGGCGGGAGGACTATGGAAAGCGGCGGCGAGCCGAAGTATCTGAACTCGCCCGAGACGCCAGCCTATACAAAGGGGCGTCATCTCTTCGGGCTAAACCTGACGCGCGACGAGATTCGCAGACGCAAGTTTGCCATCCTGGTCGAAGGCTATCTGGACCTCATCATCCCTTACCAGTTCGGCGTGCGCAACATGGTGGCTTCTCTGGGAACTGCGCTGACGGCAGAGCAAGCGAAGTTGCTCGGACGGTTTACACGTAAGGTTGTTGTCAATTATGATGGTGACAAGGCGGGCGTGAAAGCAGCAAAGCGTGCGATAGAAACACTTCTCTCGGAAGATTTTGAGGTCAAGGTACTGGTCTTGCCCGATGGCTCGGACCCGGACGAGTTCATCAGGGCCAACGGCGCTGAGGAGTATCACAAAAGGCGTGGCGGAGCATTCCCTCACATACAATTTGTGATTGACCAGGCTGTGCGGGATCGTAATCTTCATCGCCCGGCGGAGAAGGCCGAGGCGGTTGAGGAGGTGCTTCCCTACGTTCGCGCTGTTCGCAGCAGTATTCAGCGGCGCGAATATTTTGACATTGCGATGGATGCGCTGCGGGTCGAAGAGCGCTCTCTGAGAAATGAGCTGTGGCAGACGATGAAGTCCGGCACGGGTCTTGATAAAGCAACGGTCAGGCAAAGCATCGCGCACGCTTCAGGCGCGCAACCGACCATCGCTGAGCAAAAATTGCTCGAGTTGCTCGTTCATGATAGGGATTTGCGCCGCAGCATTTTGCCTCAGATGGAGGCGAGCGACTACGAGGATTTGCCAAGCGCAGGAATCTTTCGCGCGCTGATTGAGATTGAAGAGGCGGGCGCGAGCGTTGATTTCAGCAGCCTCAGCGCGCGGATTGAAGGCGACCCGCTGGCCGCAGACCTGCTGCCGCTGGTCCTCATGTCAGAGTCTTTGCGCGCCGAGGGCGAAGCGCTTGACGATACCCTCTTGATTGCCGAAAGCTGCCTCATCGCGCTCCGCCAGATGAGCCTCGACCGACGCATAGGCGAGCTGATGATTGAGATTACAGAAGCCGAGCGCGCTGGCGATGCGGAGCGGCGCGACCGGCTCGCCCTTGAGCATCTCGAATTGACCAGGCGTAAGAGCACGCTTCTTGTGCGTCATGACGCGACGCAGGCCGCGACATAAAATTAAAGTCCTCCGGGGTGAATAGACAGTGAGTATGGAAGAGAAAGACAGAGACGACGTGATGCAGCGCCTCTTGGAGTTGGGCGGCGATAAGAAGTATTTGACTTTCGATGACCTCAATCGCGAGCTGCCCGACAACGTTGTTTCGCCCGACGACATAGAGGACGTGCTGCAAAAGCTCGAAGGCTCGAATATCACTGTGTCCGATTCCGATGAGCGGCTGCTGGAACAGGCCGCCGCGCTGGCGACGGATGAGGACGTGGCCGAGGACGGGATTGATGAAGACATCGAGCTGGACCTTTCGGCGGGCGCGCTCGAAAAGACCAATGACCCCGTGCGTCTCTACCTGCGCGAGATGGGCGTCGTCCCGCTTCTCACGCGCGAGGGCGAAGTCTCCATCGCCAAGCGCATAGAGCGCGGGCAGCTCAAGACACAGAAAGCCATCTCCCGCTCTCCCATCGCCGTCGGAGAGCTGCTCCGCATCGG
>DASWMI010000217.1:0-31387 GCA_036399835.1 Pyrinomonadaceae bacterium | reverse complement strand
CTAGGAGTCCGAGAGTCCGGAGTCCGGAGTCAAAGGATTTAAGCTTTTGACTCCGGACTCTCAGACTCTCAGACTCTCGGACTCTTAAACCTATGCGCGAAGCCGTAGAGATAATCGTTAAGGCTCTGGTGGATGAGGCGGACGCGGTTGACGTGCGCGAAGCCGAGCAGGGCGGGACGACGCGTATAGAAGTGCGTGTCGCTCCCGCGGACATGGGCAAGCTTATCGGGCGGCAGGGCCGCACGGTGCGCGCCATACGCTCCGTGCTTCACGCGGCGAGCGCCAAGCGTAATCGCCGTTATCTGCTAGACCTCGTGGAATGAGCGAAGAGGAGCGCAGCAAAGGCGCGCAAGGTTTGACGGCGGATGAGCTGGTCGCTGTGGCGCGCGCGGTCAAAACGCGCGGGCTGCGCGGCGAGATCGTCGCAGAGCTGCTAACGGACTTTCCCGAACGCTTCGAGGGGCTTGAACGATTAATCGCCATCGCGCCCGACGGCAGCCTCAAGAGGCTTGAGCTTGAAGAGCACTGGTTTCAGGGCACTCGCATCATACTCAAGTTCGCCGGCTATGATTCGATTGAAAGCGCGAGCGCGCTGGTTGGAAGCGAGCTGGCGGTCACGGAAGCCGAGCGCGTGGAGCTTGATGAGGACGAGTTTTACGAATGGGAGCTGGCGGGCTGCCGCGTCCTCACAGTAGAGGACGAAGAGCTGGGGCGTGTGAGCGGGATTATGAAGACGGGCGGAGTTGACATGCTCGTCGTTGACAACGAAAAGCTGGGGCGCGACCACCTGATTCCGATGGCCGCAGACATCTGCGTCGAGATTGACATCAAGCGCAAGCTGATACGCGTGGACGCGCCCGAAGGCTTACTGGAATTTTAGATTGTTGCGCTTTGACATCATCACGATCTTTCCCGGCTTCTTTGACGAAGCGCTGGAATACGGGATTATCCGGCGCGCGAAGGAGGCCGGGCTGGTCCAGACAAAGGCGCACGACCTGCGCGGCTGGACCAGCGACAGGCATCGAGTGGTTGACGACAGGCCGTTTGGCGGCGGCGACGGGATGGTCCTCAAGCCCGAGCCGATCTTTGCAGCAGTCGAAGAGTTGACGGGCACAAGCGAGCATCATCAATATGATGAGAAGACGCGCGTCGTGCTGCTCTCGCCGCAGGGCCGGGTCTTCAAGCAGAGCGTAGCCGAAGAGCTGGCGGAAGCCGGGCAGATAGTGCTCATCTGCGGTCGCTATGAAGGCGTTGACGAGCGCGTCGCGCAAAGCTTGATTACGGATGAGCTTTCGATAGGCGATTATGTTTTGTCGGGCGGTGAGGCAGCCGCACTGGTCCTGGTTGACGCCATCACGCGACTTTTACCGGGCGCGCTCGGAAGCGAAACCTCTGCGACGAACGAGTCGTTCTCCGAAGGGCTGCTGGATTATCCGCACTACACGCGCCCGCCGGAATTTCGCGGGATGCGCGTGCCGGAAATCCTGCTCGGCGGCCATCACAGGGAGATCGCGCGCTGGCGCAGGCGCGCGGCTTTGCTCAAGACAAAGCGCAACCGCCCGGACTTGTTTGAGAAGCTGGTGTTGGACGAGCGCGAGCTTGAAGGGCTGGAAGAAGAGGAATGATTTTTTGATTTTAGATTTTAGATTTGCGATTCAAAACAGATTGTTGATTTAGCCAGGTCGAAAATCGCAAATCCAAAATCTAAAATTTCATCACGGAGTTAAAGAAATGAACCGCTTGGACACAATCGAGAATAGACAGTTACGCGATAATATCCCGGATTTTATCCCGGGCGATACGGTGCGCGTGCATGTGCGCATACAGGAGTCCGCCGAAAAGTGGCGCTTGCAGGCATTCGAGGGCGTAGTTATTGCGCGCAAACACGGCGGGGCGCGCGAGACCGTCACCGTGCGCAAGACCAGCTTTGGCGTCGGGGTCGAGAGAATCTTCCCGCTGCACGCGACCATCATTGACCACATAGACGTGATTAAGCGTGGACGCGTCCGCCGCGCCAAGCTCTACTACCTGCGCGAGCTGCGCGGTAAGGCCGCGCGCATACGCGAGCGCGACACGCGCATCAGCAAACAGCAGAGCGCCTCCGCCGAATCCAAAGGCGCTGCCGCCGCCAAAAAAGGATGAAGGACGAGCGATGAGAGATGAGGGATGAAGGATTGATTCATCGGCTCATCGGCTCATTGGACCAATGAATAAATGAGCCGATGAGTCAATGAATCAATCGCTCAATTCTTCGTCTCCATCGCTTATCCCTTATCCTTCATCGCTGCGGTCATCCGGTCCCTTGCGGATTGCGATAGATGCGCACTCGGTCGGGGCTGGTCTGGCCGGCAACGAGAGCTACATCACAAACCTGATTGAAGCCCTGGCCGAGATTGACCGGTTCAATCTTTACACGCTCTATGTGACGCGGGACGAGGCGGTCGAGCGATTCCAGCATCGCTGGTCCAACTTTACAGTCAAGCGCACGCTCCCGCACACACCGCTCATACGCATTCCCCTGACACTCTCGAAAGAGCTGCGCGCGCACAGGGTTGACCTGCTCCACGTCCAATACACAGCCCCGCCGTTTGCGCCCTGCCCTGTCGTCGCCACGATACACGATCTTTCTTTTGAGCATCTGCCCGATACCTTCAAGCGACGCAGCCGCATACAGCTTCGCCTGACCGTGCGCCGGACGGCGCGCGCCGCCTCTCACGTCATAGCCTCTTCGGAATATTCGCGCCGAGACCTACTGGAAACCTACAAACTGCCTGCTGAGCGCGTGAGCGCCGTCCCGCTCGCCGCGCCAAAACATTTTGGTCCGGTGGAGACGGAAGCGGAGCTGCGGCGCGTGCGTGAGCTTTACGGCATCGAGCGTGAATATATCCTCGCGGTCGGCTCTATACAGCCGCGCAAGAATATCCCGCGCCTCATCGCCGCCTATCAAAACTTGCGCAATACTTCATCACAGGCTAAGCTACCGCAACTAATCTTAGTGGGAAAAAAAGGCTGGCTCTACGACGAAACGTTTCGTGCGATTGAAGAGAGCAGCATCCGCGAGCTTGTCAGGTTCACGGGCTATGTGCCGGAGAAAGATCTGCCGCCGCTTTATACGGGGGCGCTCTGCTTTGTCTATCCTTCTTACTTTGAAGGCTTTGGCTTGCCCCCGCTCGAAGCCATGCAATGCGGCGCGCCGGTCATCGCGGGCGACCGGACCAGTTTGCCCGAGGTTGTCGGCGAGGCGGGGCTGCTCGTAGACCCTTTTGACGAGCAGGCGATAACCGAAGCCATCGGGCGCTTGATTGAAAATCCAAACCTTCGAGCAGAATTGAGCATCAAAGGCTTAGCGCGCGCGCGTCTCTTCGATTGGCGCGAGACAGCACGCCGCACCTTGCGTATTTACGAGCAGGCCGCAGGTGGTCTTTAAAACAACAGGCAGCCGTGAGTTCGGAACGCGCGTCAAAGAGTGGCGGAAGAAAAGTTTTCTGTATTTATCTTAGTCTGTCGTACACTGTCCATCAGGGGCAATTATCTGGAAACACCCGGCACGCCTTTATCAAGAGTCGAGCTGAAAAATTTTCTGATGCGAATCGCAATTCTGGGAACAAGGGGCATCCCTGCCAGCTACGGCGGGTTTGAGACTTTTGCCGAGCAGCTCTCAACCAGGCTGGTTGCGCGCGGGCATGAGGTCACCGTTTACTGTCGTTCGCATTATGTCTCACCACGACAGATTGAATATCATGGCGTACAGCTCAAGGTCTTGCCCACCATCCGGCACAAATATCTGGACACGGTGGTCCACAGTTTTCTTTCAGCCCTCTACGCTGTGCCCAAGCGTTACGATGCAGTGCTCATCTGCAACGCGGCCAACGCTCCCTTTACGCCGATTCTGAGATGGACCGCGACGCCCGTCGCCATCAACGTTGACGGCCTCGAACATAAGCGCAAAAAGTGGAACTGGTTCGGGCGGCGTTATTACCTGATGGCCGAGCGGCTCGCCACGCTCCTGCCCAACGAGATAGTGACAGACGCGCGCGTCATACAGGATTACTACCTGGCCCACTACAACAAGACTTCAAACATGATCGCTTACGGCGCGGAGGTCGAGCGCAGGCCCAACCCGGCTGTGCGCCAGTGGCGGGTAGAGCCGAACCGTTACGTGCTCTACGTCTCGCGTCTCGAACCGGAAAACAATGCGCATCTGGTCATCGAAGCCTTTAAGAAAGTCCGTACGGCTCACAAGCTGCTCATCGTCGGCGATGCGCCCTACGCGCAGGAATACATCAGCGAGCTACGCGCACGGGCCAGGGGCGACAAGCGCATCATCTTTACAGGATTTGTCTTCGGACAGGATTATCGCACGCTGCAACAGAACGCCTACTGCTATGTCCACGCGACCGAAGTCGGCGGCACGCATCCCGCTTTGCTCGAAGCTATGGGCTACGGCAACTGCGTGCTGACGCTGGCGACGCCCGAGAACGTCGAGGCGGTTGACGAAGCGGGGATACACTATCGCGATGAAAGCGACCTGGCCGAACAGCTTCAGCGCGTGCTCAGAGACGGCTCCCTGGTCCAGGCTTACAGGCAGCGCGCGCAGGCTCGCGTCAAGCAGCTTTACGATTGGGAATATGTCGTGGACCGTTATGAAGAGTTGTTCGCGCAGATGGCGGGCCAGCCGCTCCCGGCTGCCAGCGCAGACCTCGCAGCGGAAGAGACTGCGCACGCAACGATGAAGTAGACGCGCGGCAGCGATGAACAAAAGAAGTGAGCCATTGATTCACCGTACAAGTGAATCAATGGCTCATTGAGTTAATAGCCCGTTCCTGCGAGTTTATCGTTTTCTTTTAGAATACATTTCAAAACCAGCCACCGCAGACGCAGAGGCACAGAGAGAAGATAAATCAGGAGGCGATAAGAGTTTTACATCTTTTCTTCTTATTCTCCGTGTCTCTGCGTCTGCGGTGGCTCATCTTCCGGTCGAGATGGATTGCTCTGCGCGCAGGAAAGAGTTTTTCAGCCTCTCACGAAAAAGCTGCGGGACGCCCGCCGGATACTTCTCCGGCTGGTCCAGCATTTTGTTGACGACAGAGAACATGCCTTTTCTCATCTCGTCCAGATGTAATGAGTGTTTCCCCGCGTGCAGGCGATGGCGGACCAGCGGCAGCTCGACGACGGCCAGGGGAAAGCGCGCGAAGACGCGCATGAAATACTCGAAGTCTTCGCTGTAAAGCACATCCTCGTCGAAGAGGCCGACCCTCTCAAAGACTTCGCGCCGCAGCATGACGGTCGAAGGCGAGGGGAAAAATCTGGGGAAGAGGTCCGATTTTATCTCTGGAATATAACTGCCATGCTCGCCGACAACCACTCTGCCCTCGTAGCCCTGCCATCTTTCCAGCCTCTGCTCTTGCGTCGTTTGCTGGACCAGCACGCCGTCCTTCATCAGAGAAAAGTCGCAGGAGACTAACCCCGCCTCCGGGCAAGCTTCGATTAAAGACCACTGCCGCTCCGTCTTCCGCTCGTCCCATTCGTCATCGGCATCAATCAGCGCCACCCACTCGCCTTTGCTTATCCTGATACCGGCATTACGCGCCGCAGAGATGCCGCGCTTCTCTTCCCTGATGACCTTCGCGCCCATCCGGCGTGCAATCTGCGGCGTCTTGTCATGGCAGCCGTTGTCTATGACGATGATCTCGGAGATGGCGAGCGTCTGAGCCTGGACGCTCAAGAGAGCCTCGCGGATAAAGGCTTCTGCATTGAGGGCAGGGATGATGACGGAGATGGAGGGAACTGTCATCTAACTCTTACTTGACGGCTTTGGCATTGATGGGACGCGCAAAGAGCGTCTCGGCAACGGGCATGTTGTACTCTATGGATTTGTAGTTGATGCGGCTGGTCTGAGCGCCCGCGCGGTAGTGGTCTATGATGAAGGGCGACGTGATGCCTTCGACCGCGACGAACTGCGCGAGGCGGTCTTCTTCTGTGACCTCTTCGCCCGCCTCGTTCTTCTTTTTGTAGATGACTTTCGCTGGCAGCCCGTCGCGCGCGCCAAACTCGAACTCGACCGCCAGCCCGTCCGGGTAAACCAGCCGCACGGCCTCGTTGCGACGGCCCACGCCCGCCTCGCGTCGGCCCAGGTAGCTGAGCTTTGCACCTTCCTTGCGCCATTGGCCGCGCAGCAGCATCTCAACGCTGACACGCATGGCGATCTTAAAGTCTTCGACCTGCTCGGGCGTGATGTCCTTGATAGTCTTCGTCGCGCCGTCGTAAATCCATCCGCTCTCGCCCGTGTTGGTCTGGATGATGCGCAGGCCGCCGCTTTTAAATTCCGTCCGCTCGCGGTCCGGGTAGACGACGTAATCCACAAAGGAGGCGGGCAACCCCGAAGCGCCGTCCTTGAACTGCGTGAAATAGCCGCGCCCTATCGCCGAGCGCACGTTGAGATAGCTGCTCCCGCCGAGCACTTCGATAGCGCGTTTTAAAACCTGCTCGGCCTTCTCTTCCGGAGCAGGTTTGGGCTGCAAATTATCTTGAGCGACCTGAGCAAAGGTCGCAGCGTTGCCAAAACAGGCGAGCAAGAGCGCCGAGGCTGTCAAGAGGAGGTGTCTCGCGGTTGAGAAAAATGTTTGAGTCATGGTTGCTGATATGCCGGAAAATTTGGTCCAGTCAAAGCTGAGGTCTATTGCTTGAACTCATACTCTACGTTTTTCAGCCAGGTCGTCTTTTAAGAAAGCCGCAAGTCTTCCGGCGGGGCTGCCGGAGAGTGAAAAGGCTTCGATGAGATTTTATCACCGAAGCCCTTGTCCTTTGAAATCTAGTTGGCGCGTGCAGCCACTTAGCCGACGCTCGCCTCGCCCGTCGGATGGATAGTGATTTCACCGTCCACCCCGTCAACGAAGAAGTGCGAAGCCGTCTTCCACATATTCGTGATCGGCAGCTTGACCTTCTCGTCAATGTGGCGTTTGAGAAAACGCGCGCCGTAGGCCGGGCTAAAGCCCTTCTCGGTCAGAAGGTCTATGGCGCGGGCCGTGACCTCCACCTCTTTGCCCTGCCGCTCCATCTGCCTGCGCAGCTTGCCCAGGTACAGCTCAGCGATGGCGCGTACTTCATCCATCGTGAGCGGAGAGAAGACGACAATCTCGTCTATGCGGTTGCGGAACTCAGGCGAGAAACGCGACTCGGCAGCCTTCATCACTTCGTTCTTGATAGCGTTGACATCGCCGAGCGTCTTCGTTCCGAACCCAAGCGGCTTCTCATATTTCTTGAAACTCTCAGAGCCTAGATTGGAAGTCATGATGACGATGGCATCCGAGAGATAGACCTTTTTGCCGCGCCCGTCCGTCAGCCAGCCTTCGTCGAAACCCTGCAAGAAAATGTTCATCAGGTACGGCGAAGCCTTCTCGACTTCATCGAGCAGGAGAACCGTGTAAGGATTCTCGCGTAGCTGCTCTGTCAGGATGCCGCCTCTCTCAGAGCCGACGATGCCGCGAGGCATCCCGATCAGCTTTTCTATCCCGACCGTCCCGTCGCCATACTCGGACATATCTATGCGGACCATCTTCTCTTCATCGCCGAACATAAACTCTGCGACAGCCTTCGCCAGCTCGGTTTTACCGACACCAGTTGGTCCAAGAAAGAGCAGCACGCCGTCCGGCTTATAGTGGTTCTCTTTGAGCGGCCCCTTGTTCAGACGCAGACGCTGGCCCACGGCCTTGATAGCTTCCTTCTGCCCTATGACGCGCTGGCCGAGGTCCGCTTCCATATTACCGAAGCGGTCATTGGTATCACGGAAGATCATGTCGCGCGGGATACGCGATTCCTGCGAGATGACTTCGATGATGTGTTCGGGCTTGACGACGAGCGTGTGCGGCTCGTTGATCTCGACCTTGACGGCAGCCGTATCGAGCCAGCCGATAGCCTTGTCCGGCAGGTGCAGGTTGCGTATGTATTTGGGAGCCATCTCAAGCGCCATGTTGATGGCGTCGTCCGAGATGGTGACTGAGTAGTTCTTCTCTAGTCTGGGCCGCAGGCCGAGCAGAATTTCGCGCGTCTCATTAATCGTCGGCTCTTCGACCTTGACCAGACGGAAGCGGCGCGCGAGTGCTTCATCTTCGGCGACGTACTCCTTGTATTCCGTCAAAGTGGTTGCGCCGATGATGCGCAGCTCGCCGCGCGCGAGCGAAGACTTGAACATGTTGGCCGCGTCGCTCGAAGTGCCGAGCGCCGCGCCCGCGCCGATAATCGTGTGCGCTTCGTCAATGAAGAGGACCAGATTATCGCGCTCCTTGACTTCATCAATGATGCCCTTGATGCGCTCTTCAAACATTCCGCGCAGCATCGTCCCGGCGACGAGGCCGCCCATCTGAAGCTGCACGATATGAGCGCCGCGCAAGCGAGCAGGCACTTTCTCAGGCTCAAGCTCGATAAGGCGCGCGAGACCCTCGACGACTGCCGTTTTGCCGACGCCGGGTTCACCGACGAGCATGGGCGAGTTGGCGCGCTCACGATGGCAGAGGATTTCAACCATCTGCTGAATCTCCTGCTCGCGCCCGATGGTCGGCGGAATCTTGTCTAGCCGCGCCAGGCGATTGAGCGAGACGCCGAAATGCTTGAGGTAAGGCGGTAGCTCAAACTTGCGTTTGTACTGCTCCTCTTCCTGTTCGCGCAGATGGACACGCGTGCGGACGTTTTCCACGACAGCCTCCGTATTCGCACCGAGGTTTCTCAGGACCTCGACAAATAAGCCTCTTTCGTCCTGCGAGAGCGCGACGAAAATATCGGTCGCTTCGATGACCTTGCGACCCTGTGCACGCGCACGTTCCATCGCTCGCTTAAAAAGGTCTGTGGTTTCGGGGGCAATCTTGAAGCCTTTTCCTACATGCTGGCGACTACTTTCGAGACGCTTTTCGATAACAATCCTGACACGCTGCGGGTCCAGCGCCAGATCGCGCATCGCGGCGTTGAAAAGGTCCGACTCCTCAAAGGCCAGGGCATGAAGAATATGCTCGATTGAAACGTAATTCTGGTCGCGGCGACGCGATTCGTTAAGCGCGGATTCGAGTATGCGCTGCCCGCTATCGCCGAATTTATCTTTGTATGCTCCGAGATCAATCATCTTTTTCCTACTTCTATTGTGTCGGAAGCTCTCCGTCTCTTTTCATCAAACGTCACAACCGTGACGAATGTTTGGCGAAAAGCTTGAGAGCAAAACTTTCCGAACGTTGCTCATCATTTCAAAAGATACGAGTTCAAACCGCAGTTTAGATGCCAGGAGCATATTCCCCGTTGCGTTTTCATGCAACCAGAATCTTTCACCCACGCTGCTCCTGCAAATTTACTGCCAGCAAAAAACAGGACGAATAACTGAAGCCGCCGAGAGGTAAAAGGTAAAGGCAAAAGTGCGGGCGGCAACCACTTTTGTCAAAGTGTTGTGGTCCACACTTTTGCCTTTTTACTTTGACCCTTTGACTTCTTTAGTAATCGTAGTCCTCGCCGCCTCCGCCCATCTGCGGCGCGGCCCTTTTCGGTTCGGGCGCATCCGTGATGGCTGCGTCTGTGGTGAGCAGCAGCCCGGCGATTGATGCGGCGTTTTGCAGCGCCGTGCGGACCACCTTCGTCGGGTCAATAATGCCCGCCGCGACCAGGTCTTCATACTCGCCCGTCGCCGCGTTAAAGCCCCGCGCGCCCTTAGACTCTTCGACCTTGCCGACGACGATTGCGCCGTCAACTCCGGCGTTCTCCGCGATGCGACGGATAGGCTCTTCGAGCGCGCGGCGGATAAGCTTGATGCCTGTCTGGACATCCAGTTCTTCAACCGTCAGCTTGTCGAGCACCTTGGCCGCGCGCAGGAGCGCCACGCCGCCCCCGGGAACGATGCCTTCCTGCGCCGCAGCCCTCGTCGCATTCAGCGCATCCTCGACGCGCATCTTGACCTCTTTCATAGCCGTCTCGGTCGGTGCGCCAACCTTGATGACGGCGACGCCGCCCGCGAGCTTCGCCAAACGCTCCTGCAATTTCTCTCGGTCGTAATCCGAAGTGGACTCGGCAATCTGCGCCTTGATGGTCGCCACGCGGCCCTGTATGGACTTGGCCTCGCCAGCGCCTTCGACAATCGTCGTCGTCTCTTTATCCACGATGACGCGTTTGGCGCGGCCCAAATCCGCGAGCTGCACGCTCTCAAGCTTGATGCCGAGGTCTTCCGTGATGACGCGCCCGCCCGTCAGGATAGCCAGGTCTTCAAGGATGGCTTTGCGGCGGTCGCCAAAGGCCGGAGCCTTGACCGCGCAGACCTTGATCGTGCCGCGCAGCTTATTAACGATGAGCGTCGCCAGCGCGTCGCCTTCGACATCTTCGGCGATGATGACGAGGGCGCGTCCCTGTCCGGCAGTCTGTTCGAGGATGGGGAGCAGGTCTCGCATGGCCGAAATCTTCTTCTCGTGAATCAGGATCAGCGGGTCGTCGAGCACGGCATCCATCCTGTCAGGGTTGGTGAAGAAGTAAGGCGAGAGATAGCCTCTGTCAAACTGCATTCCCTCGACAATCTCAAGCTCCGTCTGGAGCGTCCTGGATTCCTCGACCGTGACGACGCCATCCTTGCCCACCTGCTCCATAGCTTCGGAGACAAGCTCGCCAATCTGACGGTCGTTATTGGCCGAAACACTAGCCACACTCGCCAGCTCTTCCTTGCCCTTGACCTTCTTCGAGAGCCGCTCAAGCTCCGCGACGACAGCCTCCACGGCCATCTGTATGCCGCGTTGCAGCGCCATAGGATTAGCGCCCGCCGCCACGTTTTTGACGCCGCCGCGAAAAATCGCCTGGGCCAAAACGGTCGCCGTCGTCGTCCCGTCGCCCGCCGTATCGTTGGTCTTGGAAGCGACCTCGCGGACCATCTGCGCGCCCATGTTTTCGTAATGGTCCTCTAACTCTATCTCTTTGGCGACCGTCACGCCGTCCTTTGTAATTACAGGCGAGCCGAACTTTTTACCGAGCACGACGTTGCGGCCCTTTGGACCAAGCGTGACGCGCACAGCATTCGCCAGCGTATTGACACCCTGAAGCATGGCGTTGCGCGCCTCTTCCCTGAATTTCAAATCTTTCGCTGCCACCTTTACACTCTCCTCAATGTTCGATATTAGATTTACTCCGCCGCTCTTCTCGCCCCGGCCCTCGCATAGCCCACCTGGACGCGCGCGGGACGCAGCAGGCGTTCGCCGATTTTATAGCCACGGCTGTATTCAGCCGTCACAATCCCATCGCGCTCCGGCTCGACTTCAACAGTATCCACGGCCTCGTGAAGCTCCGGGTCAAAGGGCAGGCCCGTAGAGACCAGAGGCTCTACGCCCGCCGCGAGCAACGCGTTCTCAAAACTATTGGCAGTGCTGCGCACGCCGCCCAACACTGCCTCGAAGGAGCGGCCATGCTCGGCTGCATCAATCGCCCTGTAAAGATTATCGAGCACGGGCAAGAGCGAGATGATGAACTCGCTCTTTTCGCGTCGCGCTCGTTCATCGGCCACGCGATTCAGACGTTGGCGTGTCTCATCCGTCTCGCGCTCCATCTGCACGCGCAACTGCTCAAAACGCGAACGCACATCCAGAACCTTCTGCTCCGCGGCGCGCACGCGCGCCTCCAACTCTTCGACATACGTGGGCTTGAGGCTCGGCCCTGATTGAGCGCCGCCTTCCGCCTCTTCTAACGGCTCGTCATCGAAACGAATCCGGCGGCGGTCCGTCACGCGTACCTCATCGCCCGCAGACGAATCCGGCTCACCGGCCCGAGTTTCCCCGGACACCTTGTCCTCTGTCATACGACTTCTCTTTTTCTCCCTACGGAAAGATACCATATAAGTGATGAGCGATGAGCAATCGGTGATGAATGACAAGAGAGCGAGCAGGTCTGCTCTGATCGCTCATCACTTCTCCTTTATCATTGGACCTTTATCACTGGACCTTGATTTCCAGACGGCGCGCCTTCTTCTCTTCGCGTCGCTTGGGCAAAGTCAGACGGAGCACGCCATCCTTGTAGGCGGCGGCGATGGCCTGCTGGTCCACTATGGACGGAACGCTAAACCTGCGCATAAAACGCCCGCGCGGTCGCTCCTGTCTGTGCTCGCCCGTCTCTTCAATCTGGCGTGTGCCGCGAATCGTCAGCCTGTCATTATCAAGACTGATGTCTAAGGATTCGCGTTCGATACCGGGCAGGTCCAGCGCGATGACATATTCCTGCTCGCGCTCGTAAACATCCGCCGCCGGAAACCAGTCTGCGCCTTCAATCTCCTGCTCGCCCTCAGCGCCCTCTTGCGCACGCCGCTCGGTCGCATCCTGAAAGAGGCGATTCATACGGTCCTGCAACATCATCAAGTCACGAATCGGGTCCCAGTGTGGTTGAGCCATTCCCCTTACTCTCCTGTTAAGAAAAAGTAGCAAGTTGAAATGCGAAAAGGCGTCTGCGCCTGAGTTTCGCGCACAGACTTTCTCCTCAAATTTTAGGCAGCCGCGGCAGCCGCATCGGCGTTGAACTTCATACGGTCGCCGTCGGCTGAGACAAGCACGGTCTGGCCCGGCGCAATCTCGCCGCGGAGGAGCTTGACGGCAAGCGGGTTCTGGATGAGCGTCTGAATCGCACGTTTGAGCGGGCGCGCGCCGAAAGCCGGGTCGTAGCCCACGCGTGCCAGAAGCTGACGGGCCGAATCGTCGAGCACCAGGCTAATCTCGCGGTCCTTGAGCATGGCTCGCAGCCGCTCAAGCTGCACATCAATAATCTGCGTAATCTGTTCGCGCGAGAGCTGGTGAAAGATAACTATATCATCAACACGATTGAGAAACTCGGGCTTGAAGTGTTCGCGCAGAACCTGTGTGACAGCCTCGCGTACCTGCTCCTCGTCGCCTTCGGCGGCCTGTATCTCGCGCGAGCCGAGATTAGAGGTCATAATCAGCACGGTGTTCTTAAAGTCCACCGTGCGCCCCTTTGAATCCGTCAGGCGGCCATCGTCGAGAATCTGCAAGAGCACGTTAAAGACATCCTGGTGCGCCTTCTCTATCTCGTCAAAGAGCACGACCGAATAAGGACGACGACGGACGGCCTCGGTCAACTGCCCGCCTTCCTCGTAGCCCACGTATCCGGGCGGAGCGCCGATCATACGCGCGACGGCGTGCTTCTCCATGTACTCCGACATATCAAGTCGAATCATCGCGCGCTCGTCATCGAAGAGAAACTCCGCGAGCGCACGCGCCGTCTCGGTCTTACCGACGCCGGTTGGTCCAAGAAAGATAAAAGAGCCGATCGGACGATTCGGGTCTTGCAGGCCCGCACGCGCGCGGCGTACTGCATCCGCGACAGCCGTCAGCGCTTCATCCTGCCCGATGACGCGCTCTGCCAGCCGCTCTTCCATCGTGACGAGCTTTTGCATCTCGCCTTCGAGCATCTTCGAGACGGGGATTCCGGTCCACTTGGCGACGACCTGCGCGACATCCTCTTCGTCAACCTCTTCCTTGAGCATCACGCCCTGCGTCTGCATCTCTGCGAGCTTGGACTGGTCCACTTCGAGCTGATTCTGCAAGCCGACGATTGTGCCGTAGCGTATCTCCGCCACCTTCGCGTAATCGCCCGCGCGCTCGTACTGCTCGGCCTGGACCTTTAACTGCTCAATCTCTTCCTTGGCCTTGCGTATGCGCTCGATGACCTCCTTCTCGTTGCGCCAGCGTCCCTTCATCGCGGCTGACTGCTCCTTGAGATTGGCTATCCGCTGTTCTATCTCCGAGAGACGCGCCTTTGAAGCTGCGTCCTCTTCGCGCTGCAAAGCCTGTCGCTCGATCTCAAGCTGCGTAATCTCGCGCTCAAGCTGGTCTATCTCGGCGGGCAAGCTGTCAATCTCTATGCGCAGACGCGAAGCCGCCTCGTCAATCAGGTCAATCGCCTTGTCCGGCAGAAAACGATCCGTGATGTAACGATTCGAGAGCGTCGCGGCGGCGACAATCGCAGAGTCCTTGATACGCACGCCATGATGCACTTCGTAGCGCTCCTTGAGACCACGCAGGATAGCAATCGTGTCTTCGACCGTCGGCTCTCCGACCAGCACGGGCTGGAAGCGACGCTCAAGCGCCGCGTCCTTCTCTATGTGTTTCTTATATTCGTTGAGCGTGGTCGCGCCGACGCAGCGCAGATCGCCGCGTGCGAGAGCGGGCTTCAACATATTGGAAGCATCAATCGCGCCTTCGGCAGCGCCCGCGCCGACCAGCGTGTGAAGCTCGTCTATGAAGAGAATAATCTGGCCCTGCGATTTTTCAATCTCTTTGAGGACGGCCTTCAGGCGGTCTTCAAACTCGCCGCGATACTTCGCGCCCGCGAGCATGGAACCCAGGTCGAGCGCCACCAGCCGCTTGTTGCGCAAGGTCTCCGGCACGTCGCCCGAGACGATGCGCTGGGCCAGTCCTTCGACGATGGCCGTCTTGCCGACGCCCGGCTCGCCAATCAGCACAGGATTGTTTTTGGTCCGGCGAGAGAGAACTTGAATCGTGCGGCGAATCTCGTCGTCGCGACCGATGACAGGGTCCAGCTTGCCCTGTCGCGCAAGGTCCGTGAGGTCTTTCGCATACTTTGAAAGCGCCTGGTAATTGGCCTCCGCATTCTGGTCCGTAATACGCACGTCGCCGCGCATCTGCTCCAAAACCTTGAGCAGGTCCGGCGGGTTGACTCCATGCTGGCGCAGGATTTTTCCGGCCTCGCCGTCCTTTTCCTCCGCGATGGCAAGCAGCAGATGCTCCGTAGAGATAAACTCATCCTGCATCCTGTCGGCCTGCTTCTGCGAGGCTGTAAAAATCTGGTTGAGACGCGGGCTGACGTACTGTTGCCCGCCCTGCACGTGCGGCAAGCGACCGATGGCCGCCTGTAAATCATTGACGACGACCTGCACGTTAGCGCCGAGTTTGCCAAGCACCGGGCGCACTATGCCTTCGGGTTGTTCGAGCATAGCCAGCAGCACGTGCTCCGGCTCAACCTGCTGATTCTGATTACGCTCGGCCACCTCGACCGCCGCTTGAATGGCCTCCTGGCCGCGCAAAGTAAATTTTTCTAAACGCATCTTATTACTCGTAAAAAAATCGGATTTATCTGAACGTCTATGCTGTCCTCTAAAAAGCGTCGAGTGGCAGGCGACGAAGCATCAGAACCTAATTCTGCCGCCTGCCACTCCGTCAGATGTCAAAGGAGCTTAGCCGGCGTTGGCAGTCATGCCCTTGCCGCTTTCGCTCTTCCCTGCTTTGGCTTCGATGGTCTTGGGAGATGTGGATTCATTCTCGCCCTTGACCTCTATGCGACGCGCCTTGACCTCTTCACGCTTGGGCAGGCTCACGCGCAGGACGCCGTTATTATACTCAGCCGTGGCGTTCTCCGCGGAGACCGTCTGCGGGAGCGTGAACGAGCGCGTGAAAGCTCCATAAGAGCGTTCGACGCGGTGGTAGTTATCCGAGTCGTCCTTCTTCTCAAAGCGACGCTCGCCGCGCAAGGTGATGACGTTGTTCTCAATCGTGAGATCAAAGTCTTCACGGTTCATCCCCGGCAGTTCGGCTTCGAGCACGATTTGGTCCTTGTTCTCGAAAATATCAACGCTCGGCATCCAGCCGCCGCTCGTTAAGCCTTCATCACCAAAGGCGCGCGATAGATTGGTTGAGAAGAGGCGGTTAACCTCGTCCTGCAAGCTGCGCAGATCGCGGAAAGGGTCGTAACGAACGATGCTCATGATGAACTTCCTCCTTAAAGCTAAGGTCTTCTTTAGTTGTCTGGCTCAGGGCCGATTTAAAGAAGTAAGATGATTGAAGGATTCGGCTGCTGAGCACGGCATCATAATAAACCTTGAGTCTCTTCTTGTCAAGTCTCTAAATTCGCCGATTTCGAGTCTAAAACCCCTAGAGCCGCTCAACCTCCCGGCCCGGAGGCTGAGCAAATATAATTTGACATATTGGGAACTTTGCCGTATCTTATTTCGTAATTTCACAGGATAAGCGAATGATTGACGAAAAAGACAGTAAAATACTTGAATTGCTACAGCAGAACGGGCGCGCCTCGAATGTCGAGCTAGCGAAGGCCGTTGAGCTGACGCCTTCGGCGACGCTTGAGCGTGTACGCAAGCTGGAAGAACGCGGGCTGATTAAGGGCTACACGGCTGTTCTGGACCCGCAGGCGCTTGAACTGGGGCTGCTGGCCTATATCTTCGTGCGCGTGGATGAGATAAACGACATGCTGGGGGTGGCGGACGATGCGGCGGCGGCGCTGGCGGCTTTGCCTTCCGTGCTGGAATTGCATCACCTGGCGGGCGAAGACTGCTTTCTGGTCAAGGTCCGTGCGCGGGATACGGATGATCTTTATCGTCTGCTCAAGGAAGAGTTTGGGCAGTTCAAGGCGATACGCTCGACGCGTACCACGATTGTGCTCAAGACGGTCAAGGAAACATCACATCTGGCGCTAGGCAAGGGGCCGCAGGTTAAGAAGGAGAACGAGAAGTGACCGCGCGTGGGGAGAAGTTGGCCGCATACGGCTCATGGGCAGCCGTCTGTTTCTTCTGGGGGACGACCTATCTGGCGATACGCATAGGGTTGGAGACTCTCCCTCCGATGCTCTTTGCAGGGCTGCGCTTTCTGACGGCGGGCGCGATTCTCTGCGCCTTTATGTACGGCTGGCGCGGCGCTCAACTACCAAAGGGGCGCGAATGGGTTGACCAGGGTTTGATAGGCTTACTGCTACTGGGCATCGGCAACGGGTTCGTTGTGTGGGCGGAGCAGTGGATTCCGAGCGGGTTGGCGGCCTTGCTGATAGCGACTTCGCCCTTCTGGGTAGCGGGTTTTGAGCTTTTGCGGCGCGAGGGCGAGCGCACCAGCGCGCGTGGCTTGATGGGGATGCTCGTGGGTTTTGCAGGCATGGCGCTGCTGGTTGCGCCCGGACTCTTCAATGCCAGTTATAGCGTGCGCTTTCTAGTGGGCATGTTCGGATTACAAATGGCCTGCGCGGCCTGGTCGGGCGGCTCTGTCTATGCCAAGCATCATCAATCGGAAGTTAACCCGCTGATGGCAGCCTCCGTGCAGATGCTCATCGCAGGGCTGGCGTTGATGCTCGCGGGGAGCGTGGCGGGCGAGTGGAAGGTCTTGAATTTTAGCGGGCGGTCTCTTGCGGCCTTTGCTTATCTGGTCCTCTTCGGCTCAATCGTGGCCTATGGCTCTTATAATTATGCCATGCAGAAGCTGCCGCTCTCGCTCGTCTCCATGTACTCGTATATCAATCCGGTGATCGCCGTCCTCTTAGGCTGGCTCGTACTAGCAGAGCCGCTCGGCTGGCGTATGCTGGCGGCGATGGCGATTATCCTGGGCGGCGTGGCGCTGGTTAAGACCGCGCCGAAACGTATCAGTTCCGGCGACGCTTTGGCGGAAGCGAAGATGGCTGGAAGGCATGTGGAGACTTTGCAGGCGAGCGGGAAGGTTTGTTCCGCCGAGACGAACTGAATGAGAAAGGAAGTATCTGGCGATGGCTCTGGAGATGAGAAAGACCTGTGAGAAATGTGGAGGGGCGCTTGATAGTCAAGACGAGGCATACATCTGTGTTTTTGAATGCACCTTCTGCCGTTCGTGTACAGCAGAGATGAAGGCCGTCTGCCCGAACTGCGGCGGCGAGCTTGTACGTCGTCCGAGTCCGCGCCGGGCTTCACAGTAAATTTATCAAGATGAAGCTGATAGATGCGACGAAGTTTAGAGCCGAGCGCGCGTGGGGAGCTTTAGAGATCGCGCGGATTGACGGCGCGACCGTGCGTTTGCACTGGACGGACCAGCCCTATCACTGGCATGTCAACGACGGGGCGGAAGTCTTTGTCGTGCTCGACGGAGAAGTGGAGATGCATTACAGAGAGGGCGCGCAAGAAAAGGTGGCGCGGCTCAAGCCTGGCGAAATCTTTTACGCGGGCGAAGGCGATGCTCACTACGCACGGCCCATAGGCGAGGCGAGAATCCTCGTCATCGAGCGCGAAGGAAGTGATTAAGGAATAAAGTAGGCGCGCTTGAGCGGCGGCGGCTCGGAATGATGAAGGAAAAGCTATTGGTCCAGTAGTTCAACGGTTAACGGAATCACTGGACCAATAGCTTTTCCTTGAGACAGCTTTTCTTTCATCATCCAGAGAATTTCTCGCTCTCTTTAGCTCATGCCGAAGAAGCGTTTGATGGCGGAGATGATGCCTGCGGATTCATCTTCCTGTTCGTCCGGGTTGTCTGGGCGGGCGTTGAGACCGGCGCGGCGTTCGGCGATGGTGTAGCTGAGCGATTCGACGAGGTCGGGGTTGTTATCGAAGAGCAGCTTCATGGCAGACTTGCCTATTTCGAGCACTTCAGTCTCTTCCGCCGCGACGACGTTGGCCGTGCGCGGCTCGCCCGTAAAAAGAGCCATCTCGCCGAAGAATGCTCCCTCGCCGAGCGTGGCGATGGTGCGCGGCTTGCCGTTGTCGCTAATCTGCACGTAAACGCGCCCGTTGTGGACAACGAACATGCTGGAGCCTTCGTCTCCGGCGCGGATGACTGTCTCGCCCGGCGCAAAGACATGACTCGTCGAGGCGGTTGCCAGCCTGGCAATCTCCTGCGCCGTGAGAGGCGCGAAAATATCTACCGCCGAGAGACGCTCGACAAAGCCGCTGCCGTCCGTCTGAGCGCCGTTTGTTTTCGGCGTCCGCTCGACGAAGAGCGTGCGTGTCGGGAAAGCGAAATTGAGTCCGGCGCGTCGGAAGGCGTACCAGATACGCTGTCGCACGAGCGCGTCCGTGTCGTTGTACCTGGCATAATTCTCAAGCCAGTACTTGACCTCATACTCGACGCCGCTCTCGCCTAGATTCCTGATACGGACAATCGGCGTAATCTTTGAGGAAACGTTATCGGCCTCGCGCACGGCTTCGCGGACGACGTGGATGGTCTTGGCGGGCGAGTCCGTGTAGAGCGTGTTGAAGTAGACGAGGCGCGCGTTCAGGTTGTCGCGGGGGCAGACCTCTATAGCCTCTTTGGCAAGGCTGCTGTTGCTCAAAAGCACGATGTGATTTGAGAAGGTCCTGATCTTGACCGCGCGCCAGGTGATGCCCTCTACCACGCCGGTCCATTTCTGCTGGCCCACGGCGATGACATCTCCAACCTGAAAAGGTCTGTCGGCATGAAGCGAGATGCCAGCGAAGAAATTGCCGAGCGTGTCCTGAAGCGCGAGACCGATGATTACGCCGAAGATGGCCGAGGTTGTAAAGAGCGCGCCGAGATTAACTTCCTGATAGAAGTATTTGAAGATGAAGAGAAAGATGGTCGTGAAAACAACGAGCGTAAAAATATTGCGGACCAGGAGCGGCGCTTCATAGCCTTTCCCCTTGCGCATACGGAAAATGAGGTCGAAGACAAAGGTGTTGAGAGCGCGGACAAAGATGTAAGCCAGAATGGACCAGAGAATCAGCTTCGGAATATTAACCACGCTGTCATGTGAAGCATGCGTGCCCATGCGCGTCTGCAAGTAGGCGCGCAGCGAGGGTTCAAAGACCGCCAGGAGATAGAGCGCGATGAGAACCAGCGCGGCTAAAAGCAGGAGCGCGATGCGATTTTTAGAACGTCTTCGATTCACGGCAAAGGTGATTCCTCTCGGCCCGAAGGAGCACAGGCAAGCCCGGGTCTGCTTGCCCTATTTTTTACACTAATCCTCTGGCATTTGCGAGTGAAGACCGGCTTAATGAGGAAGAAGATTTGGAAAGAGCGTCGTGATAATCAGGAGCAGCGAGAGCGCCGAGACGATGATGGTTGTCAGCCACGCGGCGACGTTGTAGGCCGGGCCGTTGACGTGCTCCTCGCCCATCAAGTCTTTGTTATTAACAAGGCGCAGGATGGCTATCAGAATGACGGGCAGGAGCAGGCCGTTGATGACCTGCGTGACCAGCAGGACGCGTATCAGCGGCAGCCCCGGAATCATCGCCACGAGCGCGCCCGTCCCGACCAGAAAAGTAAAGATGCCTAGAAAGATGGGCGCTTCGCGAAAGCTGCGCGAGACGCCCTTCTCGAATCCGAGCGCCTCGCTGATGGAGTAGGCCGTGGCGAGCGGCAGGACGCCAGCCGCCAGCATCGAAGCGCCGAAGAGACCGACGGCAAAGAGCAGCTTGGCGTAAGGCCCAGCGAGAGGCTCCAGGGCGCGCGCCGCGTCGGCAGCCGAGCCGATGTGTACGCCGTGCGGGTTGAGCACAGCCGCCGTCGAGATGATGATAAAGAAGACGATGAGGATGGCGAAGACCGTCCCGACCCAGACATCCGCGCGCGTCAGCGCATAATCATCCGCCGTGACGCCCTTCTCGACCACGGACGATTGCACGAAGACCTGCATGTAAGGCGAGATGGTCGTGCCGACGATAGCAACGAAAGTAAAAAGATAAATCGGCTCAAGACTAAAGCTCGGACGCACTATCTCGCGCGCCACTTCGCTCCATGAAGGATGGGCCAGAAATGCCGAGACGATGTAGCCCAGGAAGACCAGCGACATTAAGAGGAAGACGCGCTCGACCCGTTTGTAAGAACCCTTGACGACCAGCCACCAGATGCTCGCCGCCGCCAGCGGGACAGAGACATAACGCGGGACGCCGAACAACTCCGTCGCCGCAGCGATGCCGACAAACTCCGAAACCGTCACGCCGCCGTTGGCAATCAAGAGAGCCAGCATCACGAGAGCGGTCCAGCGCACACCGAACTGCTCGCGTATCAGGTCGGCCAGCCCCTTGCCCGTCACCGCGCCCATACGCGCGCACATCTCCTGCACTATCGCTAAGCTAAATGTGATGGGAATCAGAATCCAGAGGAGGCGATAACCGTAATCCGCGCCGACCGAAGCGAAAGTCGCTATACCGCCGGCATCATTACCGGCATTGGCCGCGATCATCCCCGGGCCTAGAATCGCCAGGTACGCGATGAGGCCAGTCCTGCGCGCCATCGTCCGCCGCACACCGCTCGCGCCTCGCCTTAACAGACGACGACCGGCAGCACGGACTGCTGTACGAGAGACTGCCATTTGGAGGTTCCTCTGTCATATAAAGAAGCTCAACGACAATTCAAGCGCGTAGAGACTACACCTTCAAACTCTGATTTTATACCTCTCTCCCTTTTCGACCGCTGACGGCCACAATCGCCACGATGGCAACCAGCACCAGCACGGCCAGCCCCACGACCCACATCCAGACAGGATACCCGCTGCCAGCATCCCTCGTCTCGATCCTGGTGGTCTGCGTCGGCTGGCTCTGCGTCGTGGTCGTCGTCGTAGTCGTCTGGCGCGTCTGCGTGTTGGCTTGATTACTCGGCTGCGCGGGCTGACTTTGAGCCGGCGTGGCAGAGCTTCCGCCCGCATTATTCTGGGCCATCACGGGCAAGGCCAGCGGCAAGATTGTCAGGCTCAAAACCAGAACGATACTTCTCAACATCCCGAACGGTGTCAGAGATTTCATCATCGAGTTTTCTCCTCTTCTTTATCTATCGAGCCGATTTCCCGCGCAGCATAGCATGATGCCGCCGTCAGAGACGAAGTGAAGGACGCTCTTAAATCAGTTTTTAAGAACGACATTAAACCGCGCGCCGGACCCTGCGCCGCACACGCGACCATGAATCCAGCCCCCATTGCTTAATCCTGTGAGACACAGATTTCTCACGCACAATCTTCTTCTCTGGTCCAATCACCTTCGCGCTCGATTTATCATCCGCGCCATTGCCGTCAGCTGCTTTTGCCTCCGCCCGCGCATGTTCGTCAACTACTTCCCGCCCTAACGGTGTAGAGTAGCGCCCCGCATTGAAGAGCGAGACGGCCAGCCCCACCACGGCAAACACCGCTGCCGCAAGCAAGTAGTTCCTGAACTTTTTCATCGCGTTCCCCTATCATCATCATTCAAGCAAGAGAGATTGACCGTCTTTTAGCTAAAGAGTCTAGGCAAGCGTTGTCGCCAGCCTTTGGGAAGTAGTAGCTCCATCGCGTCGTCAACCGTGACGATGCCGAGTATCTCGCCCGCGTCATCCAGGACGGGGAGCGCGAGCAGGTTGTATTCAGCGATGGTCTGGGCCACCTGGCGCGCGGAATCGTCCGGGTGCGCGGTGCGAAAATCCCTGCGCATGACCTCTTCGAGCGGCGCGTTGGGGTCTGCGAGGATGAGACTGCGCAGCGCTATCACGCCCGCGAGCTGCCATGAGCCTTCCGTTTCGACGACGTAAAGGTAGTAGATCATGTTCGGCGTCTCGGCCATCTCGCGTAGCCGCGCGAGAGCTTCGCCGACGGTCAGCGCGCGTGGCAGCGTGAGGAATTCGTTAGTCATCAGCCCGCCCGCCGTGTCGTCCTCGTAAGGCAGCAGCTCGGCGACATCCGCCTGCTCTTCTCCTTCCATCAGCCCGAGCAGCTCTTCAGCCTTCGCTTCGGGCAGATCGCCGAGCACGTCCGCGGCCTCGTCCGGCGACATGTGTTCGAGAATATCTGCCGCGCGCTCTTCGTCCATCTCGCCGATGATGCGCACAGAAGACTCCGCGCGCATCTCTTCGAGCGTCTCCGCGGCCATCTCGTCGTCCAGCGCCTCGACCAGCTCCGAGCCGTGATGATAAGAGAGCGCCTCGGCCAGACGCGCGATCTCGACAGGATGCAGGCGCGCCAGTTTGTCGCCGGAAGATTTGAGCTGGACGGTCGCCGCATCCGTCGCCAGATAGCCGATATTGGTCCAGTCGAGGACTTCCACAGCGCGCCCCGTACCGGCAAAGCCTTTGGGCATCAGACGCCGCCACAAACCCTGCATGCTCACGTCCGCGCCCGTCACGCGCCACTCGCTGACGCCCTTCTCATTGACGCCCTTGATTAGCTGCACATCATTAACGCGCACGATGCGCTTGCCGTTGACATCAATCAACTGCTTATCCAACACGTCGCGCGCGAGCAGGGCTTCCGCCTCGCGCCGCTTGAAAGGATTGAGATCGAAGATGTCGGAATTGAGACGCGCGCCCTGCTCGTTAAACTCTTCAATCTGCCACCAGGGCAGGAAAGAATCCCTCCGGTCATAGCGCGCGACAAAGCCCGTCACGGGCGGGTGCTCCTCTTCGCCCAGACGCACGATGACATCCTTAATCAAAGCGCGCCGCACGCCTTCGCGGTCGCGTATCGCCTGGCCCAGTATTTGTGAGAGGTATAGCATGATTTTTAAATCGCACTCTTTTTATGACGGATGCTTACGGGACAGTATGATAACACGAGGCGGACGGGGCGGCGCGCTTGAACTTGAAGGCTAAGTTATCGCTCTTCGCTCATGCTCTTGAGCTGTTCTATAGCGCGGTCTATGGTGCGGTCGCGGTGTGCGCGCAGGTCTTGGCAGTCGAGCGTGACGGATTCATCCGGGGTGAGGCCGCGACCTTCGAGGCGCGTGCCTGTGGCCGTGCGATAGTCCATCTCGCTGACATACAGCTCGCCGCCGTCCGGCAGCGTGTGGCGACGGCGGATGGCAAGCACGCAGCCGCAAGTTGGTCCACCGACGATGTAGGCGCGGCGCGCTTCCGTCATGGCGGCGACAAAGATTTCGGCGGCGCTGGAGGTTCTCTCGCTGGTGAGAATGACGAGCGGGTGTTGAAAGCGTATGAGCGGCTCGGCGGTAAAGATAAAGTTGGTGCGCGTCTGCGGGACGAAGGCGACGCGGCCCTGTCGGTCTATGAACTGGCCCAGGCTCCGGCCCGGCGGCAGAAAGAGCGAGGCCAACTCCGTCATTACTTCGGCTTCGCCGCCGCCGTTGCTCCTTAAATCCAGGACGAGTCCGCGCGCCTCCCTCAGCCTGCCTCGCATCAAGCGCAGGAATTCCTGCGCAGCCTCCGGCGTGAAAGCATTGAGCTGGACCAGTGCGTAACCGCTGCCAACGCTCCGCACGTGCAAAGACGTATCGCGCTCGCGCCATTCGCGCCGCAGGCTGGCCTGTCTCTCTTTACCTTTATTGTCTGTCCAGACGACGCTCACGATGGAGTCACGCGAGCCTTCAAAGATCATCGCCATCGCTCGAAAGCGCGCGGCGGCGGGCGTCGAAGAGCCTGCCTGCTCTTTCAGTTTGTGCGCAAAGAGATTGAGCGCGGACCTGCCGTCAATACTGTTGATGGTATCGCCCACGCGCAGCCCCGCGCGTTCTGCTTCAGAGCCGCGCTCGACCTGGACCACTACGGGCTGGCCCGCCACCTCGCGGACGGAGAGGCCGACGCTGATAAAGCGCGGGCGATGCCAGTCGAACCTTTCATCCGGCGCATAAACGCGCGTGTGCGCATCCTGCAAATTACGCAGCATGCCACGCAGGACCGCGTAAAATTCCGCGGCGCTCTGAGCCTCTGCGGCGAGCGGACGAAAGGCTGCGCGCTGTGCCTGCCAGTCTACGCCGTGAAAGTTCGGGTCGTAATATCGCGCGTTGATGGTCTGCCAGACATCATCGAAGACGGCGAGGCGGCCTTCGCGCGCGAGCGTGTTGACTCCCCTCGAACCGACTGCCTGCGCGAAGGAGGGCGCGGCGACAGCGAAGCAGAGCAGCAGGGCGAGCGCGCATGAGCGCAGGGAGAGTTGATCTTGGACGGACTTTCGCACTTTGGCTTTTGACCCTTTGACCTTTACCTTTTCTCTTCTTTCGGAGGCTTGCGGAAATTATAGCGGAGCAGGACGCGCAAAGGAATCGCCAAGCCCTGGCGCATCGCCGGGCGAAAGTGCATCCGGCGCACAGCGTCCACGCTCGCTTCATCAAGCCCGAAGCCTGCCCAGCGGACGACCTCCACGCGCGCGACTTCGCCCGCAGCGTCTATGTCAACCAGCAGGTCAACGGTCGCCTCGACCTCAGCCCGCGCAGCCGCTTCAGTATAAACGGGACGCAGCCTGCGAAAGGGTTGCGGCACGCGCAAACTCGCAGCCGCCGCGCTTCCCTCTTCCGGCACTTCCTCTATCAAGGGCGCGTTCCAGACCAGAGCCATCTCGCGCGCGCGCCTCTCATCCTCCTCTGCGCGGCGCAGCGCGTCTGTGTAAAGCTTCAGCGTCTCGCGGCTCTCAAAGGAGGCAAGCAAGAGCCGCCAGGCTGCTTCCATTGTCTCTGCGCGAAAGCTCTGTCGCTCCCACAGACGCAGGCGGCCCGTCCGCGCGCTGACCAGAAAGACAGAGGCGTAGGCTTCATAATAGACGGGCGCATCCGAGGGCGAGCGACGCAGAGACTGCGCATCGCCCGTCAGATAAAAATCGCAGCCGATGGCCGCGCCGAGGTCGCGCGCTTCAGCCAGAGTCATGTTGAGCGACCCGCTGTAGCCTATGCCGCGCGCCGCCGCGCGTGCTTCATCACGATCAACCATCAAAAGCTCTGCGTCCGCAGAGAGCATCTTGGAGAACTGGTCCGAGAGGCGACGCGCGTTATCCGTCTCGCCGAAATCCAGCACGGCCAGACGCACGCGCCGCGCGCTCGTCCGCGCATCCGCGCACGGCGCTGGCGTACAGAGAAAAAGCAAGGCGAAGATAAAGACGGCGCGAAGCTTCATCGCAGTCGGTCGAAGGATGGCGAGCTATTTAAGAGACTGCGGATTTCAGATAAGCGGGAGACTGCTCGTTAAGATGCTCGCGCCCGAAACGTTTGCCTTCCGGGTAATATTCCACGTAGAGCTGTACGCGGCTGGCGGCCTCTTCGCCCGATTGGTCCGCGACGAGGGCGAGCGCGAGGTCTATCCCCGCAGAGACTCCGGCGGCGGTCCAGACGTGGCCGTCGCGCACGAAACGCTTTTCATCCACGGAGACATCCGCGAATTCTCGCAGCCGTCCGAGCGATGCCCAGTGCGTCGTAGCCCTTTTCCCTTCGAGCAAGCCCGCGGCCTGCAAGATAAAAGCGCCCGTGCAGACCGAGAGCACCTCTTTGCATGAAGCGGCCTGGCGGCGCACAAAATCTATCAGCGCAATATTATTAACTTCGCTGCGCGTCCCCTGCCCGCCTGGAATCAAAAGGTAATCGAGCGGCGGGCACGACTCGAAACTCTCGTCCGCAATCATCCTCATCCCCTTCGCGCAGCGCACTTCGCCGCCAGCCTCGCTCACCGTCAGACAACGCTCTGGTCCACCCGCATACTTGCTCCAAGCCGCGACGATCTCCCAGGGACCGACAAAATCCAGTTCTTCAGCGTCAGGGAAAAGCAGAAAGCCGAAATTCATTGATTCGTTCTCTCCATCCATTGATTAAACATCAAGAGGAAGCTCGCCCAACTTCTATTCCGCCCTTTGAGCCAATCTCGCGCGACGGCGCAGCCGCGTGATAAAGAGCATAGACTTCATCCTTGACTTCCGGCGGAAAGCAGACGCGGTTGAGCTGGTAGCGTTGGAGACCGCGCACGGCCTCGCTGACCTCGCTAATCTCTCTTATAGCGGGTCGCGCGTAGCCGTCTTCGACATAGATACGCGCCTTCGGCTCAGCGCCCTCCGCAGTATAGTAGGAGTAGTAAGGCACATCGCCCGCGTGGTCTTCTATAAAATAGTATTCGGGAGCAAAGCCCGCGCGCATCGTCGCCGAGCGGGCCTCGGCCAGAAAATCCGCGCGCTCGTCTTCGGGCATATCCAGGTCAATCGCCTTAAAGAGACGGCGACCGACGAAGCGACGGCTGAGGTCGCTCAAGACCTGGTCCGGCTCGCGCTGCCATTGCTTGATGTGAAAGAGGACATCGGAATCGTCCATCTCAAGATGCTCAGTGATAGTCAGAGGCTCGCGGTGGAGAAACTTTTCAAAGGCCGAGCCGGAAGCGCACCAGATAGGCTGTCCCGCCTGGAGCAATTCGAGAGCGCGGCGAAGGGCAGAGCGCAGGACCGCTTCGGCTGAGCGCAGCGTGCGATGAAAGTAGACCTGTCGAAACATGTAGTAGCGAGCCTGCAAGTATTCTTCGACGGCATAGAGTCCGCGCGCAGCCACGTAGATGCGGTCGTTCTCTTCGTCAATCTGGAGCGCGTTGATAATCCATTCGAGATCATAGATGCCATATTTCGCGCCCGTCATCAAAGAGTCGCGGAGCAGATAATCCATCCGGTCAACGTCCAGTTGCGAGGAGACGAGCTGGGCCAGCGCGGCGGGTTGAAACTTGCCCTCTATGATAGAGGCCACGCGCTCCGGCATGTCTGCGGAAAAGCATCGCAGCTCGCGCCCGATGTCAGTCTCTTCGCTCAAGACTGCGCGCACGGTCCAGTCTTCATGATGGACGTTCAAGACCTTCTCCATGACATGCGAGAAAGGCCCGTGACCGACATCGTGGAGCAAGGCGGCGGCGCGCGTGGCCGCACGATTCTCTGCCGTGATGTTGTAATGCTCGCCGAGGCGGTCCAGGACGCGCGTCATCAGGTGGAGCACACCCAGAGAGTGCGTAAAGCGCGAGTGCTCCGCGCCCTGGTAGGTATAGAGCGCGAGGCCCAGTTGCTTGATGCGGCGCAGGCGTTGAAACTCCGGCGCATCCACCAGACGCACCATCAGCCGTCCTTCGTCCGTCACCGTGCGCAGACGAATGATGTTGTGGACCGGATCGCGATAGATTCTCTCTGACACCGGCTCTCTTCGGTCTTGTTCCTTTGGAAAGTTTAGCGTTTGAAGCGCCCCGCGCGATGGATTCTATCATCTTTACCATCAACGCGCGCCTGGCCGCCTGATGAAAACTTTCATCGCAGCTCTCTCCATCGAATTGTTCAAGAAGACCTGCTCGCAAACCCCTGGTCGCCGCCGGGCCAGCCTCGCTCCGCGAGAGAGCGCCGACCTCCTGCGCACAGGGGGCGGGGCGCGCGCCATTCCGAATTTCTGAACGGGATAACCATTTTTTTGGATATTAAGCCTTCCGCGAGGGGTCACGGACTCCGGCTAAACTTTTGAAGCAGATAGGATTACGCTGTAAACGCAAATGTGGGCATGGGAGTTGCAGAATTGGCGGCGCAGGAAGTATGCGTTTACAAAAAGAGTCCTATTCTTATAGATGCCCCGCACGGTTTGCCTGAGCTGGCAAGCTTGGACTGCGGTGCCGGACAGGCGGCATCTTCAGCATGAGGAACTAGTCAATCTACGAAAGGAATTGAGCATGAAAGTTTCCCTGAAATTTATTATCACGGCGATGATTGCTCTGAGCCTGTCGCTTTTTGCGACCAGCATTGTGGCCCAGACATCAACGACGGGTACGATTGAGGGACAGGTGGTAGACGTCAACGGCGCTGCCGTTCCCGGCGTGACCGTGACCGTCACCAGTTCTAACTTAATCAGCCCTCGGTCGGCGACCAGCGATGCCGAAGGTCGCTATCGCATCCTCAGTCTTCCTCCGGGAAGATATAATGTCATCGTCGAAGCCGCGAGCGGCTTTGGCAGGTTCGAGCAGCAGGAGGTCGAGGTCAACATCTCTCGCAGCTCGGCGCTCGAAATCAAGCTACAGCCCGCAGGCGCTACCGCCTCCGTGACTGTGACCGATACCTCGGGCGCAACCGTTGACGTGACGACCACCACGCGTGGCACCAACGTCTCGACCGAGCAGTTCTCAAACTTCCCGACCTCGCGCACGGTGCAGGGCCTCTACACGATCGCCCCGACCGTTGTCCGTTCGGGCCTGCGCGATGCTTCGGGTCGCGAGCGCGACCCTTCGGTCAGCGGCTCGTCCGGTCCTGAGAACAACTACATTCTCGATGGCATCAATACTACTGACCCGGCCTTCGGCGGCTCGGGCGCGAACCTTCCCTTCGAGTTTGTGCAGGAAGTGGAAGTCAAGACCGGAGCCTATGGCGCTGAGTACGGCAGGGCGACCGGTGGTATCTTTAACGTCATCACCAAGAGCGGCAGTAACGAGTTTCACGGCGACCTCTTCGGTTATTTCACCTCGAAGAGCTTTGTCCGCGAGACCAAGAACCTGCCCTTCACCGGTTCGGCCCCGAACGGCTTCTCAGAAGCTGACCTCGGCGGCGACATCGGCGGTCCGATCATGAAGGACAAGCTCTGGTTCTTCGGGGCCTTCAACCCGCAGCGCCGGACCAATAACTATCTGACACAGACGTTCCATCAGAATGTCGAGAACAAGGTGAGCACGCCCTTCTATGCGGGCAAGCTGACGTGGGCCGTTAACCAGAACAACACGCTGACGCTCTCGACCTTTGGCGATTTCACCAAGGTTGAAGGCTTCCTGGCGACAGCGGCTTTGACGAACGTCTCCGGTTTCGGCGACAACGTTGACGCCTTCCTCGGCAGACAGGAAACGGGCGGCCACAACTACGCTTTCCGCTTGAACTCAACCTTTAGCCAGAAGTTCATCGGTGAGTTTTCCGGCGGTCTGCACTTCCAGCGCGCCAACACCATTCCGCTCCAAACCGGATTGGATGCGCCCTTGCAGAACGATACCTTCGCGGTCTTGAGGGGCGGCGCGGTCCTGCCCGTCACGACGACCAACATTGACAGCACCAGAGCAGGCACGGGTTTTGTAGACTTCGTGGACGGACGCGGCGGCACGTTGCAGCGCAACTTCCTGCGCGGCCCCGGCTTCGGTCTCTATTCGACTCAGGATCGCAACCGCTATGAACTGGCGGCCAGATTCCAGAGCATCTACGGACCGCATACCTTCAAGTATGGCGCAGAGTGGTTCCGTAATATCTACGATATTACGCAGCTCTCCAGCGGTCCGACCCGCACCTACGCTAACCCGAACAACCTGCCGATGCAGGTGGCAAATAACAACACTGTCAACGGCTACCGCGTCGCCAGCAACAGCTTTAGCGTTTGCACCGTGAGGACCACGCAGATTGTGTGTCCGTCGGCAGCAGCCGCGACCGTCGCAGCCGCTTTAGTCGCCGGTGGCGGTGCGCCCGCAGGCATCACCAGTGCGGTCAACGCGACCATCACGGAAGCTGAAGCGCTCAACAATCCGTTCCTGGTTCGTCTGAGCACACGCGTTCGCGACTTCGAGCTGGTCGCCAACACCTTTACCAACGTCGAGAGCTTTTACATTCAGGACGACTATAAGCTGACGCAGAACATCCAGATCAACATGGGTCTGCGCTGGGATTACCAGCAGGCTTATGGCGAAGGCGGCATCACCTACCTGAAGCTCAACGACTTTATCTCCAACACGCAGCCGCGCCTCGGCGTGGTCTGGGATTTCACGGGCAAGGGCAAAGGCAAGCTCTTCTTTAACTTTGCGCGTTACCTTGAGACGCCCATTCCGCTTGACCTGAACGTGCGTGCCGGTGGCGGAGACTCGCAGACCGACAAGAACTTCAACGTCAACCGCTACAATGCTCCGCCCAATGCCATCATCGTGCCGGGCATCAGCGCCAACTTTGCGGCGGTCAACCTCGGCGCGGATGCGACCCCGATTGACCAGGGTCTCAAGCCGCAGACCGTCAACGAGTTCTCAGCCGGTGTTGAGTTTGAAGCAGCCAAAGACCTGGCCCTCAGCTTCCGCGGCGTCTATCGCGCGCAGGATGAGGTCATCGAGGATGGCTCCTTCGACGACGGCGAGCACTATTTCCTCTTTAACCCTGGCCGCTATGCGGCGAACACGACGGAACTCCTGGCCTGTAATGGTGTCCCTGACCTTGACCATCCGGGTTCATTCCTCGTCGCCCCGCAGTGTTTTGGACCAGCCCGTCGCTACTATCGTGCGTTTGAGGTTTCGGCCACGAAGCGTTTCACGAACAACTACCAGTTCATCGCTTCCTACGTCTTCTCAAGCCTCATCGGTAACTACGAAGGACTGTTCCGCAACGACAACGGCCAGTCTGACCCGAACATCACTTCGCTGTTCGATCTGACCAGCCTGCTGGCGAATACATACGGACGCCTGCCCAATGACCGTCCGCATGTCTTCAAGTTCAACGGCAGCTACCGCACGCCGTTCAAGTTGACGGTTTCCGGCAACTTCTATGCGCAGTCGGGTCTTCCGTTCAACCAGTTGATTCCGCACCCCGTGTATGGAAACAACGAAGGCTTCGCAGTCCCGCGCGGCACGGCCATCATCCCGAATACGGGAGCCACGGTGACCGGCGGCTCGGCTGGTGTCGAGAGCGCTGTCGGTTCAACCCGCGCGCCCATGACCATGAACCTGGACCTCGGTGCTTACTATCCGATAGTTTTCAGCGAGAACAAGCAACTGCGCTTCCAGGTTGACTGGTTCAACGTCTTCAACAGCCAGCGCGCTCTGACGCTGGACCAGACGTTCACCATCAACAGCGGTGTCACGGGCGTTCCGCCTGTGCGCAACCCCTTCTACGGTTCTGGATTGATCTTCCAGTTCCCGTCATCACTCAGGCTGGGCGTCAAGTTCCAGTTCTAAGCTCCTTGCTTTTCATGCGGGCTGCGCTCCCGGCGCAACCCGCATGAAAAGCCTTTGTGGGAGAAGCGCGAAAA
>DASWMI010000216.1:0-2344 GCA_036399835.1 Pyrinomonadaceae bacterium | reverse complement strand
TTGGCGCCGCCGTTGTCTTACACGAGTTCGGCCATTTTGCCGTCGCCAAGCTCCTGGGAATTCGCGTCGAGACCTTCTCCTTCGGCTTCGGGCCGAGGCTCACGGGCAAGCGCTGGGGACAGACCGACTATCGCATCTCCGCCATCCCGCTCGGCGGTTATGTCAAGCTCGGCGGCGACGAATCGAACGCCCCGATTGAGGGCGAGGGCGCGACAGACATTCCGCCCGCAGAGATGTTCAACCTGCGCCCGCGCTGGCAGCGCATCGCTGTGGCGCTCGCTGGACCAATCATGAATATCCTGACGGCGCTCACCATCACAGCCGTCGGCGCGATGTGGATCGGCGTTCCCGCTTCGCCCGCGCCTGTGGTCAGGGCGCTCAAGCCCGGCGGCGCGGCTGAAAAGGCCGGAATGCGAATCAACGACCGGATTATCTCCTTCGGCGGAGAAGAGAATCCATCCTGGGAGCGCATCTCTGGCGATGCTTTGCTCTCGCCGGACCAGCCCGTCTCGCTCGTCGTCGAGAGAGACGGCCAGCGTGTTCCCCTGACGATTACGCCGACCCGCAGCGTGGACAGCGGCGAATCCATCGGAAGACTGGACTTTCAACCCGATTTCGGAAACTGGCCGGTTGTTGTTGACAGGCTCACGCCGGGGATGCCGGCCATCCAAGCAGGCTTGCAGCCGGGAGACCAACTGCTCTCAATCAACGAGAAGGCAGTCACCAGCCCGGACCAGGTGAAGCCGCTTATTCAAGAAGGCAAGGCGGCTCCGATTCGCCTCAAGATTAAGCGCAACGGCGAGCAGAAAGAGTTGACTGTGAGCGCGCAGAAGACGCCCGAAGGCGACGTGATGATCGGTCTGGTGCCGGACATTGACGCGCCGCTCGTGCGTATTGGTCCGGTGGCCGCGATGGGCCACGCCGTCCGTCACAACCTTGAGATACTACGTCTGACGGGCAAGGCTCTCAAGCAACTCTTCGCGGGCCAGCGCTCCGCGCGTGATACGCTTTCCGGTCCTATCGGCATCGCACGCGCCTCGACCATGGCCGTCAAGGAACTCGGCTGGGCCGGTGTCCTCAGCATGCTCGGCTTCCTGAGCCTGAATCTGGGGATTTTCAACCTGCTCCCGATTCCGGTGCTCGACGGCGGTGCCATCTTCCTCCTGCTGCTCGAAGGCGCGCTGGCGATTTTCGGCATGACCATCTCTACCACAGTGCGCGAGCGTATACAGCAGGTCGGCTTCGTGATGGTCCTGCTCCTGATGGTCTTCGTCATCACCAACGATCTCGTCAAAGAGGCTTCGCGCTGGCGCGGGTCGGATGACAACAAGCCAGCGGCGACCACGCCACAGAAATGAGTCCGAGAGTCTGGAGTCTAGGAGTCAGAAGAAAAAAGCTTTTGGCCTTTGACCCCGGACTCTCGGACTCTCAGACTCTGAGACTGCTTATGAGGAAAACCAGGGCCGTAAAAGTTAAGGACATACAGATTGGCGGCGGCGCGCCGGTCGTGGTCCAGTCTATGACTAAGACCGACACGGTTGATGTCGGGGCAACGGTCGCGCAGATTGAAGAGATGATGAGCGCGGGCTGCGAGATTGTCCGCCTCGCCGTGCCCGATAAGGATGCCGCCATCGCTCTCAAAGAGATTAGAAAGCGTGTCCCTCAAGTTCCTCTCGTCGCCGACATACACTTTCATTACAAGCTGGCTTTGATGGCGCTCGATGCGGGCATAGATAAGCTGCGTTTGAACCCGGGCAATATCGGCGCGCATGAGCGCGTGCGTGAAGTCGTGCGCGCGGCGCAGACGCAGCAGGTCCCGATTCGGATAGGCGTTAACGGCGGCTCGCTCGAAAAAGACCTGCTCGCCAAATACGGCACGGCGACGCCCGAAGCGATGGTCGAATCGGCGCAGAGACACATACGCATCCTCGAAGATTTAAACTTCAACGACATCATCATCTCGCTCAAGGCTTCAGACGTGCATCGCACCGTCGCGGCTTATCGCTTGCTCGCCGAGCAGGTTGATTACCCGCTCCATCTGGGCGTGACGGAAGCCGGCACATCCTTTAGCGGCACGATCAAGTCCGCGATGGGTCTGGGCATCCTGCTTCATGAAGGCATAGGCGATACGATTCGCGTCTCGCTCGCGGCAGAGCCGCAGGAAGAGGTGCGTGTGGCCTGGGAGATTCTCAAATCCCTGGAACTGCGCAAGCGCGGCGTCACAGTCGTCGCCTGCCCGACCTGCGGGCGTCTTGATGTTGATAACTTCGTCGAGATAGTCACAGAGATAGAACGCCGCCTCGCGCACATCGAAGAGCCTCTACATCTTTCCATCATGGGCTGC
>DASWMI010000215.1:0-16435 GCA_036399835.1 Pyrinomonadaceae bacterium | reverse complement strand
CAGATAAGCTATGTTGGCCGGGTCGTCCTGGACCAGCAGGTCTCCGAGCCTCGCGCCGACAATCTCGCCCGCACGCTCGTAGCCGTACATCTGCGCCATCGCGTCATTGCACTCGGCCAGGTAGCCGTACTTGTAAAAGTGCGCGAGCTGCTCGTCTTCGGACATTTCAAGCGGGCACGGCATCTCAAGCTCAAAACGCCAGATGCCTTCCGTACTCTGCTCGACGAAAACACGATAACGCTCTTCGCTCTCTCGCAAAGCTGCTTCGGATTGTTTCAGCTCGGCGGCGGAGCGTTCGGCTGAGGCGCGTGCGCGCGCCTGCGAGCCTGTGACGAGGAAGAGAAGCAGGCTGATAAGTGTGCCGCCGAGCAGCGTGTAGGGCACGAGGTTCATGCCAGAGCCGGCTTCAAACCCCTGGCCCGTGGCGTAGACCAGATTCCACTTGCGCCCCGCCACATCAAGCTCTGTGCGGGCCGTAAAGCGCGGAGCTTGCTCACTGCTCGCCGCGAGATTGGCGCGGCGAGAGTTGTGCAGGAGATTTTCTGGACCAGTATCCTGTCCCTCGTAGACCTCGAAGTCTATGCCCTCCTGGCTCTCTTTAGCGAGGATGCCGTCGAGCAGATCGTCTGCGCGAAAGGGGCTGTAGATAAAACCCCTGAGAGCCGCGCGGCGCTCGCTTTCCGTCGCGGGCGGTGGTCCGCCCTGATAAACCGGGACATAAATGAGAAACCCCGCCTGCTTGTCCTGGTCTATCTCCTGGACCAGCGTGACGCGGCCCGAAGCCGCCGCCGCGCCGGCGTCGCGCGCACGCTCCATCGCTTCGCGGCGCACGGGCTCTGTAAACATATCGAAGCCGATGGCCGCCTGGTTGCGACGGTCAAACGGCTCCAGGTAAATAATCGAGTGATACTCCGAGCGCGCAGGCTCTGCGGGCCAGAGATGAAAGCTCTTGAGGCCCTGCGCCCGCATCTTCGCCGCGAGCGCGTCTCTTTCTTCGGGCTTGAGACGAACGGTAAAGCCTATGCCCTGTATGCCCGGATAGTTCGTGCGCAGCTCCAGTTGGTCCACATAATTGCGGAATTCATCGCGCGTCACTTCGTCGCTGGCCGTGAACAACCCCGCGCCGGATTGCAGCAGGGCCAGATAGATGTCCAGCCGCTTGCGAATATTATTGTGCGTATGATTGACGGCGTTCTGAAACCTGAGGCGGTCTTTGGATTCAGCCGTCCGTGCCACGTAAGAGGCCGCGAGCAAAGTGACAAGAAGCGCCACGAAGAGGACGAAGTAGGGCGTCCACATGCGATGCTTTCGCCGAGCTTTCGAGTTTGCTTCTGACTTCATACTCCGGCGCTTCTCTCGCGGCGTTCATCTCAGGCCGCCGCGCTCTGCTGGTCCACACGTTTTCTTTACCCGCGCGCCTTACCTGACGCGACTCTGACGGCGTTTGAGAAAGTCAATCAGGACAAACTGCGAGAGATTGTTGGGATTGGCAAAGTATGCCTTGCCGTTGGTCATGGCCGTCATCTGCTTGACGAATTCGACCAGGTAGTAATCGCTCGCCAGCATGAAGGTGTTAATCATGACACCGGCCTTGCGGCAGGCCTGGACCTCTTTGAAGGTCTCGCTCATGACGAACGGGTCCAGCCCCATAGGATTTTTATAGAGCCTTCTCGCGGAAGCCCCCGCGTTGCGGCTGCTGCTCGGCTGCGAGCCGGGCTGGTCCATAAAACAGGCTGTCGGCTTGCCGTCCGTGACCATCACGATCTGCTTCATCTCTTTGCGCTGCGCTTGCAGGATACGGCGCGCAAGCCTCAAGCCTTCGGCGGTGTTGGTGTGATAAGGGCCGACCTGCGTCGTCGCCAGCCGCGCCATCGGCAACTCTTCCGCCGAGTCGTGAAAGAGCACGATCTTGAGAGAATCGCCCGGGTAGTGCGTCCTGATGAGATGGGCCAGGGCGAGCGCCACCTTCTTGGCGGGCGTAAAGCGGTCTTCGCCGTAGAGAATCATGGAGTGCGAGCAATCGAGCATGACGACGGTCGCGCATGATGATTGATAGTCGCACTGTTGGACATGCAGGTCCGCGTAT
The DNA here is from genome assembly GCA_036399835.1 of Pyrinomonadaceae bacterium. GTDB lineage: Bacteria > Acidobacteriota > Blastocatellia > Pyrinomonadales > Pyrinomonadaceae > DASYML01. Next base: position 14,349 of record DASWMI010000215.1, on the reverse strand, counting down.
TCCAGATTGAGCGGCACGCCGAGTCCCTCGCGCCTGATGGCGGACATCAGCGTCGTATTGACATCGAGGTTGATGGTGTCGCCAAACTCGTAGGGCTTGGAGACCTGCGCGGCCTCGACTCCGGTCGAAAGATGCTGCGTATCATGTCGCCCGATGGAGCTTTTGCCGAGACTGCCGAGCAGATTGCGCAGAGTCTTATAGCCTAGAAAGTCCAGACCCTTCTCCGTGACCTCGAAATGAACGTTGCGCGGCAGAGGCTCTCCGACCTGGCCCAAACCTGCGGCGCGCCCGCGCTCGCGTGCCTGCTGCGCGGTCTGCTGCTCCTCTCTCAAATTCAGATAACCCTCCTCGACCAGCCGCTCTATGAGCTGGTTGAGCATCTCTTCGAGCAGAGAGCCTTTGAACTTGCCTTCATTCTCGGCGAGCATCTCCTGAATCTGGTGCTCGTCAATGAGGCCGGCTTCCATCATCGCCTGAAGCAGCGCGCGCCTGAGAGCATCCAGAGAGGTATCCTGCTCGTGGCGCTGCCTGGTCCAGTAGTAATCATCATCGAACCCTGAATTGAGCAGAGCGTCCGAGAGTGAGTCCATCAGATCGCCGAGGTTGATCGAAGAGACATCAAATCCTTTAAACTTTGAATAGCGTGTGAACTTCATATCCTTACTATCTGACAATTCTACTTTCCGTTTATCCAGGCGTCGAGGATATCCTGTTTGTCTTTGGCTATCTCAGGCAGACGCTTGAGCTTCCAGGCAGATTCCTCCACCTCCCTGAGCTTGATGTTGATAAAGACCGGCTTGCCTTCGCGCAGCAGGTAGAGGGGCACGGTCTCGCCGATGCGATTGGCGTAAACTTTGCGAAACTGCGCGGCCCAGTTCGCGTCGCTCGCCGCGACCTCGCCGACGCCGAGCAGTTGGTCGCCGACCTGCGCACCCGCCTCCTGCGCCGCGCCGCCCGCGGTCAGGCTGGTAATCGTCGTGCTGTTTGAACTGGTCCCGATGCCGAGCCTGAGAATCTTGCTCCTGCTCTCTTCGAGGCGCAGCCCTGCATAGCCGAGCACTTCATCGTAAGGCAGTGGGTCTGTCCCGCTGACATATTTTTCAAAGAATGAGCGATAGTCCTTCCTGGTCAACTGGTTGATCGTGGCGATCATGTCGTCGGTCGTAAACCCGCGGTTCTTTTTGTAGAAGTTTGTGTAGAGGGCGCGCATGACGTCGTCGAGGGTGGACGCGCCGCGTGTGTCATGGCGAATCGAGAAGTCTAGCAGAAGACCGAGCGCGTCTCCGCGCGTGTAGTAATCAACGGAGAAGGGCTGGTTGCCGCCGCCTATTCCGCCGAGCCAGGTGTTGATGCTCGCCTCTTCCGCAGAGATATACTTCGCCGCTTCCACAGATTGCACGAAGGCCAGCAGATTGCCTCGCCCTTCAAGATAAGCATCCGGCTTAATCAAGCCAGCGCGCAACAGCCCGCGGTCCGTGTAATAGTCCGTGATGCCCTCGGAGACCCAGAGCAGCGGCGTGTAGTTGCGCTCGTCATAGCGATAGGGCCACATCTCGGCGGGACGTATGCGCTTGACGTTGAAGGCATGAAAGAATTCGTGCGAGGTGAGTCCGGTGAGTCCGGCGATTGCCTCGCTGCGCGCGGACTCTTTAGAGAGAATGCCGAGATAGGAATTGAGATGTTCAAGCCCGCCGATGCCTCTCTCTGCGAAGACATTGAGCGTCAGGTATTGCTTGTAGGGAATCTCTCGGAACATGCTCGTGTGCGCGTCAATCACCTTGAGGGAATCGGCGGCCAGCTTCTGCAAGTCAGCTTCGGCCAAGACGCCCTTCGGCGCGACAATGAGATGATGCGGCACGCCGCGCAAGGGGAGCGTCACCCGGTCAAACTCTCCGACAATCGCCGGGCAGTCAACCAGCACATCGTAATTCTCTGCCGTGAAGGTCAAGGCATCGCTCGAAGGCGTGAGTCCGGTCGCGATACGCCAGCCCGTCGGCAGCTTAAAAGTGACCGCAGCGGGCTGGTCCAGCGTGTGGCCCTTGATGTAGAAGAAGAGATTCGTGCCGTTGAGGATGGCGTAGGTCGGCGTAATCAGCGATTTGTTAAGGTCCAGTTGATTCGCCGTGTAGTCGAAATCAATCTTGACGGAAGATGCGCCGCGCGTATTCAAGGTCCAGATGCTGTCATGAAACTTTCTGTGAGAGAGAGTGCGTCCGGCCTGGTCCGTAAAGACGAGCCGCGCCATGTTGCGCGCGAAATCTTCGGTCGTGTAATAACCCGGCGTCCAGTTGGGCAACCCGACCTCAAGCTGCGGTTGGTTCAAATCCGTAATCAAGGTCGTCACATGTAGCGTCGTCGAGTTCGGATCGCTGATGGTCACGGTGCTCTCAACGCGCGTCGCCGCAGCCGCCGCCAGGACCAGCCACAAGACCAGCAACACAACCGCCGCGCTGCGTCTGGCAGAAAGGATTAAGCTTTGCATCTTTACAATTTCTCCAGCAGGTTTCCAGCCAAGCGAGTGCTCCATTGAGAGCAGTCAAGATGGATTCCGATAACGAAAGATGAGCGGGGAGATTTAGGGCAACTTACTTTTCCGTCATGACAGTTAGACCCGAAACATTTATAAAATCATCAGCATTATGTGTGAGCAGAGGAGCATCATAAGCAAGTGCGGTCGCTGCTATCCAAGCATCAGCACCGGAGATGGATTTTCCTTTGAGCTGTGCATAGACCTTTATTTCAGCCCATCGCAAGCAAATCGCCTCGTCCACTTCTGCAAAGAGATAATTTCCCAGATAGCGCCGCAACTCCGCGTGGCGACGCGATCCCCAATTATGAAGCAAAGCCCAGCGCTCAAGCTCTGCCCGGCTTTGTGCGGCGATGATACCTAGCCTTTCAGCAAGATACGGTTGATAGAGAGTTGTGCGCGTGTCGCCTTTGAAAATAAAGGAAACCACATCAGTATCAACTACAATTATATCGTGGCTCGGCGGGGTCATCATTAGGGAATATGAGACACCTTAATCTTCCTGACGTGTGGTCCTCAGCCAAGACAAAAACTCATCCATACTTTCTTGCTCCGGCCAGAAATCTCCCTGCAAATCTTCAACCCTGCTGATTGGCTTGACTCCCTGCTTTTTGGCAAGCTCCCATGCCCGCGCGTGCGCCTGCTGCCGGTATTTCTCTAACCTTTCGCGCTCTTCTTCCGTCTGAGCCTCACTCATAGTCTATCACCTCGCTTCATCGTGATAACTCTATGAAATTATACATCAATCGCCTCTCCTCACGAGGATTCGCCAAAGCTGACAGCTCAGCTATAACGTCCGGTCTCGGTCAGGTCGTCGTAGATCATCCCGCGGCGGTCCTTTTTGGCTTTAGTGGCAGCGGTGTAGCCGCCCTCTTCGTTGCGGCTAATCTTGTTTTGCGCGTAGAGACCTTCGAGGACGAATTCGCAGGCGGAGACTGTGAGTCCAGTGTCAGAGCGTTTGAAGTCGAAGGGTATCAGCGCGGTCTCGATTAAATCCGGCACGGCGTCGAGCAGGACGAGGCATTCTTCGTCGGAGGCTGTCTCGGCGAGGCGGATGGTGTTGCCTGCGTCGAACCAGCGCGTGGCGTCCGTAAAATCTATCCCGACAAAGTAGCCTTCAAAGATTTCTCCGGCGGCGCGTTTGATTAAATCTTTGGCGATGCGCGCGGGGCCAATCTGCTCGCCTTCGTATTCAAGCTCCATCTTGCCCGTCATCGAAGGAATGGCCGCGTAGATGTCCGAGATACGCGGGACAATCTCCGCTTCATCTGTCAGCAGGGCGCGGCGCTCCGCGTTGGAGACCAGAGATTCCATGACGCTGATGGAGAGACGCTGCGAGACTCCCGAACGCTTGTCTATACGCTGGTCGTCGCGTGCCTCGAAGGCTATCTGCTCTATGAGGTCGCGTATGAAGTCAGGGATATTAACGCTCGCCTCCAGCCCCTCGCGGCTGGTCCAGGCTTCCTGTTTTGTAATCTCTACGCCGAGCTGAAGGTCCGTCGGGTAGTGCGTCATAATCTCAGAGCCGATGCGGTCTTTGAGCGGCGTGATGATTTTGCCGCGCGCCGTGTAGTCTTCGGGGTTGGCGGAAAAGACCAGCATCACGTCCAGGGCCAGGCGCACGGGGTAGCCTTTAATCTGCACGTCGCCCTCCTGCATGATGTTGAAGAGGCCGACCTGAATCTTGCCCGCAAGGTCCGGCAGTTCGTTGATGGCGAAGAGTCCGCGATTGGCGCGCGGCAGTAGCCCGTAATGAATCGTCAGCTCGTCGCTCAGTAGATGCCCGCCCTTGGCAGCCTTAATCGGGTCAACGTCTCCGATGATGTCCGCGATGGTCACGTCCGGCGTGGCGAGCTTTTCGACAAAACGCGAATCGCGCTCGATCCATTCAATCTGCGTCATCTCGCCGTGAAGCTCTATCATTTGCCGACCGTAGGCGGAGATGGGATGAAAGGGGTCGTCGTTGATTTCAGAGCCTGCGATGATGGGAATGCGCTCGTCAAGAAGATCTACAAGCTGGCGTATGATGCGGCTCTTAGCCTGCCCGCGCAGGCCCAGTAGGATAAAGTTGTGGCGCGCGAGGACGGCGTTGACGATCTGCGGGACGACCGTCTCGTCATAACCGACGATGCCCGGAAAAAGTTTTTCGCCCGCGCGCAATTTACGCAACAGGTTGGCACGCATCTCGTCCTTGACGGAAACGCTTCTGTACCCGCGCTCCTTCAACTCGCCGAAAGTTTTTGCTAATCCCATAATACCCTTCAAGTCTGGAGTCTAAAGTCTGGAGTCTGGAGTCAAAGGCATCAAGACGAATTAGAGTTTACTGCTACTGCTTTTGACTCTCAGACTCTTGGACTCTCGGACTCTCGGACTCTCTTTAAAGTGTTTGTGCTGCCCTGATGATTTAATCAGATAGGCCAGTGCTTCTGCAAACGTGCGATGCGTGCGTGTGCCTGCGAGGTCTAGGATGAGGGATGAAGGATAAAGAATTAAAGCCCGGCCATTCGGCTTGAATAGCCATTCTTTTCATCTTTTATCCTTGCTCTTCTCTTTCTATCTTTAACTCGCCGACGGATTTGTGTCTTTGGAAAGATAGCGGCCCTCTGAGTCTCGCTGGACCAGATTGTCGGCTTCGAGTTTCTCAAGATGTGCGAGGACGGCGCGCTCGGCCATCGCGTGTGCTTTCGGGGAAACGTCCGTGTAGACGCGCGCAACAATCTCCGCGGGCGTGCTCGCGCCCTCGCGGACGGCTGCGAGGATATTGGTTTCACGTTCGAGGCGGTGCGCGATGTACTCTTCAATCTTCGCGCGCGGGCTGCCGACGGCTGGACCATGTGCGCCGAAGAGGACTGTCAGGTGTGGCAAAGCGCGCAGCCGCTCAAGCGAGGCCAGATAATCGCGCATGTTGCCTTCGGGCGGGTCAATCAGGACGGAGCCGAGGCCGACGATGTTGTCTCCTGTAATCAGCGCGCCCGTGCGCTCTTCGTAAAAGCAGAGGTGGCCGCGCGCGTGCCCCGGCGTGTGCAGAGCGCGCAGGGTAAGATGCGGCTCGCCTTCAAGCTCGATTAGCTCCTCATCTTCGATGAGACGTTCGACGCGCACTTGTCCTGCGAGAGCTTCAGCCGTCAGCCTGTGCGCGGCGACGCGTAGACGCCCGCCGAGATGCTCCGAGAGAGCTTTGACGCCGCCCGTGTGGTCCGGGTGTAGATGCGTCAGAATAATCTCGCGCACGCTGCGTCCTTCCGCGAGCAGCTCGTCAACGCAAAGCGCGAGCGCCGCCTGTTCTTCTTCGTAGGGCGAGGCGGGGTCAATGATGAGCAGTTCGCTCCCCCCCACGATGTAGCAGTTGGTGTGCGTCGCGGGCGGTCTGGTCGGGGTGCGCACAGGGAAGCAGATAAAGCCCGGACGAAACTCTATCCGGCGGACAGGCTCGCTCCGGGCCTGCGGAACGGAAAGCAGGCGCTGGACCAGATTTTCATCGAGTCCGTGTGACAGCATCTTCAAAGCGTGAAGGACTGGCGGCGCGGTCAGAACCTCCGAGCGTTGCCAGCGCGCGTAAGCCTCTCGTGCCTCTATCCACTCGCCCGCATCAAGCTCGCCGTCTTCGACCAGGCGCGGCTCCTGTTTGCTCGGACAACGGACGATGAAGAACCATGTATCGAAGCGGCGCGGACTGAAGGGGGGCGTGACCCAGCGACCGGCAAAGGTCCAGTCGCTCGCATCAAGGCACAGGCCGTAGTGGTCCCGTAATTCCGCGAAAGACATGCGACCGGATTCGAGGTCGTCAAGGAGAGAAGCACGCTGCCCTTTCGTCAACGTCTGCGCGCCGCGTGCGACGAGCACGCCCAGCTCCTCGAAAAGCTCGCGCGCGGCGCAGGCGATCATCGCGGAGGTTTCCGCCTCCTCGCAATTCTCGACGCGCGCCTCGGCGTCCGCGAGGTCTCGCTGCCCGCCCGGAAAAGCGTGAAAGCCTCCGAGAAAAGCCAGCTTCTCGCTCCGCCTCACCCAGTAGACTTGAGGGTTCGCGGTATCCGTTTCCTCACGGAGCAGGATGACGGCTGCCGCGTCTTTCGGTCGCGCTCCGGCAACCTTCGTCTCCGTTGCATCAACGGTTGTTCGCACGCTCATCATAAATTTAGAGCCTGAAGCCGGAAGCCTAAGCTTTTGACCCCAGACTCTCTGAACTTCAGACTCACGGACTTTTATTCCTGCCAGCGAAAACGCTCGCCGTCGCGCCCGTTCCAGGGTATCCCGCGCATGTGATAGCCGCCCTCTTCCCAGAATCCCGGCTGGTCCGACGCGAGAAAGCGGATGCCCTTGACCCACTTCGCGGATTTCCAGGCGTACAACTGCGGCACGATGAGACGCACTGGTCCACCATGTTCAGGCGGGATAGGCTTGCCGTCATGCGCAAACGCGAAGAGGGAGTCTTCCGCCATGAAGTATTCAAGCGGAATGTTTGTGGACCAGCCGTGATCGTAGCCGAAGATGAGCACGAACCTGGCTTCCGCCTTCGGCTGGACCAGTTTTGCGACCTCGCGCGTAGGAATGCCTGTCCAGACATTATCGAGCCTGGACCAGCGCGTCACGCAGTGAAAATCGGCGTAGACCTTGACGGCGGGTAATTGCAGAAACTCGTCGAGCGACCACGCCTGCGGCTGCTCGACCGCGCCGTCCGCCTCGAACTTCCATGTTTCCAGATTGATTGGGGGCGTGCCGTGCGCGTCCAGGACGGGCCATTTGCGCGTGCGCGTCTGTCCGGGCGGGACGCGATTCGCGCGGCGCGTGTCCGGGCTGATGATAATCTCCTGCTCGCCCAACTCTTCAGGCTGGCGCGGCTCGCCCGACTGGTACAACGGGTCATTAAAAAGATTTCCCAGAAAGCTCATCACGATTCAAAAAAAGTCCGAGATTCTCAGAGTCCGAGAGTCTGGAGTCAAAGGCGCAAAAACGTATTTAGGATTTAAGCCTTTGACTCCAGACTCTCGGACTCCGGACTCACGACTGTTTCTTCGTCTGTCTCTCGGCCAGCTTCATCAAGTCTTCGGGCATCCACTTGCCGACGCCTTTGTTGAGCGGGTCTTGTATTCCGACGGTGCGGTCGTGCCATTCGTCGCGTGCGGAAGCGCCGCCGTGCTGCTGCTCGTAGTTCTCTGTCTGTTCGAGGCTGAGGATGATGCCGTCAGCAATCTCCTTCCAGTCTTCAAACTGTATGCCGCGCCGGACCAGGGAAAGGCCGGCGGACCAATCCTCTTCGGGCGCACGCGCATCCTGCTCCGGGATGGCGAGCTTGTCCAGCCCGGGAAAGGGCGCGCTCGCATATTCTCTGACCAGTTGCGCTTTAATATCTTTGTAGGAGACCTGCGGGCTTTCGCGCCGGATCGCCTGCGCCCGTCGAAAGATGTCCGCCACCGTCGGCTGCTCATTTGCCATAGAAGCTTGCGCGCGACCCCCTTTAATCTTATCGGTTTTTTATAAGCATACCCTACGCGCCGCGAAAAGCAAGGCGCAAGACCGAAAGGCCGGAAGCTCAAAGCTGAAGGTAGATTAAGAACAGATTTCAACATCAGCCACCGCAGACGCGAGAGGCACAGAGAGAGAGAAGACAAATCAGGATGTGATAAGACTGTTCAATATATCTTTCCTACTTATGCTCTGTCTCTCCGTTTTGTTCTCTGTGTCTACGTGCCTGCGGTGGCTTATATTCTCTTAGCTTTACACTTTTGCGCTTGGCCTTGCTTTTCGTCCGGTGCGCCTGCATGATAGCCGGAAATTATCAAGCGAGTGAGGACAAGGGTTTCGATGGGTGAAGAAGAGATTGCGATTGCGCCTGCGGAGCATCCTGTGGGCGAAGAGGCGGGCGCGGATGCCTGCCCCGTGTGTGGACGAGAGAGCCTGGATGCGATGGTTTCGTTTGAGGCTCTGCCGGACGAGTTGAAGAAAATCGTGGCGGCCAATGGACCACCAGGGATGAAGATGGTCTGCACGCGCTGCCTTCAGCTTTTCGAGCGCGCACGCGCACAGCTCGAAGCGCACGCCGTCGTTTTCGAGCAGGGCGGTTATGTGCTCCCGACGCCTTTGCGTATGGACGCCGACGAACGCTTTACGGGGCGCGCCGTGACGATAGCCTTTCTTGATTCCGGCTTCTACTCGCACGACGACCTGATTACGCCCGAAAGCCGCATCCTCGCCTATCACAGCATAGTGGAGGGCGACGAGACCACGCTTGGAACTGCTGATGTCTCAAGCTGGCACGGGATGATGACTTCGGTCGTCGCCGCCGGAAACGGCTCGCTCTCGATGGGCTTTTATCGCGGCATCGCGCCCGACGCGAACCTCGTGCTGGTCAAGGTCGGAAGGACCGGGCGCATCAGTGAAGAGAATATAGAGCGCGGCCTGAAGTGGGTCATGGAGCACAGGGAGCGATACGGGATACGCGTCGTCAACATCTCTGCGGGCGGCGACGACGAGCAATCTTATTTACATAATTCTTTATCGCAGACCGTTGAAGCGGCTGTCCGCGAGGGGTTGATGATAGTCTGCGCGGTCGGCAATGCCGGACATCTACCGGGCCATCCGGTGCTCCCGCCCGCGAGCGCGCCTTCGAGCATAGCTGTCGGCGGGCTTGACGATCAAAACTCGCTGGACCGTGCGCGGCGCGGGATGTACCGCTCATCCTATGGACCGACGATTGACGGTTTGCAAAAGCCCGACCTGATTGCGCCGGGCATCTGGGTCCCCGCGCCCATCCTGCCGCACACGCAGACCAAAGAGGAGGCGGAGCTGTACGCCACGCTCGACACGGAGCCGGACGCAGAGCTGCGCACGATTATCGAAGAGCACTCGGAGGTGGACCAGGATTTATACGAGGCGCGCGGGCTGCCCGTCGCGCTGCTCAGGCAGCTAATCACCATCAAGCTCCACGAGGGCAGCGTTATTAATCAGCATTACAAGTATGTGGACGGAACATCTTTCGCCGCGCCGATAGTCTCTTCCATCATCGCCTGCATGCTCGAAGCCAACCCTGCCCTCACGCCTCAGTTAGCCAAGCGGATTTTGATAGAGACGGCGGAGCGGTTGCCTCACATAGAAGTTGACCGTCAGGGCTGGGGCGTGGTCTCGGCCTGCCGCGCAGTCGAAATCGCGCTCGCGCTCAGAGGTTAATCGGCTCGCTCGTTCAACGCAGCCGGAAACAGACTCTTAACTAATCCCATGTCCGAGGTTCAATCTCCAAAGAGTCCCTGACGGGGACTTTTCAACTTGGAGATGGGTTAACTAAGGAAAGAAAATATTTCTTCATGTCAAATAAACTGTGATAAGGTAGCGTTAACTTATCCTCTCTAATTTACTTCACGCTTAATCTCACAGCACAATTTTTGCAAGAGGAGCTCGAACTATGTCTGTTTCGCGGAGAAAGTTTGTCATGTGGGGGTCTATCTCCATGTTTTCGGTAGCAGTCCCCTGGAAATTTGCTAGCACGGAAGCTGATGGACAAGAAGGGCTGCATTCGTTGGATTTGGCCGCCAGCTATCTCGCTGCAAATGAAAGCCCGGATGATCCCCTCTTCTATTTCAGCCGAGCAACATTTGCTCCGTACTTGAACACGACGTTCAGGATTCGCCAACAAGCATCCAGAACAACGAAGCTCAGGCTGGTTGAAGTTGGCGATGTGAGGTCGAAGCGGCGTAAGAAACCGGCGCGAGCAGTCTCTATCAATGGGGGAGAAAGTTTCTCGCTGATGTTCGTCGGGTCTGGTCGCGTTTCTTTACAACAGAATACTTACACGGTCGAACACGATGCGTTGGGAAACTTCAGCCTCTTTCTGGTTCCGGTTGGCAAGCCGGAGGACGGTCTACAGTATTACCAGGCCATTATCAACCGGGTGCAGCCATAAAGGGCGGCTGAAAGCCTGACCATGCGCGGCTGACGGCGTAACTCTGGCGGGTTTATCAAGCGAGATAAAGGTTCAGCCCCGATGTTCTCTTTCAAGAACGTCGGGGCTGAACCTCTTTAGTAATGAAGGACTAATTTTAAGCTCTCATCACTTACATTCGCGGTTGGAGTGAGTCGTGATGCCAGCAAACCTCTGCTGGTATTCGGCGCTCGTGACAAAGGAGCAGACCATGCCGAGGAAGTTGCCAGGCTCTTTGTTCTCCAGGACATTGAGCCAGAAGAGCCTGCCGCCCTCGTCCGCATCTCTGCGCAGATAGCCGAAGTATTCCATCAGCACAAAGGAAGAGTTCTCGACGGCCTGCTTAATCTCGGCCCTGTCCGCCAAGTCTCTGAGGACGGCGGCGCGGCTCTCTGTCTGATTGCTTCCGGTCTCGTATGCACTAATCAGCGCGTTGCGCGCCGAGAAGAGATCGACTCCCGCGCTTTGCTGCACGTTGGCGAGCAGCGCGTCAACGAAATCCGCAGCATTGTTGGTCTGGCTGTATTTTGACGCAAACTCCGCGCGCTGCACAAAGGCGGTCGAGAGCGCCTCCTTGCGCGTGTCGAGTGCGCCTCCGGCCAAGACCTGCTGGCGGTCCGCATTAAACTCCGTATAGCCGACCTCCCGTCCTAAACCTGCGCGGTAGAGACGATAGACAAAAGAGCCTGTCTCCTGAAACTCCGCGCTCTTGAAGAAGGCCGCAGAGATTTCATTGCGGCGGCGAGCACAGCCTGCTTCCGTAGTGCAGTTGTGCATCTCATTGGTCCAGTAGAGCAGGCCTCCGTGGTCCGGCTCGCGTCCCAGGAAATCCAGGTACTGCTGGCGGACAAAGTACATATCCGTGTCGAGCGGATTAGCTGTTTCCGCGACGGGCTCGGCTGTGAAGACGGCTTGTGTCCCGATGGCAAGAGAAGAAAACGAAATGTTCGAGGGGCTAAAGGCGTAGTTGACTCGCTCGGGCGTGACGGTATAAAAGCCGTTGGATTCGACATTCTCAAAGCGATAGTTGCCGTCCGCATCAGTAATGGTGGAGTTCGTTTGTGAACCGCTCAATCTCATGACGACGCCGCCGAGCGGCGAACCGTCAGGATTCGTGATGCGACCACTGATCGTTCCATCGGCGGCTGTTGGCCCACCTGCGGTGATGTCCAGACTAACGCTGGTGATGGCATCTCCGGCGTCTCCTGAATCGTCAACAATGAACAGTTTCCAGGTTCCGTTGAGTTCCGTTCCGCTTAATCCGTGAAAGACAGATGTGAAGGTTGCCGAGCCGCAGCCATTTCCCGTGGGTTGAAAGACTGTGGCCGGGAGGCCCGCATTCGCCACGAAGGGATCGGCGCAGGTTTCGTAATTGGCTGGCTTGTAGGTCGAGCCGCTCGCCGGAGTTGTGTTGTCGGGCAGCAGCGTCGCGCCCGTATCGGCTACCGTTAACGTGGTAAAAACCCCGCTTCCCGTGCCGCCAGCGTCAGACCAGAACTCGAAAGCCTTTCCCGTCGGCGAGACCAGAATCATGTCCAGGTCATCCGGGAAGTTGTACGTCCAGCCTGTGAACGTTATGGACACGCTCACCAGCCCGCCCGTCAACCCCGTGACCGGGATAGTCGCCGGATAGGGCGTGAACGCGCGCGGGGTAAGGCCAGACGTCGCGTTGGTGAGAGGGCAATTGTTACAGGCAAACACCGCTGCCGGTTGCGCAGGCGTAGGCGCTTTCCGCGACTGGGCAGCGGCCTGACGTGGTGCTACTCCGCCAGGCATTGCCACACCCGAGAGCGCCATCAGGCACAAGAAGACCAGCGTGAAACGAATGATTCTGTATTTCCTGGATAACATTCCGGATTCCTCCTTAAATTAACACGATGTCGCTGCGGTGTCTGTGCCGGGAGCTGTGAATGGCAAACTGTTAAGCGTGAGCGCCTGACAGCCAGGCCGTTTACCTAAATGATGCGTCCAGTTTGAAAGGGGAGAGCCTTGCGGCTCTCGCCCTCTCGCCCGGGTAGTTGTTGGCTTGCGTCCATCTCACATGGATGTCGAAGATGCGCCGGCACATCTTCTAGTTTCTACTGGGGAAGATTCCCTCAAGCGCGATGCAGAAGTTAAGCGTCAAATACGGCGGCATGATAGCGAACGGCTGATTGCCGCCAGCCGGGTCGCATCCGGGCGGCTTCATTTCTACGTTTCCGGGAGAGGTATTATAGAAATTCCCGTTAGATAAGAGGTTGCCGGTCGCGGTCCCCGCATTAGGATCGGCCTTGACGGCATAGCTGTGGAGGCCGTGAATATGCGCCGGCATATTGTTGACGGTCATCGTGTAGGATTCTGTGCCGCCCACCTGGCCGAGACTATAGCTGGAAAGTCCGGGGCCTTGCCCCGACCCGTTCGGGAAGCGCCCGCGCAGGTCCGGCAAAGCGAAGGTCGTTTGTCCATTACCGCCGTAGGTCGTTCCGAGCAAAGAGAAGAGCGCAGTATTCTGGGCGATGGGCAGGATTTGCCCCTGGCAAAAAGCCCACCCGCGCGGGGCGAAGTTGTAGGGGACAATTATAATTTGACCGAGGAAGGGTTCTGACATAAGGGGATTCTCCTTTTAATCTGTCGGTGAATACCAGTTCAGCGATTCGATAAAGCCTCTGGGCATTCCTGGTACAAAAGCTCAAAAATGAAGCTTGACGTTTGACTCCCGCTTCATACTTTCAATCTATCTGTGATGAGCAGTGGAAATACGGAGTACCATTGATTACTGGTTCAAGGCCCAGCGATTGTAAACCCTGACCCGATGCAATACAAGAAAATCTTTTTGCCCTTCGGGATGGCACAGAAAGAATCTTTTCGGCTCTCTCCCTGACTGGTCCACAACCATTGCGGCCTATCTGTCGCCGCGCCATTGCATCCGGTAATGCGTTTGACTCTCGCCGGTCTGAATAAATCCCAGCCGTTCGTAGAGCCTGCGAGCGCGGTTTGGTTTCTCGACCTGAATGAGAAAGGGCTTGCCCGCCTGCGTCGCTTCCTGAATCAGGTTGCGTATCAAATAGCTTCCCACTCCGGCATTGCGATATTGCGGGAGCAGCGCCACGTCAATGCCTGTTATCTGCTGCTCGGTTCTTTCGACGATGAGCCTGCCGACCGGAGCGCCGTTGAGCAGGATAATGTCCCAGGTAGCGTCCTTGTAATAGGCAAGATAATGCTCGCGCTGCGCGCTGTACTGCATGTTAAGAAAGACTTCCTGCTGGTCTTTCAGCATCCCCACAGCATCCAGCTCATCCAGACGCGTGCTGGCATAGACTTGAAAGAGAAACGGCTCATCATCAGGAGCAACCGGACGCAGCGTGACAGTTCCCGCAGGCCCTCTGCTTTTTGATAACTGCTCTACCAATCCTCTTCTCCTCTATTCAAAGAGTGCCCCGTTCTCAATGGTCGAAGCACGCCAGGGCCGGACAAATTCTCGCTCATCCAGGATAAACAGCGCGGCTATAAAATAGGTATGAACTTCAACGGAAAGCTGCTTGCAGGCTCAAACGGCAACGCCTCTACACTGGCAAATAGCGGAAAAATTAGGAAGAGGGCACTGAGCTAGAACAAACCCGCGCCAGTACCCTCATTTTTATGCGACGAAACAGGGATGGATGAGCATCAACTTCTCTTGCTTCATCTCGCTTCCATGCGCTGATATGTTAAACACAGACCCCGCCGGAGCAGACGCCGCTACAGCAATCATTCGCCGTCGTGCAATTAACTCCCGTCAAACGGCATGTCCCGGCCTGAGCAGCCGTGGGAGCGATAATCGAACTCACCACAGGCACCGCCACTGCCGCCGCCACTCCCAACGTCCTCATCATCTGCCTTCTGTTTACCGCCTGTGCCGCCAGCGGGAAACTCACCCTCTCTTCCAACAGAT
>DASWMI010000214.1:0-65468 GCA_036399835.1 Pyrinomonadaceae bacterium | reverse complement strand
CTGTCACTTGTTACGGCTTTTCAATGGCTAAAGAAGATTACTACCAGATACTGGGCGTCAAGCGCGATGCCAAGCCTGAAGAGATTAAGAAGGCTTATCGCAAACTGGCGCGCAAGTTTCACCCCGATGTGAACCCTGGGGATAAGTCTGCCGGAGAGCGCTTCAAGCTGATTACGGAGGCGCACGAAGTGCTCTCGGACCCGAAGAAGCGCGAGGTTTATAATCGCTTCGGCCAGTATTCCGACAACCTCGCGGACGCTGCGGCGCGTGGCGCTGCGCCGGGTGGCGCAGGACGCGGCGCGGGCGGGATACGCTTTGAAGATTTTGTCTGGGACACAGGCTCGAATTCTTCAGGCACGACGGGCGGCGGCTCATCAAGCTTTCGAGACATCTTCGCGGACCTCTTCGGCGGTTCGGCGGCCAAAGAGGAGCGCGAGCCGCCTCGCCCTCAGCCCGTGCGCGGCAAGGATATAGAGATGCCTCTGACGCTCTCCTTCGAGGAGTCCGTGACGGGCAAGACGACAGATATTAACGTCAATCGCTCGGAGCAGTGCTCGCGCTGCAATGGCGCTGGCGACACGGGTGGGCCTGTGATAGTTTGCCCGACCTGTACGGGGACGGGGCAGGTCCAGCGCGCCGGGGGGCGCTTGAGATTCGCGCAGGAATGTCCCGATTGCGCCGGTACGGGTCGCCGCCGTCAGCCGTGCCCTGTCTGCAAGGGCACGGGCACGACGCCAAAAAGCGAGACTGTCAAGGTGCGTATACGCGCGGGCGTGGACACAGGCTCGCGTGTGCGTGTGCCCGGCAAGGGCGAGGGAGGACGCTTGGGCGCTCCGCCTGGCGACCTCTACATCATCACGAACGTCGGGCCGCACAAATACTTTACGCGCAAGGGCGATAACATCTACGTCACCGTGCCCGTCACCGTGCCGGAAGCCGCGCTCGGCGCAAAGATTGAAGTGCCGACCATCGAAGGCAAGGCGCAGCTCAGGATTCCGCCCGGCACACAAAGCGGGCAGAAGTTTCGCCTGCGCGCGCGCGGCGTCCCGAGCCTGAGAAACGCCAACGCGCGCGGCGACCAGTTTGTCGAAGTGCAGATTACGCTCCCCAAGGTTGTCTCGGAGGAGACCAAAGATTTACTACGTCGCTACGCGCAGTTTAACCCGGAGAACCCGCGCGTCGAGATGGGATTGGAATAAGGAGATTTTAGATTTTTGATTTGAAGAAGAGGATGGGAGACAAGCTCTTCCGTCATTCTTTTCAATCGCCAGTCTAAAATCAAAAATTCTTATGAAACGAAAGGGTGGCACATACACGATTAGCGCGGTCGCGGCGCAGTATGAGATACACCCGCAGACCCTGCGTCTTTACGAGCGCGAAGGATTGCTCAAGCCCTCGCGCTCAGAAGGCAATACGCGGCTCTATACGGACACGGACCTTGAGCGCCTCGAAGTTATCCTCTCGCTGACGCGCGACCTCGGTGTCAATCTCGCCGGTGTCGAGATTATCATCAACATGCGCGAGAAGATGGACGCCATGCAACGCGAGTTCGAGCGCTTCTTCCAATACCTGCAAGCGCACGCCGAAGAATTCTCACACTTTACAGAAACTCCTTCGCCGGAGAAGGGCGCGCTCGTCCCCGTCCGGCGCACAGCCGCCACCGCCGCCGCGCTCCGCCGCCAATCAAACCAGCGCGGCTAAGCCTCTTTCGGCCAACTTTTTCGGTTATATCTCTTCAATTAAAATTCCGCTTGTTTTCTCTCGCCGGAAGGTATAAAGTTCGCGCCCGTTCGAGGGGAACTGAAAGCTTCGCTCGCCTCATCGCTGCTCAAGGGTTAGCATCCTCGCCAGGCTAATTCGGGTTTAGCAGGAGCGGAGCAGAACCTGACGCTTTAACTCACGCCTGCACCTCTCCAAGCAAAATTCATAAGGGCGCGGGCTGCGGTCATCTCACACCGTAGGAGCAGACAAAATGAAACGCCTCACCTTTCGCACACGCATCCTCTCTCTCTGTCTCTGCGCTATCTCAATTATTCTGTTTCAGCTCATCAAGAGCGAAACCGCACGCGCGCAAGACCTCGATAACGTAACTCTCGCAGGGCGCGTGATGGATGAGAACGGAGCTATCATTCCGGGCGCGCGGGTCTCGGTGGTGCTCGCTGCCAATGGTCTTGAGCGCGAGGCCCTGACGGATACGGAAGGGCGTTACCGCCTCATCAAGCTGGAGCCTGGCAGTTACAGCGTGCGCGCCTCCTTCGCGGGCTTCGCGGCTGAAGAGAGGACGGGACTGCTGACAGTTGCGGGCCAGAACATTCAGCTCGACTTCAGGCTTCGTCCGGCAGGAATAGTCGCCGCGGAAGTTATCGTCAGTGAAGCGTTGACGCCTCCCGTTGATACTACGCGGACGGTCGTCGGTGCGACTCTCACAGCGCGGGAGTTGGAATCGCTCCCCGTCGCTTCGCGTTCGCCCTTGGACCTGGTCTTCACACTCGGCGGCGTCACGGAAGAAGCCCTTTCGACGCGCGACCTCTCGGAAGACCGCGAGACGAACCCGCAATCCACGCCCGAAGAGGCGGGCACGTTTGCGCTTTCGGGTGGTCCGGCATATTCCAACAACCTGACGATTGACGGCCTTGACAACAATGACGACCGCGCCGCACGCGAGCGTTTCCAACCTTCTATAGAAGCCGTCGCGGAAGTGCAGGTCATCACTAACCAGTTCTCAGCCGAGTACGGGCGGGCCTCCGGCGGGCGCATCAACATACGCACGCGCAGCGGCTCTAACAAATTCCGCGCACGTGCCTTTTATTTCTTCAGGGATGAATCGCTCAATGCCAACACCTCTCGGAATAATTCGCTCGGCCTCAAGAGGCTGCCGCTTCAGGAGCACAACCCGGGCTTTACTTTCAGTGGTCCACTGATGTTGCCGAAACTCTTCGGCCCGCTCGCCGGCGAGGGAAGTAGTCGCACACACTTCTTCATCTCTTACGAAGACACCAGGCTGCTTGACGCGACGCTGATAGACACGCTCTTGCCTGTCGCGCAGAGCAGCCTCTTTCCGCTGCCCGCGCCGAACCATCTCGCCGGAAGGAGGCTGGAAGATGCGCCGTCCGAGAGCCTCTCGGCGGAGATTGCTCCCTTCATCGAGACGATTAGCACACCTCTCAAAAATCACAACTGGACCGCACGGCTGGACCACAAGTTTGATGACAAACACAACGGCGCGTTTCTTTACCAGCTAGGGCGTTTGAAGAACCTGCGCCAGTCCGGCGGCGGCAATCATCTGGCTGAAGCTCTCCAGGCCCGCACGCGCAACACGGACGCGCTCGCCTATTCGGACGACTTCATTTTCTCCTCCGGCCTGATTAATCAAGCGCGCGTGCAAATCTCAAGGCTTGCGCCCGCCCTCTCTGCAAGCGGCAATGAGAGTCCCGTCGTTCTCATCAGCATCAACGACCCGCTCGCTGCGTCCGAGTCTGCGCGGCGCTCCGGCACGCTCGTCGCAGGCTCTTCGACCACTGGCGGCAGCGTGCGGCGCGAGACGCGCTTTCAAATTCAGGATACGCTCTCTCTGGTCCTCGGCGCGCACACCCTAAAGCTCGGAGGCGATGTGCAGCGCATACGCTCGACCTTTATGGACCTCTCGGATGCGGGCGGGACATTCAACTTTGCGAGCGCGGGCGACTTTCTGGCGGGCCTGCCCACGCGCTTTCGACGGAACTTTCAAACCACCTCGACGCAGCGTAACACCTACGCGGGCCTCTTCCTTCAAGACGAGTGGCGCTGGCGCTCGCATCTGACCATCAGCTACGGCCTGCGTTATGAGAACGAAACGATCATTCGTGACCATGATAACTTTGGACCACGTTTGGCTCTCGCTTATGACCCTTTCAAATCAGGCAAGACGGTCATACGTCTCGGCGCGGGCATCTTCTTCAACCGCGCGCTTCTGAGGACCATAGACGATTTTACGCTCGGCGGTCAGCAGCTTTTCTTCGATACGAATGTTTTGACGGATGGCTCTACGGGCAGGCTTTTGAACGCTGAGCAGCGCCGCGCCTTTATCGCCGCCAACCTCAATTTCCCGCAGGTTCTCAGAGCTGACTCGCCGCTCGTCAGGCAATTCGCCGTGAGTCAGACAAAGTTTCTGCGCCGCCTGGACCAGCGGTTGCGGATTCCTGAAAGCTACCAGGTCAACCTGGGGTTTGAGCGCGAGATTGGTCCGGCCTTTGTCTTCGAGGCCAACTACACTTTCAATCGCGGCATACATCTCTGGCGTGAGTTTAATGCCAACGCGCCGCGTCTGCCCGCTGGCTATAAGAATTTCAAAGAGTTTCTGCTGTCGCGCGACTTCGCCAACTTTCGTGCTGGTCCAGACGGCGCGCGCCCCCTCTACGATGCAGCGGCGGCGGGCGAGCTTGTACGCTTCACGCTCACGCCTTCAAGCAATGCGAATCCAAACGCCGTCGGGCGCATCTCTGAAGCGGGCGTGCCCGTCTCCCTGGTCAATCTCAACAGCTACACCTCCTCTACGGCGGTTGAAATCGCGCTCGCGGCTCTCAACGATTTGCGCCCGGACCCTGCGCGCGGCGAGATAGAGCAGCTTGCCAGTATCGGTAACAGTTTTTATCACGGGCTGACGCTTGAATTGCGCCGCCGCTTCTCAGGTGGACCGGAAAATTTCGGCTTCTCTTTCCGCGCCGCTTACACCCTCTCGTGGCTCGTGGACGACGGGGTCGTCAATACTTCCGATGCGCTGCGGGCGGGCGAGTTCGTGCCGGAGCGCGCACGCAGCCTGCTTGACCGCCGCCATCGCTTTGTCCTTTCCGGCACGCTCAATGCTCCTGCCTTTCTGGGCCGCCTGCGCTTCTCGCCCATCCTGCGCATTGCTTCGGGCGCTCCCTTCAATATCAGCATCGGCGGAGCGGACCGCAACCTCGATGACGTAGGCAACGACCGCCCAAGCTTTAATGGCGACACGCGGCTACTGCGCTGGCGGCACGCGGGCGAGCCGCTGGCTTCCGGTGTGCTTGAAAAGCTCAGGCTGCCGACCATCGGCGAGACTGGAAACCTGCCGCGTAACGCAGGAATCGGACCAGGATTTTTAACCTTTGACCTCAACCTGACGCGCGAGTTTCGCTTGAGCGAGCGTGTGCGCCTCAAGCCCTTGATAGAGATTGACAACGTGCTTAATAAAACCGTCTTGAGCTTTGGCGCGGAGTTTATCAACTTCAACGCGCTCGCGCCGACCGCAACCGCAGAGCAACGAGAGGCTGTGATGGATTCTTTTCTCGTCCCGACGCGCACCTTGCGCCCGCGACAGCTTCGGCTTGGAATACGTCTGGATTTTTAGAATAGAGTCTGACCGGAGGTGCGAAACAGCTTTGGGATGCGTCGCCGGACAAAGGGAAGCTTTTTGAGATGGCCTTCTTTAGTTGGGCTTTATGACGACCGCTTTGCCGGAAGCGATAATTGTGGAGGCAAACAAAACCACGAAGAGACTAATGAATATCATCAGGAATCCATGATAGTCTCTTCGTGGTTAGTCTTGTGAGAGGCGCTTAGATTTCTCCAACCTTCTTTACTAACTGCGAGCCGTTGCCGGTGATATAACTTATCACCAGACGGCAAAAGTCGCCCCAGTCTAATTCTTTGACCTCCGACCAAGTGTTATACATGATGTTAAGCCAGGTCTCTAGGATTTGCTCTGCGTATTGTTTGAGCGACTGGTGTTGTGAGACGAAGGTCATGAAGTGCTGCGCCGTTTGCAGCGCTAATTGATGTTTCGTAATCGGATATTTCCGATCTATAGAGAAGTCGTGTAGCTGTGTCAGAGCCTGTTTGATCTGGACTTCGACCAGCCCATAGTCTATGCCGTTTGAAAGCGACTGCGCGGATTCTATCGCCAGTCTTTTTCCTTCCTTTTCAGTTTGGCCCACGCCGCCAAAGTCGTCCGGTCGAACAACCTCGCTCTTGGGATAGCTTGTCCCCGGCACAAGATTTCTGATGCGTAGATAATCATCTATTGCGCTGCCCAGTTCTCCCTGGATATATCCTTCATACGCTCCGCTTGTCAATTCGTTATAAAGTTTCTGTAAACGCTCAAGAAACCTGTTCAACTCGTTGAATAGATACTTGGTAGGATAAAGCTTGTAACCGGGCAGCTCTGTAATCTCGTTTGCAATCCGCATGAGGCTAATGATAGCCGCTTTTATTTTTTGTCCTACGAGCGCGCCCGTGATGATTGATTGAAACTGGTTATAGGAGGTCGCGTGATCGTCTTGCGTCCCAGAGCGCGGGGCCCATTCTATTTTTTCGATGGTCCCGTCAATCTTCATCTTTAGGTTGGCGCACTGGAGGACATGACTGCCGTGTGCGTAAGCATTCTGCCCTGCCGCGTTACTAATGCCGCGTATTTTGACCTTCGTCCCCCGAGATGAAATCTGCCTTGTAGTCTGACTGCGTTGTACAATCCCTGACGACGCGCTGGCGGGCAAGCTGCACCCGCTGTGAGACGCATGATGATGCGTTGCGTGAGCGGAGGAGAGATGCTGACAGGCTCTCTGAGGCTGCAAGACTCGCTGTGTCGAGCCTTGTTGACGTGTGGACGCAGGCTTGACCCTGATAGAAGCCGCGGCTGACGGCGGCTGTTTCTGTGCGACAGCCTTGCGTTGGAGCACTTTAGGCGGCGGCTGTGGGCGATAGACGGGAGGCGCAACCGGATGAGTTCCGCTTGGTATCGGACCGGCCATCTTCGGCTGTAGCGAGTCTGTTTGAGCGCCTCCTTTTTTTAGCTGTAAGTGGCTGGCCCGCGTCTGTGGGCGATAGACGGGCGGGGCTTTGGGACTATGATTGCGAGTCTGATTTTCAGGCGATGTTTGAGTCCCGGCCCTCTTCGCCTGCAATACTTTGGGTACAGGATTGGGGCCGTATGCCTTGGGCGCAACCGGACGAGCGCCCGTTTGCGGCGGGCCTGCCTTCTTCATTTGCAGGGCTGACGATTTGCTCAAGCCAGTTCTGTTTTGTGTCACAGATGACCGGCCCGTCGGAGTGCTATGAGAACCCCGCGCTTGCTTGCTCATCCCGTTTAATCTCCTCATCAGAAACGCGTTGCGCCTGGATGGTGGTTATGTATCTGAGACGTGAGGTTAAATTCGTCTTCGAGAGATCGAGAATTCAACGTAAGCAAGATATTCTCGCCAGGATGAGTTGTCAATGCTGAAACCGGTGCGAAGATTTCTATCTCTGCGCCGCGACTTTGTGGACCAGCTTATTAATCTAAAGCCTTCTCTGGTCCAGAAGTCTTGTCGCGCAAGGTCTGGACGGGTTGATTGACAGACTCATCAACCCGCCAGCCGTGAGCAAGCTTGCCGCGAACCGCGAGGGGTGCGAGCGATGCTTGAGAGACAACAAATCTATTATCACGGCGACATCTCGCGCGCGCGCGATGTATGCGTCGTTTCATCCAGCGAGCCATGACATTTAAGCTTCCTCTGTGTTAATGAGATTTCTCCGCATTAACCGTGAATGTGTCCAGAAAAGCTTCGATGATGCGCGGGTCAAACTGCGTTCCGGCATGTTTGCGAAGCTCCGTTGCAGCCTCTTCATGCGTGAGCGGCCTACGATAAGGGCGCTCGGCCACCATCGCGTCGTAAGTGTCGGCGACCTGCACGATGCGCGCCATCAGCGGGATGTCTTCACCGCCAAGCTTGTGCGGGTAACCGCGCCCGTCCCAGCGCTCGTGATGATGCTGTGTGCGTATGCGCAGAGAGGGTTTAAGGTTGAAGTAAGAAGCCAGGAGCGCGCCGAAAGTCGGGTGCATGTGGAGGATGAAAAACTCCGTGCGCGTAGGCTTGCGCGGCCTGTTGAGAATCACTTCGGGGACGAGCATCTTGCCGACATCATGCAGTATCGCCGTATAGCACAACTGCTTGAGCCGCTCGTCCTCGAACCCCAGAGCGCGCCCGACTGTGCGTGAGAGCCTTGAGACGCGGACGCTGTGATGATAGGTGGCTGGACGCGCCAGCTTAAATCTTTTAATCAAGGCTTCCGTGCCGTTTGCGTGGTATCGCTGGCCTGCCATCCTCAAGCGTGTCAGGACGCGCTGTAGATAGTTGGCCCAGCTCAGGTCTACCAGCCGGAGGGTCGCGGCATTGGCGGCTTCAAGTGTCATTCAGAGACTCCTTTAAGTCTAACCAAAATCAAGTTGCCGGGGGAAGAGAACCGTGTCCGTTGTTGGTCCGGCCCTGCTCTGTCGGGCGATGAACCTGAAAGGACTGTTCGGCGCTCTATACTGCACCCTGCGTGCCATGTTTCATCTGTGAAAGCCCGGCGACACACAGCTTTATGCGTCCCGGCCAGGGCGGCGCGCGAGTTTGCTTGCGCGCGTCATAATTGGCTATATGGCTAAACTTGGCGACATGAGTTGAGAAATTACTTGAAAAGTTGTGAAAAGAGCTGCCGGGCGTGGCTTGAAATATGAAGCGGAAGCGCGCCGTCCATCTGGGCAGAGGCCATACGATATGGTGCGCCGCGCGCTGCGAAAGAACGCATGGAGCGCCGGAGCATCAAGACGTTTGTGATAAACTTGTTTCAGCTTCGAGAAAGAGAGAATCTGGCGCTCTCTCGCTTAAAATAAAAGTATGGGCGATGCATCACATACAGGATACGAGGCGGAGATAGAGTCAGCTCTGCTTGACGCCGAGCTGTTCGTCAAATACGGCGCGCCCGATAGGGCCATCCAGAGACTGCAAAGCGCGCTCGCCAGCCGCCCGCGCTCCGTGCAGTTGCGAGAGCGTCTACGCGAGATAGCCCTCGCCGGCAAGCGACCGGAAGAGGCCGCACGGCAGTGTCTGGCGCTCGCCAGTATCTACATCGAGCGCGACGACCTGGAGACGGCTCACGACCGCCTGCTCGAAGCCAAGCAGCTCGACGCGCGCATCAACATCGCCACGGGCCTCGATGCCATACGCCGCGCTCGCCGCCCTGACCTGCAACTGCCAAGACCCCACGAAGCCCTTTCAGAGCGACGCGCCGCCACCACGCTCGCCGGAGACCTCAACGCCATCAGCATCTTCGATGTCGTGCAGGTGCTGGAAAATGCCAGACTGACGGGCGAGCTGACCGTCGCGGGCGAGGCGCAGCAGGGCCGCGTACTCTTTAACGAAGGGCGCATCGTCGGCGCTGAGACCGCGGGCACGCAGGCCGAAGATGCCTTCCGCAAGATAGTCGAAATCACGGACGGCTCTTTTGAATTCGAGCGCTCGGCCCAAAGCTTCCCCGAAACCATCAAGTCCAGCAGCAACACCAACCTTATCCTGGACAGCCTGCGCCATCTAGACGAAGAAAAGAAGTAGCTCGTCAACGCGTCAACGCTTGAAAAGAGATCAGCTATCTCTTCATGATTCGTGACGCGTTGATGTGTTGAAGAGTCTTTAGTCCAGCAGCAGGCGTGTACCGAGTGCTTCGGCTCTTTCGAGCGCGGAGAGCAGGCGCAGGTACTGGGCGTAGTTTCTACCGCGCGCGTGCAGGCGTGTGATCTCTGTGTTGGAGAGGTCGTTGCGCAGGATGAAGTCTAGCAGATCGTAGTAATCCGCGATGGCCGGGGTCGGCAGCTCTCGCGTGTAGGTCGTGCGCGCGGTATCGTCGGAGCGGAATCCGGCGAGCATATCGAAGAGATGGTCGGTAGTGATATGCGAGGCTTCGCGCGTCAATTTAATCGGCAGGCGCAGCTCGAAGAAACGCAGCCCGTTCGAGGTCGTGACGCGCCGCAACTCTTTGGTCGCTTCGCCGTCAAAGGGCGACTCTACGTCAACAAGTATGCGCAGGAGTCGCGGCTGGTCCAGCGTGTCTAGTGTGTCGAGCGCAAGCTGCACGCGGTCAGCCATAAACTTTTCAAACTGTGCTTCTACAGGATAAGTGATGCGGCCCAGGCAGCCGACGGCCTCGCCCTCGCCCGCCGTCTCGCGCGGCAGGCAGGCCGGACACACCGCGCAGACTCCCGTCTCCTGCTGCAACTGCTCGATCTCTTCGCGTGCCTTCTCGACAAAGCGCACCTTGTCCGGCGTCGGTACGGCCTGGTCGCCAGTTGTGAGGCGCGTGTGCAGGCTGCTCAAGCGTCCCCAGCCGCGCAGGTGCTCCTCGCTGTGGCGCGAGCGCAGGACGCATGGATATTCGACGGCAAATTCTATGGACAAACCTTTCCCCTTGCTCTTCATCAGACCATTCCGGCAATCGTCATCATCACACGCTCATCACTAACACAGGATGCTCCGGCTCGGCAAGCGAAGCGAAGTTGACCGCCATCGTTGGCGGGTGAAAGAATAAGTCGCGGTTTATCAGCCAGCGAGATAGTTTCAAAGATGAGAAGTAGAGGAGTCCTCCTGTGACTATCCCCCAACGCCCGCCCGGCCCGAAGCCCAACCTGCTTGCGCCGCACTTCTTAGCCTTTCGCCGCGACCCGCTCTCTTTCCTCGGACGGCTCGCACGAGAGTATGGCGACATCAGCTATTTCAAGATGGGGCCGCAGGATGTCTACTTTCTCAATCATCCGGACTACATCAAGGATGTACTGGTCCGGCGCAACGAGAATTTTATCAAAGGCCGCGCGCTCCAGCGTTCAAAGCGACTCCTCGGCGAAGGTCTCCTGACAAGCGAGGGCGACTTTCATAAAAGACAACGCAGGCTCGCCCAGCCAGCTTTTCATCGTCAACGGATAGCCTCTTACGCAAATGTCATGACGGATTATGCCGTGCGCACCAGTGAGCGCTGGCAGGATGGACAGACCCTGGACATGGCGCAGGAGATGATGCGTCTGACGCTCGGGATTGTCGGCAAGACCCTCTTTGACGCGGACGTGGAATCGGAAGCGCAGGAGATAGGCTCTGCGCTGACGACCATCATAGAGATGTTCGATTTAATGATGATGCCCTTTTCGGAGCTGCTCGAAAAACTTCCGCTGCCGCAGAACCGCCGTTTTCAGCAGGCCCGCGAGCGCCTGGACGAAACCATCTATCGCCTGATTGAAGAGCGGCGCAGGAACCCTTCGGATCGCGGCGACCTGCTTTCGATGCTGCTCATGGCTGAGGATGAAGAGGGTCTGAGCGGGAGTATGACAGATAGCCAGGTGCGCGACGAGTCCATGACCATCTTTCTCGCGGGGCATGAGACGACCGCCAACGCGCTCACTTGGACCTGGTATCTGCTCTCGCAGCATGCCGAGGTGGAAGCCAGGCTGCACGCGGAGTTGAGTGAGACGCTGGGTTCAAAAATACCCACTATGGAAGACGTGCCGCGTCTGCGTTACACGGAGATGATACTGGCCGAGGCGATGCGGCTCTATCCTCCGGCCTGGGCCGTTGGGCGGCTCTCCCTAAAGGATTATGAGGTCGGCGGCTACAACATTCCGGCAGGCTCTTTGTTGCTCATGAGCCAGTATGTGATGCATCACGATGCACGCTATTTCCCTGAGCCTGAGCGCTTCGACCCTCAGCGCTGGACCACTGAAGCGCGCGAATCCAGACCGCAGTTCTCCTACTTCCCCTTCGGAGGTGGTCCAAGACGCTGCATCGGCGAGGGCTTCGCCTGGATGGAAGGCATCCTGCTCATCGCTGTGCTAGCCCGGCACTGGCGTCTGCGGCTTGTGCCGGACCAAACGGTCAAGCTCAAGCCCGTCATCACGCTTCGTCCGAAACACGGAATGCACATGATCGTCCACAGCAGAGACGGTCATCAGTGACAGGCGACAGGCGACAGGCTACAATCTTCCTCCCGCTTATTATTCGCTGCGCGCGATTGGTGCGAGCTGATGCTTGAAGCTCACGGAAAGGTCTCAAGAGATGGCGATTAGTCTTGACTTGTTGGAGATACTGGCCTGCCCTGCATGCAAGGCGAAGGTCGAATTGAAAGAGGATCAAAGCGGTCTCAAGTGCCTGGAATGCAGACGCGTTTATCCAATCCGCGATGACATTCCGGTGATGCTGGTAGACGAAGCGACGATTGAGGATGAAGAGCCTGCTCAGCAATCTTGAGCCGTCCGGCGGCTGGTCCACTTTCGCCCCCGGAGATGTGGACCACAAGGAGCAGTCTGCACAGCCGCTTGCGCCCGCACGCTGGGATTGGGGCGCTGTGCGCAGCGTGCTCGTCGTCCGCCTGCGCTCGATTGGCGATACCGTGCTGGCGACGCCCGCGCTCTACGCCTTGCGCAGATTTCTGCCGAGTGCGCGGATAGATATTCTGCTGGAAAGCTGGGTCGCGCCGCTGCTCGAAGGCTTTGAGGCGGTAGACAACATCATCACGATTGAGCGTGGGAGCAACGCTTCGCGGGCGCGTGTCCTGCGCGGTTTACGAGCCGCGCGCTATGACGTGGCCTACAATCTTCATGGCGGGACGACGGCGACACTGCTCACGCGTGCGACGGGCGCGCGTCAACGCGTCGGCTACTTGAGCTATCAATACGGCCGCCTGCACAACCACGCAGCGCCTCCCGCCGCAGAGTTGTGGGGTAGAGAGCAGACGCATTCCGTCGAGCAGCAACTGGCCCTGCTCGGCTGGACCGGCATCCCCGTCACCGACCGCCCGCCAACCAGCCTCCCTGTCGGGGAGCAGGCTCTGGCGAGCTTGAGCCGTAGACTGGATGACGCGGGGCTGGACCAGTCGCGGCCCTTTGCGCTGATTCATCCGGCTGCTGCGTTCGAGACAAAGCGGTGGGCCACAGCGAACTTCGCGCGGATAGCTGAAGAGCTGGCGCGGCGCGGCCTCTCGACGGTCGCCGCCGTCGCGCCGCAAGAGAGCATCTTGACAGACGAGCTGATCAAAACCTCAGCCGCGCCCGTCGTCGCCCTCAACAATCTTTCGCTGCCGGAAGTGACGGCGCTCGCCTCGCGCGCACGACTCTTCGTCGGCAACGATAGCGGCATCGCACACATCGCGGCAGCCGTGCGCACGCCCTCGGTCGTCATCTTCGGCTCGTCCAATGTCGCACACTGGCGGCCCTGGACCAGCGGCAACAGCGTGCCTGCCGAAGTGGTCCGCGAAGAGCTGCCTTGCCAGCCCTGCCCTGGCTATAGCTGCGCGGAGTTCGACGCGCCCGAATGCATCCGTCGCGTTTCGGTCGAGCGTGTGACGGGGGCGATTGAGCGCGTCTTGAGTCAGAGAGAGAATCAAGCCGGGTAGAGAGCAGAGTCATGGATCAACTGACACGACAACGCGTTGACGAGCTGATGGGCCGCATGCGCGCTCTGCGTTTAATCGTTTACGGCGATGTGATGCTGGACGAGTTTGTCTGGGGAGACGTGTCGCGCATCTCGCCCGAAGCGCCCGTGCCCGTGGTGGAGATACGGCGCGAGTCCGTGCATCTGGGCGGGGCGGCCAATGTGCTGGCAAATCTTTTGGCGCTCGGCGCGCGTGCGCGTGTGGTCGGCGTGACGGGACGGGACGGCGCGGGCGAGCGCCTGCGCGCAGAGCTACGCGCGGCTGGCGCTCTACACACGGAGGAATCTCTGGTCGTTGATGAGAGCAGACCTTCGACCATCAAGACGCGTATCATCGCGCACAGCCAACTGGTCGTGCGCGCGGATAGAGAGCTGCGCACCCCCGTTGATGCCGCGACCGAAGAGCGCCTCATCAGTCTCTTAAAAGAGGCCGTCAAGGAGGCTCATGCGTTTGTCGTCTCCGATTATGATAAGGGCGCTGTGACGCCGCGCGTCCTCTCTGAAATCCTCCCGCTCGCTTACAGGCTCAGGATTCCTGTCCTCATCGACCCGAAGGTGCGCAACTTCGATTCGTATCGTCCGGCGACGCTCATCACGCCTAACCATCACGAGGCTTTGCGGCTGACGCAGACGGAAGAGGACACGAACGCGGGGCTGCAACACGCGGGCCGACTGATACGCGAGCGGCTCGGGTGCGATGCCGTCTTGATTACACGCGGCGAGCGCGGGATGATGCTGCTCGAAGGCGACGGCGAGCCTCTCCACGTCGAGACGGCGGCGCGCGAAGTCTACGATGTAACGGGCGCGGGCGATACAGTCATCGCCACGCTCGCCGCCGCGCTCGCCGCCGGAGCAAGCATGCTCGAAGCGGCGATTCTCGCCAACCATGCCGCGGGCATCGTCGTCGGCAAGGTCGGCACGGCCACCGCCAGCGCCGACGAACTGACCCGTTCGCTCGCAGCGGAAAATTAAGAGAGTATTTTACAACCAGAATGTCTGCCACCGCAGACACCGAAGTCACAGAGAGTAGACAAATCAGGAGGCGATAAGACTTTCTCAACTCATCTTTCCTGCTTATGCTCTATCTTTCTCTGTGACTCTGTGGCTAATTTTGAAATCTGTACTTTAGGGTTTGTCCCTCCAAATTCCCCGAACAGAGGTTTTCAAATCATGTGTCGATAGTGTAGCTGCCAGACTCGGAAAAACCATCAGGACGAAGCATAGGGTTTTCCTGGACCAGAGGCGTGCGCCTTTTTTCGGACGCGCCCCGCTGGCCGCATCTTTCGGAGGCGCTGCACTATGAATCCCATCGCATACGATTATCACGTTATCCTTCCGCGCGCGGACCAACCTCAAATACTTCTGTTGCAGGATGCAAATGGCGGCTGGTCCTTACCGCACTTCGAGCTTCAAGGCCATCACGAATCAAGCGAGGTCTCGCAGGTCAACGAACGCATACGCGACCTGCTCGGCATCAGCGTGACCACGTTGCGCTGCCTCTATTTTAACTATGAGCCTTTGAGCAGCCGTGTGAGTGCGTTGTTTCTACTTGAGAGCCTGGCTCACGATTGGTTGCCGCCTTCGGGCGCATGCTGGGCTGGTCGGGAAGAGTTAACGAGCTTGAAACTGTCCGGTCCGGGGCAGCGCATATTTCTGGAAAGCTGGCTGGCGGAGAAAGAGGCTGGCAGTATTCCGCCGGGGCGTGTTCCCTGGGCGCGCGAGGGCTGGTTTGAAGAGGCCGCCGGTTGGATCAAAAAAGAACTTGCAGGCAAGGGTCTCGCGCTGGCTGGACCAATCGAGCAGCGGCGCAACTGGTTTCGCTCAAGTATCCTGCGCGCGCGAACGAGCGGCCCGGACCTCTATTTCAAGGCAGGCCCGCCGCAAGTGTTCGGCTGCGAGGCCGCGTTGACTTCGCGGCTGGCCCAAAAGTATCCGGCGAAGCTGCCGCGACTCCTCGCTGTTGAAGCGGCGCGCAACTGGCTCTTGATGGAAGATTTCGGGAAGGTGACTTTAAGCGAGATAAAGGACGCGGCGCGATGGGCAGAGGCGCTGCGCGGCTATGCTCTGATTCAGATTGAGCAGATAGAGGAGGTGGACCAGTTGCTCGCGCTGGGCTGTCCCGACCTGCGGCTCGCTGTGATGGAAGCGAGCGTTGATGAACTGCTCGCAGACCCTTTGTTGCCGCTGACGGGAAGACAATGGAGTCGTCTTTCAGAGCTTGA
Source organism: Pyrinomonadaceae bacterium (assembly GCA_036399835.1). Lineage (GTDB taxonomy): Bacteria > Acidobacteriota > Blastocatellia > Pyrinomonadales > Pyrinomonadaceae > DASYML01. The sequence goes on along the minus strand of DASWMI010000214.1, from coordinate 50,035 downwards.
GCTGGCAGAGCTGCGCGGGCTTATACCCTCTTTGAAAAGAATGTGTGCGAGGCTCAAGAGCTATGGGCTGCCTGAGACGCTGGACCACGGCGACCTGCACGACCGGAATATCATCGTGACAGAGCGGGATTGCCTCTACTTCGACTGGTCCGATGCCTGTCTGACGCATCCCTTCTTCGGTCTCTCGATCTTTTTTCGCTTTCAGGAGTTTGAAAACTTCCTCCCGGATGTGCCCCGCGTGCGAGAGCGTCTGCGTGATGCCTTTTTGAGTCCCTGGACCAGCTTTGGTCCAATGCGGAGTTTGGTGGAAGCTTATGAGCTGGCCTACAGCTTAGCCCCGCTGCATCACGCGCTCCTTTATCAACGGGTGATACTGCCGAAGCTGGAGCAGGCGGCGAGATGGGAGACGGACAACATGCTCCCTTTCTGGCTGAGAACTCTTCTCAAACAGAAGGCGGAGATTTTGCGCGCAGGGGCTTAGTGGTTTTATGTGCAGGGGCTTTAGCTCCGGTAAGGCTGCTTGCTCTTTCGCGTCTCTCAAGGTTGAGATGCCGTGTATTCAATGTACAATGTCATGGCGGGCGGAGGGCTGTTCCTCGCCCTGGCAAATCTTCCAACTGGCAGCGGCGGCTCATCCGTTGATTTTGAAATGAACTCTGAATATCGGCACGATGGTTATGCTTCAAAAAACTGACTGCACATCAAGGCTCGTCTCTCTTTTCGTCCTGCTGGCGTTATCTTTCGGTGCGCTGCCATCCGTCAGAGCGCAGAGGCCGCAGCCGCAACAGCGCGAGCGAAGAGTAGTTACTGCTCCCGCAGCCGCCAGCCCGACGCCGACACCTGCGCCGGCCCCTGCTCCTGCTCAGTCTACACAAAGCGCCGCTCAAGTTTCTGGACCAGCCGCACCGAAGACCCTGGCGGAGCTACGCGCGCGGATTAAAGAGGTGCTGCTGCGCCCAGGCCTCTATGCGGCGATGGCGGCAGTCAAGGTAGTCTCGCTCGATACGGGGCGCACGCTCTATGAAGAGAATACGCACAAGCTCCTGCGGCCCGCCTCGAACATGAAGCTTTACACGGTCGCCGCGGCCCTTGACCGACTGGGAGCGGATTATCGCTTTAAGACCTCCGTTTACGCGCCGCAGCGTCCGGATGCAAGCGGAACCTTGCGCGGCGACCTCATCATCTACGGTCGCGGCGACCCGTCCATCGCGGCCCGTTTCAACAGCGGCGATTATTACAAGGCGATTGACGAGCTGGCCCAGCGCATCGCCGCGACGGGCACGAGGCGCGTTGAAGGTGATCTGGTTGGCGACGAAAGCTATTTTATTGGTCCACCGCTCGGCACCGGATGGGAATGGGATGATTTGACCTGGTGGTACGGGGCTGAAGTGAGCGCCCTGACGATAAACGACAATGCGCTTGATCTGACCGTCAAGCCGGGCGCGAGCGTCGGCGCTCCCTGCCTGATCACGACTGGACCAGCGACCTCGCTCCTCAAGATTGTCAATCGCACGATGACCGTCCCGAAGGGCACGAAGAGAGATATCAGCGTCTATCGGGGCTTAGGCGAAAACGTGCTTGAGGTCAGCGGACAGATGCCGCTCGAAGACAAGGGCTACACAAGCGGGATAGGCATCTCGCGCCCGGCGATGCTCTACATGGAAATGCTGCGCGCGCAGCTTCTCAAGCACGGGGTGGCGGTCACGGGCCAGCTTCGCACCGTTGATGCGCGCTCCTTCGGCGGCGTCTCGGTTGACCCCATCCAGCGAGCCTCGCTCAGCGGGTTGACGAACATACAACGCAGCCTGCCTCTCATAGAGCTTGCCAGCATGCCCTCGCCGCCCCTCAGCCTGATTGCCGCGCAGACCTTAAAGCCGAGCCAGAATCTTTACACGGAGCTGATCCTGCGCACGCTCGGCAAGGTGGCCGCGCTCCCGACCAGCACCGCGCGCACGAGCGAGGAGGCGGGGCTTGAGGTCGTCAGAAAATTTCTGGGCGAAGCGGGCCTCAATGCCGATAGCCTGGTCCTGACGGACGGCTCGGGGCTTTCGCGTAACGACATGATTACGGCGGATGCGACGCTCCAACTGCTGACCTACATGAGCCGCCATCGTCACGCCAGCGTCTTTCGCGACGCGCTGCCGATTGCCGGCCTCGACGGCACGCTGAGGAGTCGCATGAAGGGCACGCCCGCCGAAAACAACCTGCGCGCCAAGACAGGCTCGCTCAGCTCCGCCGCCAGCCTTTCCGGTTATGTCACGAGCGCCTCGGGCGAGCGTCTGGTCTTCTCCATCATGGTCAACAACTACCCTGAATCAACGGACCCGCGCCGCGAATGCATAGACCCCATCGCCGTCCTTCTCGCATCCTTCGCGGGAAAGAGTTAAAGAACGTGATAAGCGGCTGAGAGAAAGCAATCGTCCTTGTCTCATCACTTATCGCTTATTCATTCAACTACGATTCTCATGCGCTTTATTAAATTTCACGGCTTCGGCAACGATTACATCGTGTTTGAAGAGAGCGAGCTGGCCGAAGTCAACTCTTTAAATGAGTTTGCGCGGCGCGTCTGTGAGCGTCATTACGGGGCTGGCGCGGACGGCATCGCGGTTGTTGGTCCAACTGCGGAGGATGACCGCGCGGATTTCGCCGTGCGTATTTTTAACCCTGACGGGAGCGAGGCGGGGCTTTCGGGCAACGGCACGCGCTGCGCCGCCGCTTACCTTTTTTACCAGAAACTCTGGACCAACGCAGAGCTGCGGCTGGCAACTCGTTCGGGCATCAAGCTCTATCGCTTGCTCAGGCAGTTGGGGCGCGGGGACTACTGGTTCGAGTCTGAGCTGGGCCAGCCGAAGCTTGATTCCAGCTCGATTCCCATGTTGACGGATGGGCCGCGCGAGCGCGTCATTGATTATCCGCTTGAGGTTGAGGGCGAGACGGTGCGTGTCACGGCCTTGCAGATGGGCAATCCTATGTGCTGCATCTTCGTGGATGATTTCGAGTCCCTTGACTGGCGAAGGCTCGGGCGCGCGCTCGAATCGCATAGGCAATTTCCAGAGCGTGCCAACGTCACGTTCGTGCGCGTGCGCGAGCGCAACCGCATAGAGCTGCGTATCTGGGAGCGAGGCGTCGGCGAGACCAATGCTTCGGGCACATGCTCATGCGCGGCTGTCGTCGCGTCGGTTATCAACAATAAAACGGAGAGGCGCGTGACAATCGAGATGCCAGGCGGGCAGGCCGCCATAGAATGGCGCGAAGACGGCGAGATAGTCCTGACCGGCGGCGCATACATCATTTACAGCGGCGAATGGAAAAGCACTCATGAAGGATAAAAGAATCGGTCCAAAGATTGATTGACCTGTTTGTTCGACGAGACTGATTCGATGAGCCAATCAACCGACGAATCAATAGCTCTTTCTTCATCACTGCTCGTTGATGCTTCAGCGTTGCTTTTGTTGGGCCAATCAATGTAAGCTCTAGCCCTCTTGCCGAGAGTCCTCGGATGACAAACTCTTCGGATATGACGCGCATCGGCCTGCTACGAATTTTGAGAAAGTTCCCCATGAAGAAATCCAAAGAAGTCGAGAATGAATCTCGGCACGAGCCTCCGGCTTCCGGCCTGCCGCTGTGCGCTGCTCTGCTCTGTCTGGTCTGCCTCTCGCTTTTGACGCTGGCCGGTTGCAGGGCAGATGCCGCGAAGGAAGTCGGCAAGAAGAGCGTCGAGAGCGCTTCGAGCGAGGCGCGAACCGTGCGTGCTCCGGCGAGTGTTCCGGCCTGGCTCGGCAATCCTGCGCGCACCTTTTACGGCTCTGGTCCATGGCCCACAGAGCAGATGGATGTCGTCTGGAAGTTTAAGACCAAGATGACCAGTGGCCGCCTGCACAAAGACCCCTGGGGCGGAACATCCTGGCCGGGCCAGCCCTCGGTCGCGGGCGACCGCGTTTATTTCGGGTCGGCTGACAGCTACCTCTATTGTTTGAATACGCGTGACGGCTCGCTCGTCTGGAGCTTTAAGACGGAAGACAGCCTGAAGGCCACGCCGACCCTTGTCGGCGACCGCATCATCGCCAGCGGGCTGGACCATTATATCTATTGCCTCAACGCGCGTGACGGCTCGCTCATCTGGAAATACAAGACCGGATTTGAAGTTGACTGCTCAGCCGCGGTCATTGACGGGCGGGTCTACTTCGGCGGTGAAGACCATTTCTTCTACTGTCTCAAGCTCGAAGACGGCTCGCTCATTTACAAGAAGGAGCTTGGCTCGATTGAAGGCAGCTTCTCCGTGCATGACGGGCGCATCTACGTCGGCACGGAACAGGGCGACCTCTTCTGCTTAAAGATGGAAGACGGGACGATCATCTGGCAGGCGCGCATCGGCGCGGATTCCGATTCGACCCCGGCTGTTGCGAACGGGCTCGTCTATACGGCTGCCGAAGACGGCTTTGTCAGTTGTTACAGACAGGAGACGGGCGAGCTGGTCTGGAGAACTAAAGCGGGCGGGGGTTCTAAAGACAAAGAGCACAGCGGCATCTGGGCCAGCCCCATCGTTTTTAACGGGCGCGTCTATATAGGGTCGAGCGACCGCAATCTTTATTGTCTCTCGGCGGACAAGGGCGAGGTCGTCTGGAAGTATCAAACTCGCGGGGCCATCTGGGGCACGTCGCCCATCGTTGATGGCCGCGTCGTCTTTGGAGACAAGGCCGGATGGATGTACATGCTCTCGGCTGACAAGGGAAAGCTGATCTGGGAATTAAAGATCGGCGATAATGTCAACGCGACACCCGCCATCGCCGACGGACGCATCTACATCGGCGCATTCAACGGCGACCTCTACTGCCTCGGCGCTAAGACAAAGGACAAGCAATAAGTGACGAGTGACCAGTGATAGGTGACGAGAGCAAAGCCATGCTTTCTTATCACCTGTCGCCTGTCACCTGTCACTCGTCTTATGATTTACCTCGTTGACAATACGATTGACGGACAGGGAGCCAGCCCGCGCGAGATTCTGTCCGCGCTTGAGCGCATGCGGACAGGCGCGGAGATTGTCGTCGAGCCATACGCTGCTGTCTCGCTCCGCCGCCTCGAAGAGCTTGGGCCGACGCATGTCATCCTCAGCGGGCAGAGCCATCCCTGGTCCAATTACAAGCCTTCGGAGCTGGCCGGCGTCCTCGATGTCATTCATCAAGCCCGGCAGCCCATCCTGGGCGTCTGCGGCGGCCATCAACAGATAGCCCTGGCCTTTGACGCGCCCGTCGCCGTGATGAAGCGATTGGAGCCTGGCGAAGGCTACGCAGGCTGCCTGCGCGAGCGCGGCTTCTTCGAGATTGAAACGGATGGCGAAGGGATTTTCGCGGGGCTGCCGCGGAGATTGAACGTCTGGCACTCGCACTATGACGAAGTCAAAGAGCTGCCCGAAGGATTCAAATGCACAGCCGCCAACGAAACCTGCGCCATACAGGCCATGCAACACACCTCGCGCCCGCTCTTCGGCGTCCAATTCCACCCGGAGCTTTTCGATGAAGAGCACCCGCAGGGTCGCGGCGTGCTGGAAAACTTTCTCAAGCTCTAGCTTTCAAAAAGCTTTCAACTGATAACTCAGCACTCAGCACTTCTTTAGAAGTTTTGTGCCTGTCTAACGACGAAACTCGCCTTCCTGTTTTTTGGCCGGCCTGTTTTTTCTCTGGCTTTTGACATACCAGAGCAGCCCGAAGATAAAACAGGCTGCGATCAAGAGCACTACAATCCAGGCCAGCAGACTATAGCCACCCTGTAGAAATAACACTGCACACCTCCTCAAGTTTTTCCGGCGCGAAGAGAGCACAAATCACACGCGCTTTATACAAAACTTCTTTCACATAATGTTGTCTGCCGTTAATAGCTCAAGCACCTCGCGGCTGGACAGATTTGCGACATTTGTGTTACCTTTTGCGCATCAATAAACAAGCGGACAGCACAAGATGTTCGCTTGTTTTTTGTTTTTGTAGCTCTTTCGGCGCACCGCATCAAGGATGCAAGCCCCCAACTCCGGCTGACCAATATTGAAACTCCTAGAGCCGGAGGACGAGTCATAGGAAAGAAAGGACTCGCGCGCAGCGCACCGAAGGAGAGGAGAAAATTTCGGACAAGGAGACCCGAGCCTGATGCGTTCCCTCTTTGGCGGTGGTGCGGCCTTTACAACCGCACTCTTCCTGGCCTCCGTGCTTTTTTACGCACGCCCCTCAGCAGCAGAGCCAACCCATCTTCAAAATCCGGTCCGGCAGGAAAAAAGAGAGCAGCCGGCGGCGCAAGACGCGACCGGCGCTCCTGAGATGCTGGCCGCTTTAAATGTTCCAGAGGCAACGGGCGGCACTATCGTCGAGATGGACGAAGAAGCGCCACCCATGCCCGCGAGCATTTCAAAATCCGAGACCGCTTCAGTCTCTTCTACCGCGCAAAGCTACACGGCGACGGCTTATAACCTCTACGGGCGCACGGCCAGCGGCGGCCCTGTCCGTCAAGGCATCATCGCCGCAGACCCTCGCGTGCTGCCTCTGGGTACGCGCGTGGGGCTCGATGCTGGACCATACAGCGGCGAGTACGTGGTTGCAGACACGGGTGGTTCTGTGCGAGGTCGCAAGATAGATGTCTGGGTCCCGAGCGCGCGCGAAGCCTGCCGTTTTGGTCGCCGCAGCGTCAGGCTCACGGTCCTCAGCTATGGCCGAAGAGCAAGGACCAGAAGATAGCAACGGAACAGACAGCCAGTTAAAAGTAAAAAGGCAAAAGCAAAAATGAGGACGGGCGAGCGCGAGCTGCTTATCCTCACTGCTTTTGCCTTTTTCTTTTTGCCTTTTAACTTGCTAAGATGACCGCGCGATTTTTCATCACACGGAAACAGCATTCTCAACCGAGCAGAGACGGTTTGCCATGCCTTCAACAGACATTGGTCCAGGCCCGGAGACAGATGCGCCCGCGCCGCTCGTCGAAGTGATGCGCGGCGCGATTGTCGAGTCGCGGCATCGCGGCCATGTGGTGGCCGTTGATGTCAGCGAAAGAAGAATCGCGCAGCTTGGCTCGCCCAAAACGGTCACGTTCCTGCGCTCGTCCGCCAAGCCTTTACAACTGCTCCCCGTCATCGCTTCGGGCGCGGCTGACCGCTTTGGCTTCGACGCTCGTGAGCTGGCCGTCGCCTGTGCTTCGCATAACGGCGAGCCGATTCACACTGAGGCTGTCGCTTCCATGCTCCGCAAGATAGGGCTGGATTCGAGCGCCCTCAAGTGCGGCGTGCACGAGCCTTTCAGCCGGGAGATTGCGCGCGCCCTGCGCAAGCGAGGTCAGAGGCCGAATGTCTTACAGAACAACTGTTCGGGCAAGCACGCGGCGATGCTCGCGCTGGCCCTGCATCTGGGCGCGCCCTTCGAGACTTACGACCAGCCGGAGCATCCTGTCCAGCAGATGATTCTCAGCCGCGTAGAGCAATTCACAGGTCTCCCGCGCGCAGAGATTGCTCTGGGCATTGACGGGTGCGGCGCTCCGACATTTGCCCTGCCCGTTGACAAGATGGCTCTCATCTATGCGCGGCTGGTCGCGCCGCCGGATGAGCTTGACGATGCGACGAAGGATGCCTGTCGTCGCATCGTCTACGCGATGATGGAGTATCCTGAGATGATTGGCGGCGGGGTGACGGAGCGGCTCGATACGGAGTTGATGCGCGCGGCGAGGGGAAGTTAATCTCTAAAATCGGGGCCGAAGGCGTGTACACGGTCGGCGTCCTGCCGTGCGAAGAATGGCCCGCAGGGTTGGGCCTCGCCATCAAGATTGAGGACGGCGAAGACCGTCGCTCGCGCCCGACGGTCGTCATCGAAGCGCTGCGACAGCTCTTTGTGCTCAAGCCTGAAGCGCTCAGCGAGCTTGCGCCCTACTCGCGCTTCCCCTTGCGCAATCATCGCGGCGACACAGTGGGCGAGGTACGCGCCTCTTTCAAGCTGGACTGGACCAGCGCAGGGAGTAACGCGACGAACGAGCAGCGGTCAGCGAGAGACATCAAGAGGAATTAAAGCCGCGCCGAATTTTCAAGTTGAAACAGGGATAGAGCGAGAGAGCCATGCAGGACGAACATCTTGATAAAGGGACGGGGGCGCACATGCCGCCGCCGCTTGAGCGCGATGCGGGCGGAGATATTATCGTCGGCTCGCTGGCAAACCTGATTCAATGGTTTCTCGATTACGACCCGCGCGTGGCCGTCATCAGGCACCCGAACGTCGAAGAGATTTTTCAGTGGAAGCAGCAAGAGAGTCGTCTTGAGAATGAGGATGTCTATCTCTTCGAGCACGCAGAGGATCGTCTTGCCATCGGCATCATGCAGGCGCTCGCCGAGCATGACAGCGAGCGGCTGCTTCATGATTGGCTCTCGCAGCTTCTGGCTGCACTGGAGGATGCCTCGCAGTCCAACGAGCAGATTGCCGAAGCCTACCAGCTCAAGCTCAAGGAATCATCCGCGCTCAAAGAAGCGGAAAAGATTCCGACGCGCAGCGGTCGCCAGAAATTCCTCTTCTCCTGCTGGCTCGAATCGCTCTGCACGGCGGAAATCCGAGTCCTCGGCTGGGTCTATCAGGAGCTTTACGGCAAGCCTTATCGCCCGGACCAGTAAGACCCGCGTTCTCGAAAAATCAGAGGACGTGGAAGCCAAAGAAAATTGGACCACAAAGGGTCGCAAAGGCTCGCATCTGAAGCCTTGAGAGTTTGACACGTGAAGGCGGAAGAGTTTGTCAGGCTCAGCCTTTGGCGGCCTTTTCCCGAAAGTGTTTGATGAGCTTTTTGATTCCTTCTATGTCGCGGCTGTCGGGCTGTGCCTTGAGAAAAAGTTCCAGCTCGTCCGCGGCCTCTCGATAGCGTTTGAGATTGTTGCCGTAGAGCAGCGCCAGTTGCCAGTGGATTTCCGGGACGCTCGTTTTGCTCAGCTCTTTAGCGCGCTTGAGGTGCTGTTCAGCCTCTTCGTAGTTGCCGGACTGGCGCAGCAGGCTTCCGAGCAGAAGCTGCGCGTTGACCAGAGCAGGATTGAGCGAGACGGCGCGACGCAGAGCCTCTGCGGCTTCCGTCGGACGTTTGAGGCCGTAGAGCGCATAGCCAAGAGCATAGCGCGCCGAAGGGCTGCGCGGGTTGACTTCGAGCGCACGGCTCAGCTCTAGATAGGCTGCCTCGTATTGCTCTCGCTTGATGTGCTCGTTGCCCAGTTGCTCAAGCGCCTCGAAGTAGGCTGGAAAGATTTCAACAGCCTTCCGCAATCCGTTTAGCCCCGCTTCCGCTTTCCCTCCGAGCAGGTCCGCGACGGCCCTCTCATAAATTTTTCTAGCCTCTACTGGAACGTCCTGGACGAAGACCGTGCCCGCCGGACCACTCGCCGCGCGTGCGCGTCCTTCAGCCCTTGCCTTGAGATAAAAATCGAGTTGCACATTCTCGATGCCACTCATCCTGACGCCGCCGTTGGGCAGCCTTTGAGGGATATTCGTAATCTCCACCTCCTGCGTCTGCTCTGCGAAACCGCTTTTATAAGGCATCACGCGGACTCTGTATCTGCCCGCCTGTAGACGGTTGAAGAGGAAGCGACCGGAGCTATCTGTACGGGTTCGCGCGACGGTCCGGTTGAGGTCGTCCAGCAGTTCTACGTTGACCTCAGAGGCTGCGCGTCTCTCATCACCGAAGACGTGGCCGCTGATTGAATTTCCGCTGCCCTGAAAGAGCGCGTGAGCATTTGCTTCGAGTGGACCAGTGATGAAGCCTGAAGCCGACGCGAGCAGAGAAAGGCAGACGGCAGCAGTCAATAGCACAAGTACAGCTCTCAACATCATGGCTCTCCGTTAGATTTTTCCGGCTCGTCTGAAGGAGCAACGATTTTAAGTCTCTTCAAGAGCGTAGTCCAGAGTGAGGTTGCAGTTCAATTTGAGATTGAAGGCGAAAGGGATTGAGATTCAGAGCGGTCTTCCCTCAAATCCAAACTGGTCCACGGCTCAATCCGTCAGCTCTCATCGAAGAGGATTCTGTCAACGGTCCGAGTTGCGGTTAAAGACCATGCCCGTGTTCTGCGTAAAGCGGCTCCACATGGTCGAGTGCGCACGCACCCCTGCGGTCGCTTCCTCGTCAAAGGTGAACCCCGCGGTGGTAAATTTCTCTATCCAGTAATCGCCCCACTGGCAGTTGACGTGATGATAACCGGGCTGGCCCGGAATCGCCGCCGTGACGAAAACATGCTTACAGCAAAGAAAGGTCTCCATGAAATTCGGGATGTACTCTTCTTCGACGTGCTCTAAAAATTCGACGGCCCAGCCTAGATCGAATTCTCCGAGGTAGAGCGGCTTGCGCGTGTAGTCGTGCTCGATAATGACGGGGGAATCGCGCGCCATCCGAGGGTCACCGTCAACGCCGACGGCCTTGATGCCTTTCGAGCGCGCGTAGTAGACCATCCCGCCCGGCCCGCATCCGATGTCCACCATATTCTTCACCTGAAAACGCGCGACCAGGTAATCGAGCGCGCCTTCATCAAACTGCGTCAGGTCTTCGTGCCCGCCAAGATGCTCGGGTGTCGAATACATTTTCATTGGCCTCCGTTGAGTAAAGACTTGCGGAAGAGAAAAGAGATGAAATAGCGGCTGCCGAGCAGGTCCGCCTCAGGCATGTAGCAGAGAATCCGTGTTTGCAGCCGCGACTTGATGGTATGGTTCGAGAGCATGTAGCAATAGGCTTCGCCGCGCAAGAATTGCTCATGCTCCTCGTCCGCGCGCATGACGCAGAACTGCTCGCTCTCGGACCAGTTGACCGGCATCACGCAGTCCGTCGGGAGGATCAGACTTTCGGACGGGTGGGCCGCGATAGTCTGCTCCATCGGAGTCGAAGCCAGGTCTAGCCATTCGAGCGCGCTCTGGCTGCGCAGCGTCTGGCAGACCCTCGCGTAATGCTCTGAGATGACCGCGCCGCCCGCGACCGAAGCCATAAAGTTGCAGCTCATGTAACCCTGCGGCTCGCGGTAGCCGACAAAGCCGCGCTCTTCCGCTAGCTCAAGCACGGGCCTGAGGCTGCGCAGGACCAGGCAATCCGCGTCAACGTAAAGCCCGCCGTAATGCTTGAGCAGGTAAGCGCGTATAAAGTCGGACTTATGATTTAGCGCGAGCCTGTCAATATCTATATCGCGGTCGCTTTTAAACAGCTCTTCAAAGCCGCTCCGGTCCAGCATCCTGACCTGCTCGTTATGCTTGAGGACGGTGCGATAACAGAGCGCGATGTAAGGCGGCTGCGGGCCTTCCCAGTATAACCAGATGGTGCGGTTCATGATGGCTGTCCTTTTATCCTCAAGCCTCCTCAGGCAGAGCGGGCGCAGCGGGAAGTTTTTGCAGGACCATCATGCTGCCTGCGAGGCGCACCTGCCGGTACTGGCCCGCGCTCAGAATCTCGTTGACGAAGGACTGCACGCCCGGATAGTACGAGGCGTAATCGTGAAAGGCGACGAAGCCTCCGGGCAAGACCCATCGCTCGAAATGAAAGAAGTCGCGCGCGACGTTGGCGTAATCGTGCAGCCCGTCAATCAACAGCAGGTGTATATCCTGATCCCAATCAACTTCATAAGAAGATTTCTGTATGACCTCGACCATCTCTGCCAGTCCGGCGGCGGCCAGGTTGCGCCGGAAACGGTCCAGTGTCGGCGCGCGTGTCTCCAGTCCCTGGTCCAGCGCCCCGATCTTTCCATCATGCCGGTCAATGGAATAAATTCGGGCTGCCTGTGAGAGCACACGCGCCACGCGCCCGAGCACGACGGTAGCGCGTCCCATGTAGCTGCCGACTTCGACAATCGTCTGCGGTTGCGGGAAAGCCTTGAGCGCGCGAGCCGCAACGGCAATCAGCAGGTCCGCTTCAACATCTTCGAGCCAGCCTTCAATCTTCTTCATCTCGGCCAGGATAGGGTGGGTCAGTAAAAGCTCTTCGCAGTTTTCTGGCGGCGCTTCCGCTTGAGAGCCGAGCGATTGCTGGTAATGATTAAAGCGCGCGCGTAGATGCTTGCGCAGCGGGTCGCCGTAGTTGCGCGCGATGGGGTGAACCCAGAAGATGTCCGGCCTGGCGAGCGCCGTTTCGAGCTGGCCGACAGAATAGCGCGTGCGATATTTGACGTAATCGTAGGCGCAGGGATTGGCCGCCACCTCGTAGCCGAGTAGGGAGACAAGCGTCGGCAGGATGATTTCTTCTGTGGCCCAGATTTTACTGCGCTCCATAATCTCACGTAACTGCGCGTCGGCTGCGAAGAGCCGCACCAACTCGCGCGCAGCCGACGCGCTAAAGACTGTCGAAGGCCAAAAGGTCCAGTGAACATACTTGCTCTCTCCGTCCTGAAAGCGTTGCAGGAAGGGCCGCCATAGCTCGAACTCGCGCCAGGCCTGCGCGGCGGGCGCAATCCTCGTGCTCTGCGGCTGGCGCGCGGGCGAATTGCCGAGCAGCCCTACATTCGCGCGGTCTGTGAGCTGGCGCGCGAGATATGACGAATAGCCTCCGCGCACTCCGAGCTGGTCCGAGTCCACTATGGTCAGGGTATCGAAGCAGATGTTGTCGAGCGCGAACTGCATACAGTCGAGCGCAAAGTCGTGGAGCCAGCCCCAGCGCATAGGGCGCGGAGCAGGATGCAGCACAGCGCCATACTTCTCGAACGGAAAATGATGATTGAGCAACGCAGGGTTATTGCCGCCGTTGTAGAGCAGGATGGTTGAGGCCGGGTCGTGATAACGCAGATTGCGCACGAGGTCCACAATGCACTCCTGGCTCTCGTGGACCAGGCAGGCATAAACATTGCGCAAGGGCTGCGAGACTTCTATTGCTGCCGCCGCACTGTGGACCTCTAAACGCGGCGCGCTCTCAACGGCCCGCGCATGCTCCGGATGATAAAAGGCCAGGTCTGGACCAATCAGGCTCTGGACCTGCTCAGCCGGAATCGGCTTCCAGTAGCTTCCGCCCGTCTGCTTGGGGCTGACGTTGTGCTGGTGAATGATGCCGACGTGAAAGGAGGAATCGGGGAGGACGGTCATACGTTCGGGCCGACCGTTCCAGACAAAGCGCGCATCCTCGCCGACGTTGATCTCTGCAAAGCGATTAATGGACCAGAAGCTGCGCGTATAGCAGAGAGAACTACCCGACAGCCAGAGCTTCTTATTGGCCGGATAAACATACTGCCAGGCTCGCCCGTGCCGCACATCGTAGAAGAAGAGAGAATTGATGCCGCACACATCCGCGCCCGCGCCGAGCAGTGCTTCGACCTGGTAGCGCAGACGATGAGAGGCTTGCCAGTCGTCATCATCCCAGTGTGCGATGAGCGAGCCGCGCGCCTGCTCGCAGGCCAGATTGCGTTTAGCGCCGACCGTCAGCCGCTCGTTCAAACGAAGGTAGCGTATGCGCTCATGCGCGGGAATCAAATCTTCGATTGCGTCCGTCCCGTCGTCAACGATGATTAGCTCTTTGGCTTCGTAATCCTGCCGCAAAAAATATTCAAGCGATTGTGCGACGAAGCCGCGCCGGTTGTGAGTCGGCATGATGCAGGAGACAAGAGGTTGTTTGAGGTCTTGAGCCGTCATCGAAGAATTCCCGTAAGCCCTCAGCGTGATTCGGAAAAAGATTGCGGCGCGCGTCAGGTATTTAGGCCGGAGCGAAGGTTAACAGATAGCCGGACGGCTGAAAAATATCCAGCACGAGCACGCCCTGCTCGCTCTCGAAAACTGTTCCGGTCCGCTGGTCCAGCGCGCTCGCCAGCCTGAGATTAGTATTGACAAGCTCATCCGTGATTGAAAACCTGCCGCCGGAGAGCCTGTATCTGCCCGGTTGTACTTCCAGATTGACGGCCTCTGCCGGAATCCGTAGCTCTGCCTGATGCAGGTCCAGAATATTGCCTGTGTGCGCTCGTAAAACCCAGAGCAGCTCATCTGGAAAACCTTGCAGCTCCACTGCATCCAACCAGAGAGCCGCGAAGCCCTCTGCGCCCGCGAATTCAAATTCCAGCGGCACGGAATCAGGCAGAGCAATCCTCGCAGGCTCTGCTGGCCGCACTGCGGCGGAGACCAACTGCTTCCCGCCAGTCTGTGCGACGAGCCATTCAAGAGAGCCTGCGACGGGCAAAGACCAAACGCCTTCGGGGCCGACGCGGCTCTCGCTGAGAATCGTCTGGTCCGGTCCGACCGCGACGACGCGTGCAGGGTCTTCATCGCTCCGGCGGTTGAGGAGAGTTCCCGTCAATATCTTTTCACTCATCTCACTCATTCTATTTTATCTTTTCGCTGCTTGAGCGGTGGACCAGTTTGAAAATCAGGGTCGGTCGCTTTAGCGTCTCTTTCAAATTCAAACTGGACCACTCGCGCTCATTGTATTTTCTTGACATCCGGATAACTGCTGTAGCTGGTTTGCAGAATCTTTTTGAGATTCGCGGGCAGCGCCGTGACGGGGCCGGAAGCCCCGACATTGTAGACGATGGCCGATGCGGTCGTCGTCCCGCCCGGACGTGTAAAGCTGGTCGTGGCGGTCCAGGCGACGTGATAGGCCGCGACCATTTTCTGGATCAGATATGAATCGAAGTGTGCGATGAAGGTGACGGCGGTCGCCGTCGGATTGGCAGCGTAAGCATCATCGGCAAACGGGGTCGCGCTTGCTCCTCCGGGTGCATCGAAGATGGTCGTCCCGCCTGATGTCCTGATATTGCGTGCAGCCGATTCGTAGAACGGGTCAGTCGTGCTACCGGAATCTACAGTCCAGTCAGGCTTGCGCGGGTCGGTTGTGAAGGGTTTGTTGCCGCTACTGGTTGGCACATTGCCGGAAACTCGCTTGTCTCCTTTAGGCGTCGTCGCCACCAGCTCAAACCAGACGAACTGAAGCCATTTACTGACATCCGCCAGCGCGCCGCCATATTCCAGCGCGATGCGGTTGGGCAGCTTCCTGCCACCCTGTTCTAACTCCTCCCCGGTTCTCACCTCAACCTTGCCGACGGGCGCGCCTGCCTGACCCGCAGGGGGCGCTCCGACTTCGCCCGTGTGCGCGACAGTGCCCTTGGTCACGATACGCTGCGGGTGTATGTGCCAGGCCGCTCCCCAATCACGAAAGTTAAGCTCTGGAGAAAGGCCAGCATGTTCGCTCGCAGGGTTTGTCACGGCGGCGGCGAACTCGTCCGCGCGCCGCTCTGCGAGCGAATCGGGCGGCGCGATGCCTGCGAGGGAAGAGCCTGCCTCCGTTTGATGCAGGGCGTGCGCGGCTTCATGCGCGAGCAGGCGGTCTCCCTCGGCAGTGTGCGGCGCATACTGGCCTTCGCCGAAGACTAGATGAGACCCGGCGGTGTAGGCCAGCGACTCAAGCGCGCGAGCGGAGGCTGCCGCCTGCTCGTCCGTGTGGACGCGCAGATGGCCGAAGTCGTGGCCCGTTCTTAATTCGAGCCGCGTGCGCGCCTCTGAATCGAGCGGTTGACCGGGTGAGCGTAAGACTTGCTGGACGAGCACAGGCACGTTGTCGGAAGAAGTCGTCTCGCTCGATTCCGTTGACAGGGCATCGTGTTTCTTCAAACCGCCCTGCGCGTCCTTCGTCGTAGAGCTTGAATGAGGGAGGCGAACGGCTGGCGGCGCGGACTGCAAGGGTGTCGGCTGTGTTAGCGCCGCGGACTGCGAGGGATGGTCCTGCCGCTGGCGCGCGTTGTCTGTCGAGCCGTCATTCTTTTTTCGTTTGATGCGCCTGTTTTCCATCTTCAAGCCTTCCGCCTGCGGTGAGAGAGCCGTGTCTTGCTCACGCGCCTTTATTGCGCCAGCAGTTCAAGGAGCTTCTGCCCGGCCTCAGCCTCTCGCCGCAGGCTGGCGATCATCTGCTGCGCGGGGGCCTTCACGTCGCTGAAGTATTCATGTCCTAAGAGGCTGAGCAGGTAAGGGTCTGTGATGCGATAGAGAATCGCCGCGCGGTGCTGTTGAAAATAGTCGTAGAGCAACGCGCTCTCCTCAGACCACGGACCAGCCGGAAAGATTCTTTCGAGACGCGCGTCCGGGATGATAAAGAGCGAAACGGAAATCTCTTCCGCCGCAGGTTCTAAAGAGATGTAGGGGACTTCAGAGCCTTCTATGACGGCTGAGCGAATAAGCGCCATCTCTCCTCTTTCGAGACGCGCGGCAGCCGCTTCCATCTGCGGCAAGAGCCATTCGAGACGGCCCAGATTCCAATCGGGAGCGATATAGATGACATCCTCGCGCTCGAAGATAAAGGTCGAGTCTTCCATGTCGGGCTTCCATGAAATCGCAGCGTCTGCGCGTGCCTGTAAGTAGTCCGCGACGGGCATGTGACGTGGGCCGCCTTCGCGGTTGTAAATAGCAAGCTGAAAACGAAAATCCATAGACTCCTCTTTTAGAGATGAAGCATAGCCTTGATGCCATGCAGAACGTGTCTCTGGACGGGTGTAGCTCTTGGTCCAGTATTCGGATAGAACATATGCAGTGTGCGGTCAGGCAGCCTGACACCGACCTCGAAGAGAGTTCCCCCGACGTTGACACCCACATCCGGGTTGGGCCGCGCGAAATTCCCGCCGGCAGCCATCTGAGTTTCGAGCGCCGTCTTAAAGTCGGAGGTCTGAAGCGCCTGCATCGCGTCGTTTATCAGAGCGGAATCGGGAGTGCCCGGAGGCCAGAAAGTGCTCTTGCCCGAACGGTCAATCTTGCCCGGATCAAACCAGAAGTTCTCGAATGTATGGCCCTCGTGCCAGTGTTGCAAGCTATCGGCCAGAATATATACCTCGGCGGTCGTCCCGTCGGTTAAAGTGAGCGTCACGAAGGAGGTCGGCGAGGCCAGATTTCTTGGACCAAAACCGGCGGGCGTAGGCGGCGCGGCGGTGCTGCCGCTATGGTGCGTAGCGAAATTGTCGAGCGCATCGAGCGCGCTCCTGAAGGTGGTCGTGACGGGGCTGGCCTGCGCGCGGTGTATGCGCGTGATGAATTCAACCATGTCGTCTGCGATGTTCCATGTATGGGCATCGGCCATCTGCAAGAACCTGCGCATCGAGGCGGCATCGGTCTTGGTCGAAGCGTGCGCCTGCGCTGTGGTCAGGACGCGCTCGACATCAGCCTGCAAACCCATCCGCGCGATAGTGCGTTCGAGCAGGGCCGCGTCGCCATGAACGCGCTGGACCAGTACGGTGAGGCTGGCGACCGTGTTGCCGGGTCTGCCGAGTAGACTCTGCAAGGCCGCGGGAGCGCGCGTGCTGCCGGGAGCCGCGAGGGTCGAGGTCATCAGCGTATCCAGCTCGCCAAGGTTGTGCCCGGCTCTCTGCATCAAGCTGAAAAGCTGCGCCGCGTCGTCTGCATAAGCGAGCAGACGAGCGCCGCGCGCAGGGTCTGTCGCGAGCGCGAGCAGGTGCGGAAGGTCTAATTCGGGGACGGTGCGAGCGAAGGTCAGGAAATTTCCGATTCTGTCGTTGGGCGCGGCGTTCAGCAGCGCCTCGAAGCCTGGCACATCGGTTGAAACGCGAATCAATCGCGCCAGCCCGCCGACGACATCCTCGCTGAGAATCGTGCCCGATTCAGCGATGCGCAGGAGCGAGCCTGGTGTGACCGCCGTCCCGTGATCCCTGAGCGCGTTCATCACACGGTCCTGCGCCTCTTCGCCGACGCGGCCCAATCTCTGCGCGAAGCCTTCGGTTTCGGCGACCGAGCCACGGAAGCGCGTCAGTAGTCCGCTAATCTCGCCGGACACGCGGCGCGTCGAGAGCGCCAGCACGCCGACGGACTCCGCCAGCGGCTGCAACTGTCGGGTCGCGATGAGCTGTGTGAGCGTCGCTTCGTCTATTCCGTTGAGCAGAGTGAAATAGGGAACGGCTCGCTCAGGAGTTCTGGAAATCTGGCCGAGCATGTTGGCGACGGCATCATTGCTCATCGTCCCGGTCGTCTTCACCAGCATCCGCTCAAGCCCGTTGACAGCCTCGCGCGTCAGCTCTATCTCGGCCAGCTCGAGCACCTGCCTGTGAATCGTCACGCGCAAGCCTGTGACGAAGTTTTCGCCGACCTGTCGGAATTTGTTCGAGAAGATTCCGTATATCTTTTGCGCGATGTCCTCGCTCAGATTGGCGTAGAGCCAGACGCGCATGCGCGACAGTGCTCCGGCTGCGTTGCCCTCCCATTGCGCCGAGCTGATGTTCGCAGAGCGTAGCCGCTCGACCACCTCCGTGATGGTTGCCAGCCCCGTGCGGCCACCGGCGCGGAAGAGCGGGGCCAAGAGCGCGCTCCCGCCGATCTCGAACCCGACGCCGAGGACAAAGCCGTAGGCTGCCTGTGTCAGATAAGCCTCGAAGGGCGAGAAGCCGCCGCCTTGCGTCGCAATACGCACGAGGTCTTCGACAAAGAGCGAGAGCGGGCCGCCCGTGACTCCTGTCAGAGCGCCGACGGTGGCCCTGCCGATGAGCCAGCCCGCCACTATGCGCCGGAACGAGGCCGTCATGACATCGCCGATAATTCTCTGTGTCACCAGCCTGCCGACGGGCGCGAAGAGCTTGAAGCCGACTGCCGCGAGATAGCCCTGAAGCGCCGCGACCAGAAAACCTTCGAGCGTCCAGCGCTTGTGCGTGAGCATGTAGATAAGCATCGAGATGCCTATCGAAACGCTCACCGCGACTGCTCCGCCGCCGAGTTCTATGAGAAGCGCTACTATCCCTAATTCCAGGGCGATAACCGCCACGGCAGCGAAGGTGATGACCTTGGCAGCCGTGTCTATGACATCGGCGTTCTGCGAAAACCCGTACATATAGAGCCGGTATTCAAAATCGGAGTCCGAGCGCCATCTTCTAGTATTGGCTACCGGTGCCCATTGAGCGCCCCCGCCGCATTCGACGGATGTGTCGCCGCCTCTGGGGGCCGCGCTCCCTGCCGCGCCGCTCGTGCGGCAGACAATCTCGTATTCAACCTCTGAGCGCTCGACACCATCGACGATCTGCGTGCGCACGCCGAGCAGCCGGAGGCTCTCTTCATACTTGACCGTCTCGATGTCCTCTTCCCTGATCCCGCCGATAGCTTTGACAGCCTCGCCGACAATCAATTTCCCGAACTCTTCCTGCGTGTAGGTGTTGGTGTCCTCGCCGCTCATGACGCGTCCGGCGTGCAGGATGGCCTGCCGGTCCATCTCTGCGACGAGCTGGTCCTGCCTCTCTGGCTTGAGCCGCTTAATATCCTCGTCGTAGATATATTCCTCGGCAGCCAGATCGCCCGCGACCTGGCCCACGCTCAGCCGCTGCGAGCCTCTGAGCATCACATGTGGGTCGTCTCCGGCGACATACCGGTGGTGCATGTAGCCCTGGCGGTGCTCGTTGAGCGCCCTCATCGCAGCGACGACGCGGCTATCCTCGCCGTATCGCGTCGGCAGGGTGACGTGGATGAGCATGGCGAGCGGCTCAAATTGATGTAGTGCTTCAACGTCTGTGAAGAGACGGTCGAAGTAGTTGCCCGGCCTCGCGCGCAGGTCGTCCAGGACCAGCTCGAAGAACCCTGGCTGTCCGATAAATTCGCTCAGCGCCCTTTGGACCTGCCCGCCCCAGAGCAGATGGTCGCGCGGGCCGTCGAGGAAGGCGACGAAGCGGTCCGCGCGCTGCCGTGCGGCCTCGCGGTTGTTCGCTTCAATCGCCTCACGCTCAGCGGCTTCGCGCGCATCACGCTCAGTGAAATATTGCGGGATGATGGCGGCCCTTCTCCCTTCTTCAATGGGCGGGAGGTAATAGACGGCGAGCAGCGCGGCCAGGTGATTGGTAGCTACGGCTATTTGCTGCTCTTCTATCTCACGCATGACTGCTCTCGCACGCTCGGTTGCAGGGAGGTGCAATCCGAGCGTCTGGATCATGCTCTGGACGTATCCATATTCTTCGCTCATGAAGCGGAAATAGATGGGATTGGCAGGAGCGTTGCGGTCGCGGTCAACGGCCCGCCCGACATCGAACTCATGCAGAAAGGTACGCTCGACGGTAAACAGGCCAGCCGTTCCCGCCAGCGTCATGCCGGAAAGCAGACGCGTCAGCAATTCCAGCCGATCCTCGCGTGTGATGCGATCAGGGCGCGTCCCTTCCGCGAAGATAAACTGGTCAATGACTTCCTGGTCGCGCCGCACCATGTAGTAGTTGTTCCGGTAGAAACGCATAACGGCGGCGCTGCTCGCGCTGGCGGTCCACTGCGCGGCAAACTGCGGTTTGAGAATATCGGCGGCGGCGGCCCGCGTCGCGCTCTGGGCCTCGACGGCGGCCATCGCTTCTATGTTGAAACCAAGCCCGGCCACCTCCGGCCTCAAAGCCTCGCCTTCAGGCGCGTAGGAGATGATGCGCAACGCCATAAAAGTGCGCGGTCCAAAAATGCCGTCGCGGTCCAGGGGAGCGCCGTTTCTTCTAAACAGTCTTTGCAGCGCGAGCGTCCGGTTGGCCCACCCGACGGGCTGGTTGATGGGGTCGTACTCTCTATGAGGCCGGACCTCGCCGAGATTAAAGCGACTCCACCAGTAAACATTTCGCTCGCGCGCGAGCGGCCCGTCAATCGCGCTGTTAAAGGTCTCCTCGTCGGGGACGGCGGCGGTCGGAGTGGTCGCAGGAGTCTGACCGGGAGGCGGGTCATCGCGTTGCAGGAGGCGTTCGCTCCGCGCCGCCGGGCTGATGGATAAGAGCTGTGCTAATGGTCCGTTTGCGATGGCGGGTTGGAGCTGAAAGGCTGCCTCGCGCTTCTCGGCTGGTTGATTGACGGGAGGCGCATTCTGGACCAGTCTACGACCCGCTCCCTGTTGGATGACGTGCGTCAGCTCATGCGCGAGGAGCTTGCGGCCTTCGGTCGTCTGCGGCGCATAACGCCCGCTGGCAAAGACCACGTGTGGACCAATCGTGTAGGCCATCGCGTTGATAGCCTGCGCTGAACGGGCCGCACCCTCATCCGTGTGAAGACGCACGCTGCCGAAATCATAAGCAAAGCGCGGCTCGAAGAATTGACGCAAAGTGGAAGGCAAGGGCTGGCCCCGGCCTTCGAGCTTCTGGACATCTCTTTCGACCGAGGCTGCTGCTGTGGCCTGTGAGCCAGCCGCGCCCGCTTGTCTGCGTTGAATGGTCAGCTCTTTTTTCTCTTCTTCTTCTTCGCATCTTCCGCATTTACGTTGAAGAGCTGTGGCAGGCTGTAGGACGCGAGGCCCCGTGTAGTTGGCGAACTCTGCGGAAGGCATTCGCATGACCTGCTCGGCCAGGCGGTCGGCCTCCTCTTCGGAAGCATCACCGGGCTGGCTGACAACGAGCTTGGCCTGGATAATATGGTTCGCGCCGAGACGAATGGATGGCAGGTCCGCGTCATAGAAGATAGGGGTCGCTGCTATCGTGGGCGCGGGCTGTCGCGTCGCCACAGTAGGCGGCTTGGTCTGCGGGGCAGGCTCGCTGGCGGCCTGAGTTCGCTCTGCGCGTGCGGATTCCATAAAGGGCGCTTAACTGAATAATTGCTTTTCGATAAAGTAATAAACCGGAAGCTCTACTTCGGCGAACAGGACATGAACGAGTTGCCTTCTCAAAATAAGTGGACCAGGGAGACGTGCGCTGCTGTTGCAGGCGTGCGCTTTTTTTGAGACTTGCCCGCAACCGGCTCGCTCGCTCTACGCTGATGACTGTTTAGCTCAGACTTCATGCTCTCGGGTTTCCAGTTTCTCTCAAGCCAATCTCGGTCCTCGCGAGCGCTTCAGACGCTCTCTGCTGCGGGCGTTTTCTGGTTCAAGGCGTCGCCGTAGTCGCGCAATCAACCTTGAGGCCAGCCCTGCGGACTTCACCGCCGCCCACTGTGGCAATCTCGCCTGTTGCGAGGGCTAGAGCAACGGCCCTCGAATCGGCGGCAGCCTCGCCGACGGGCTTGAATCGGTCGCCCTCCAGGCAAGCAAAGTGAAGCTTGCCCCAGTGTTCCAGAACAGCCACGAATCTGCCGTCCGATGAGACCGCGCCGTGTAGCCAGGGGCCGGACCAGCTATCAAGCACGGTCCAACTCTCTGTCTCAATCAAGGCAAGAGAGCGGTTGAGGTCCACGATGATCAGGCGATGCTCATCGTGCGTGGCTTCGATGGAGGCGATTGTGCCCCCGCCGAGCGGTATATCCGCCAGATGCTTCCCCTCATCATCAAAGACTTTCGGGTCGCCGAATCCGATGACGGCGGCGCTCTCTCCGAGCCAAGCCGCAGACGGCGGAAGGCCGCTGCCTTCCCAGAGGGTCGCCGCCGCGTTGCCGCTCTGCACGCCAAACATCCGGACGCGAACTGGGCAGAGCGAATCGCCAGTGCTGAAACTACCAAGCAGCCTCTCGCCCCGCGGCGACCAGGCATAGACGTGCGGGCGTTCTCCTCGTCCGGGCTGGACGCGTGGGAGCGCTTCCTGGACCAGCGTGTAACTGCCTGAGGCAAGGTCAAAGATACCCGGACCCCAGCAGACGCGCTCGCCTGCGAAGCGCGGCCTCCCTGGGGCAGGCGTCGGCGCATCCATGCTGGCGAGCCGTCTCTGTCCCTCCCAGACAGAGAGCCGCGCCTGACCGCCGACGGCCATTCGTTCGCCGTCGAACGCGAGCGCCTCGCCTCCCTCTGAAGGAAATACCTGCCAGGACTTAATCTCAAGAGAAGACATCTCTTCCTCGACTTTCTAAACCTGATG
This sequence comes from Pyrinomonadaceae bacterium, assembly GCA_036399835.1. Classification (GTDB taxonomy): domain Bacteria; phylum Acidobacteriota; class Blastocatellia; order Pyrinomonadales; family Pyrinomonadaceae; genus DASYML01. The sequence continues at coordinate 27,396 of DASWMI010000214.1, read as the reverse complement.
CCAAGCCTTCACACCTGTTCAAAGCCTACACTTCGGCGAGCCTCATGGCGGAGGCGGCGATAGCTCACTCTTCAGAATGAACCTGAGCTGGCCGCCTATGTCCACCACCGCCCAATCTCTGTTTGTGCTCATGATGCCGGTCACGCGGACAGAGTTTGGACTGGGAAGCTGGAAGTTGGTCCAGACGCCCGCGGCTGACCTTTGCCACACGATGGCATTGGGTACAATGATCAATGCCATGTACGGGCGGCCAGTGACAAGGGCCGTGTTGGTCGCGGAGCCTGGGAAGGCCAGGTTGGCGAGCGGCAGGCTCGGTCCTCCGGGCGCTGCCGGGGCGGCTGTCGCCGTCGGAGCGAAGCCGAGCTGGTCCAGTATCTCGCGGTCCGTCAGCCCGGCGGCGGCAATCTCTGCGCTGACGGCGGGCGTGAAAGCCGCCGGCGTATTGGGCGCGCGCACGACCTGGGCGGTCAGGAAGCTGCGCACCTCCGCCTTCGTGCGGTCAAGAGAGAGCCAGGCGAGCGCGAGCCGTATGCGCGCAGGGGTGAAGGGACCGGCGGGCGGGAGGAGCAAAGCAGCGTGCGGCGCGAGGACTGTCCGTTCGAGGAAATCTGCAAACACGTTGGCGGGCAGATTCGTCGCGAGAATTCCGGCCAGCAGCGTGGGCACCTGGCCTGCGCCAGCCTGCGCCAGCCACCCCTGGTCAACGATGATGCGCATCCGTTCAGTATGATGTGCCGCCGGGTTGGTATATTGCGGGGTCGCCGCAACGCCGTTGTAGATTGAGAGGGCGAATCCTTGCGGGTTCACCATCGTCGTGAAGTGCGCGACGCTGATGCCGAACTGAGGCCAAAAGGCCAGGAAAGGAATTTGCGCGACGTTCGCCAACTCGTTGACTTTTTGCAGGTCCACGCCAGCGCCCGCCACCGCCGGCAGCGCCAGTCCGACCAGCAAGCGAGTGATAGTGTCATACCAGTCTCCCGCCACCGCTGGCATGGCTAATCTAGTGCGCAACAGCGTCTCGGCGGTCACGCGATTGACAGCGCCGACTTCGACCGCCGCGCGAAGCACGCCCTCCGGCTCGTGCCCGCTTGCGGCGTAGCTGGAGGCGGAGCCGAAGGCGTTCGGGTCAAAAGGATAAGACAGGCCAAGCTGGCCCGTCGCGGGGTCGAAGAGCGACGTGGCGTTGCCGAGTGCGACAGAGGCGCGCGCCGCCTGCACTCTTCCAGCCGGAATGCCTGCGGCGACGGCACGCGTGTTGGTAAACGCGCCCAGGCTCTGCTGACCGGCCAAGGCCGCCGGAATGTTCGCCGCCGCTGTGCCCGCCGCCACGTGCGTCGAACCGACGAGGCACCCGGCGTAGAGGATACGCGCCGTCGCCGGAGGCATATTCGTCAGCAGCGCGTCGAGCAGCGCCTGTGTCGTAGCCCTGCTCGCAGGATTGCTGATGTCCAGGCTCTCTTCCGGATATGAGACCGCCCCCGCGTTGACATTGGGCGCGCCCGTCCCCGCCATCCCCACGGTCTGCGCCGAGCCGTGACCCGCAATCAGAACCTGCGAGATGCGGCGCGTGCCCCCGACGTTCTCTCCCCATGTCGAGGTGATCGTCGGAATCCGAGCGGTAATCGCCGCCAGCGAGGTTGCCCCCTCTATCATCAGGACCAGATTGTTCGGCGATAAGAGCACCAGATCGCTAAAGAGCCTGGCGCTCTCCTGAAAAGCACCGGGCGCGTCATGCCCAGTGTGCAGCACCAGGACGAGGCGCTTGGTCCCTGACCTGTCAGCGAGATTCGCGACCAGTCGGAGCAGCATCGGGAGCGGGAAGCGGTGCAGGTTACGCACCCAGCGTTCGTTTGCATTTGCGCCGCGAAGATCATTGAGCGGAGCCAAACCCGCAGCGCCGAGCGAGGTGAGGAAGGTCAGAACGCGCTCGAACTCCGGGCCGCGTCCGCCAGGGGTCGGCGTATAAGTCTGCTCAAGGTGCGGCTGGTAGTCTCTCCAGTAAGCCGTCAAGACAGGCATCCGCCCCAGCGTCTGGACCTCCAAGAGCTGCGACTGTGAGACTGTCACTTCGAGCACGGCGGCGGGAATCACGGCCTCAAGGGCGCTCAGCGTTCTGCCGAGCGCGATGCGGTCGGCCAGCGGCGGAAGCGGCGGGAAGATGCGGACCGTGTGCCCCGTGCTATGCGTGGCGCGGCAGAAGGTGCGGAGCACGGGCCAGTCCGCCCCGGAGACGCCGAGCAGCGGGGGAATCTTTAAATCTCCGATGCCCGAAAGGATATGCGGCCCTTCTTCGGCGATCAATAACATGCTCCACAGGTTATTGCGAACGTTGCCAGCCGAAAGCGTCGGCTCGACAAACCAGTCTGCCTGCTCTCGCGTGTACGCCCTGAACTCGGCCAGAGTCATTCCGGGCGAGGGAGCGACGCCTAATATCTGGTCCGCCGTCCGACGCGCGACGGGCCTCGGCGCGACCTGCCGGAAGACTAGAGGGCGGCTGGCCCGATAAAATGGGCGACCGCCTCGCTCCGCGACCCCTTCAGCCTCTCGCTCCGCAGGATGGTCCGTGTGTGCCAGCTCCATACCGCGTGCCGCCTGGTCCGGTCGAACATCGCGCGATGCCTGAGCGACATGGACCAGCTCGTGCGCCAACAGGCTTGAGCCTTCGCTTGTTTGCGGCGCATACCGCCCGGCACCAAAGACCACATGTGTGCCTACGGTGTAAGCCAGAGCATTAACTGCGCGCGCGGAGCTGGCCGCCCGTTCATCCGTGTGAACCCGCACCTGGCTGAAGTCCTGTTTGAATCTAGACTCGAAAAAGGTGCGCGTCGAAGTGTCCAGCGCCTGGCCGGGCGAGCGCAACGCATCATGCACGATGGACGGAGCCGTAACCGCCGACGGAGCTTGAGCTGATGAGGCGCGTCGCTGGACCAGCAGCTCTTTGTTTGAGCTTTGCGCGCAATCTCCTTCCGATTGGCCGCCGCACCCGACCTTGCGCTGCAACCTGAGAGCCGGAGTCGGCATTCGCATGACCTGCTCCGCCAGGCGATCTGCTTCCTGCTCATACTCATCTCCGGGCTGGCTGACGCTGAGCTTCGCCTGCCAGATTTTTGGGGCCAGCATGGACTGTTCATCAGGGTTACTATTCAACCGGACTGCGGGAGACTGAGATCGCATCAGCATCATTTGAGGGTCAGGTGAAGCCATCTCGCGCAGCGCAGGCTTGCGGCGTGTCTCTATAGAAGACCGTTTGTCGCCGTTTCGCTCCTGTTGATTGCGCTCAAAGCTCATCTGCTGTCTCTCTCTTAGCCCCTCGCAAACTGGTCCGGCTTTTTTCTGTCAGCGCCGGTCAGAGACCTGCGGTTTAAGAATTCAAGACCGGCGCTCTTTTATGGACCAGCCGAGTGTGCCTGGTGAAAGATGTAGACGTGCACGCGCCGTCCGGGATTGGAGGATGCTGCGGTGGAAGTTCCTGGAAGGACGGTCGCCAGGTTTGACATAAAGCGGTTGACTGTCGTTTGAGATGCACCGGAGCCGGATTGGAAAGTCAGCGGAATATTCTGCGCCATCATCGCGGCCTCGATATTTAGGCGCACGTTGGTCGCGCGTAGCATAGCCAACGCAGACCCGCCCTCGTTGCCCAGGGCAAATCCCTCTACCTGTACGAGCATTTGCAGCCCGGACGATCTGCGACCGGCGCTGATGGTGCTCACGGTATCGCTAATAACCTGGCTGGCCGAAGCGGGAAGAATAGCCGACGCGTGAGCGAAATCGAAGACGTTGGCTTGGAGGAAAGATTCGCCGCGATGTCCCGGAAGAGGTGTCCCGGTCGGGTCCATATCAAGCCCGCGCTGCTCGCTCGCCGTGACGCCGTGCTCCGCCGCCACACGATTCTCTCCCTCTATGGCTATGTTATGGCCCTGGCCGACTCCTCTTGTCCCGACGTTTGCACCCCTGGTACTGACGAATGCCGCGACGTGGCCGCAGACCTCGTGCGCGACCGTCTGCCAGAAGGGTTTCAGATGCCGCGTTTGACCACCGGTCCAATAGCCCCACCCGAAGGTGCTTTCTGGATGGCGCACGCCCACTCGTGCGGGGAAACCAGGAGCGATGCTCGTAGTGCTCCAGCCTTGCACATCCATCCTGATGTGCGGTGGTCCAGCCTGAACCGGCGAGGCCGACGCGAGATCGTTTTCGATAATGCTCAGGCAACCACAACCCTCTATGTTACTGGTGACAGGAGCGCCGACAGCTACGGAGATGCGGTCGTTGTTACGCTGGGCCAGACCGCAAATCTCACCGAACGCATCCCCGATTAGCTCTGCGTCGGTCTTGCCTGTCGGCGAAACCTGGTGATTTGGATTGTCTATAATCCACTCTCCCGCCAGAGTTGTCTCGGGCAGATGCTCATGCACAAACACGTTCTCGCCCTGCGTCGCTCTGCCCAAACTCGCTGCGTGCGCCGCGCCTGCTACACTCTGCTGTTGCACGACGTGCGTTAGCTCATGCGCCAGCAATCTCTTACCCGCGTTGGTTTCGGGCGCATACTGTCCCGCACCAAAAACCAGATCGCGGCCCAGCGTAAAGGCAAGCGCACCAACGGCCCGCGCAGACTCGTTGGCCTGCGTGTCCGTATGAACGCGGACGTGGCCGAAATCTCTTCCGAAGCGAGCCTCCATGAAAGTGCGCGTCCTCAGATCGAGCGGCTGGCCCGTCCCGCGCAGCAGGTCATGCGCGGCATGCGAGACCGGCGTCGCGGGCGAGGCATCAGACACGGCCTTCCGCTGCAAATTGCTGCTTGCGCACTCATCACACTTTTCACTTGAAGAACCGCCGCAAGCGCACTTTCGCTGCAAGCGAAGGGTGGTATCGGGCAGACGCATCACCTGCTCGGCCACGCGGTCCGCCTCCTGCTCGTAACTGTCTCCGGGCTGGCTCACGGCGAGCTTGCGTTGCAGCATCCCATGAGCGCCAGGCTGCCCACTCAATGTTGACAGTCGAAAAATCGGCGCACCGGCATATTGGAGCGCGGGTGAAGAGTGAGCGCTGGCCGTGTCGGTCGTGTGCCTCTCATGGCCCTGTGTGGCGACAGGCTCGCTCTTTGTCTGCTCTCGTCGAGCGTGTGTTGTTTCCATAAGACCTTTTGGACCAGAAATGGCCGAATCCCATCGGCCATCTTGTGGTCCCTGATACGCAGCAGAACGTTGGTCCAAACTCAGCCGCCTCTGACCAGAGAGCGGAGCGGGCAGACTCCTCCGCCCTTACGATACTCTCGCTCGACGGCGGCTGAGAGATGGGTGGAGCTAACCGTGCCGCCGTCTGTCAGCGCGAGCAGCGAAGCATGTAGCACGGCGTTGCGAATCTGGCCGCCCGTGAGCGCGCAGCGTGAGGCGATCTCCTCGAGCATAGAGCGTTCAACCGTGTGGCCGGGCGGCAGGTGCAGATTCCAGATCATCCAGCGCTCGACCGCATCGGGCGCGCGAAAATTGACGACGACATCCATCCGGCGCTGGAAAGCCGTGTCAATCCGGTCGCTGGCGTTGGTCGTCACCAGCAGAATGCCTTCAAAGGTTTCGAGGCGTTGGAGCAGGTAGTTGGTTTCGAGATTTGCGTAGCGGTCATTGGACGTCTGCACGCTGGTCCGCTGCGTCAGCAATGCGTCGCCCTCGTCTATCAACAAAATGACATCAAGCTCTTCGGCTCGCGCGAAAGCCTGGCTCAAGTTTTTTTCCGTCTCACCGATATACTTGTTGACGACCGATGAGAGGTCCAATCTGTAAAGGTCCATCTTGAGCGCGGCGGCGAGAAGACGTGCGGCCAGCGTCTTGCCGCTCCCGCTTGGTCCGGTGAAGAGAGCCTTCACGCCCGCGTTCATCTGCGCGCTCAGATTCTCGCCGAGCAATTCATGCAGCCGCTCGCGATGCCGACAGCGGCTTTCGAGGTTAGTCAACTCTGCCAGCGTCTCGCCGCCAACGGCCAGATGCTGCCAGCTTCCGTTAGCATTGATGCGCGCGGCGAGCGTGTCGAGCGCCTGACGGTTAAGCGCGCTGCAAGCCTTTTGCGCATCCGAGAGCGTGATGTGCGCGTGGCTTTCAAGAGCCGCGTAAGATTGGGCCAGCCCCGCGGCGCGCTGAATGTTTCCGCTCGTGATGCGAAAGCGAGTGCTGATGGTTTCCAGATCGCCGTCCGCCGAAGAGGGTTGAAGACCACGTTGCCATAGCTCGCGTCGCGCGCTTGAATCCGGCATCTCAAGAGAAACAGTCAGAGCGCGCTCGACTCCAGGGCCGGCAACCCCGCCCTGTTTACCGAGCACCAGACCCACTGGTCCAATGTAACCTCTGAGACGCGGCAACTCCGCCGTCTCGCCCGGGTCCAGGTCGAGCACGACGACAGGCAGCGCATCGAGCAGCGTCGCCAGCGAGCCTGCCATCTGCCATCGCTCATCCGTCAACTTGTGCAGCCCCTTTAATTCCAAAACGCCGCGTCCCAGCTCTTGCGCCAGCGCGCCCAAGAGCGTGCGCCTGCCGTTATGCTGCGGGCCGCGCACGACCAGCGCCTCGGCCTCCCCATTCTCAAGCAGCGCGGGGAAACTTCCGAGCAGTCGCCGCAATTCGTCCGAGATAATAAGCTGGTCGCTCGTCAGTAGCTTTGACGGCGGGCGGTAAGAGGCCCAGGCCGTGAGCGCTTCGTGTCTTTCGCCGCGCATCGCGTCCCACATCGCTTCGGGCATCTGCAAAGCCTGCTGGCTGCGCGGACCTTCAGTTTGAATCATCTGGACCAGTCCGACCTCCTGCAACTGCCGAAGACGCGCGCGCGCCCTGCCGCCTTCAAGGTCGCGCCACCAGGCGTTGAGCAGCCCGAGCGTCGGGCGCTGCTGTCCGGGTGTGCTCTGCATAATCTCAAAGAGCAGGCCAAAGCGCGCGTCCTCTTCATTGAGTCCGATTGTCATCAAGAGGGTCATGCTCTCGTGGTCCAGCCCGGCTGACTCGCGCAGCGAGCGCAAGGGCAGATGCTCCGCTGTGGCCTCTTCCCAATCAAGGAGCGAACCGCGCCAGCTATCCGAAAACTCCTTCCAGCTCGAATGCTCCGGTGCATATCTTCGCAGCTCTTCGTAATAGCCGCCGAGAAACGGAAACTGCTTGAAGGCATCCTCATGCGAGCCGAACAGCCCGACAATCTCTCCCATGACATGCAGGACGGCGGCATAGAAATAGAGCTTGAAGTGTTCGGCGGGCGTGCGCTGCACTTCATTAAACTGAAAGACCTGCGCCCCTTTGTCTGCGGCCAGTTGATCTGCGGAAAGCTCAGTCATGACAGATAACCTCAAGACCTACTCGTAATGAAAAGTGATAAAGCGCGCGGCTGCGGGAACCCACCCGGGATTGCGGTCCAGACCCGCCAGCCGAATCGCCAGGGGATGCTCCGCGAGCGAGAAGAAAAGGTCCAGATGCGTGGCGCTCGCCGACAAAGAGGCTGGTTCGACGCACAGCATACGGGCCGGGTCTTCGGCCTCCGAGAGACCGGGAGCGCGGCCCAGACGCGCACGCACGTAAGGCACAAGCCGGTCGAGCCAGCGTGCCAGCGCCGACTCACCCTGCGGTAAGACAAAGGACGCGCGTTTCAGGATGAGCTTATCGCACGCGCCGTAAACCGCCAGCTCGCGCTTCAACTGCTCGGCGGGATTGCACGCGAGCGCCACGTCCAGCAGCAGAAAGCCTGCGGGATGCCGCGCGTACAATCTTTCATCAAGGGTGGTCCATTCCAGCGTGCAGCTTTCTGGAAACGGGTCGAGCCAGGCCGAGGGCAGACGCCATTCCTGCGGCGGCTCAAACTCTCTGCCCGGCGGCTCAAGCTCGCTGCGGCCAGCGAGTCGCGCCAGCACATCCCAGACCGGATCGTCTTTCATGCTCTGGTCCAGCAGGCGAGCGCCGAGCAGGGCTACGAAGTCGAAGATCGGAAGCGGAAGACCTGCCCGCGCAGGTCTCGTAAAGTCGCCGTAGAGTTCCAGAAAGAGAGCCAGGTTAACCAGATAAAAGATGCCGCCGAAACTGGTCTCGACCCTCTGTTCCGATAACGCCGCAACAGCTTGCCTCTCATCCTCCTCTTCAAGCGTTTGCGTCTGGAAGCCGACAAACAAAGCTTCATCGCTCGTCGGAATGCTTGAGCTATTGTTTGGCAGAGGCGGGTCGTCTGGCGCGGGCCGGTCCGGTGTGAACGAGGTTGGACCAGCTTGCGCGACGGGCGCGGCTTGAAACGCGCTGAGCAAGCCCGCTTCCCTTGTTAAAGAATCAGGTATCGTCTCCGCGCTTTCGGCCTCGTGCGCTTGGCTGTCTGCGTCGTCCGAAGATAGCTCCTGAAAGAAGCTGCGCGCGGTATGCTGTGTCGCAGAGGTCGCTTCAAGCGAGGCATCTTCAATAAGTGTGCCCGCGCCTGACTCACTGCTCGGCGCAGGCTTTGTGCTTGAGAGCGTTTGACGGCCAGACCTCTTCTCGCCCGTTGAATCTTCTTCGCGCAGGGTCGGCGTGTCGCGTCGAAGCTCTTCAGGATTCTGTGGGTCTGCTGCCTGTTGATGAAGGCTCAGGGCGCGCAGCCAAAGGAGCATCGAGCGCGCAAAGGCCGGAGAGCAGACGCGCGCGTGTGCTCTCCTGATCATCAACGCGACGCCGAGCAGACACTGTTGCTCGACGCCGAGCGTGTGGTCCAGTCTCAAATCGAGTAGTTGCTGCCAGGGCGCCGGGGGCTGCTCTCGCCTGATGCTCGACTGTGATGTGTGTGAGCGGAGAGTCTCTGCCGGGGAAGCATCGGGCGGGGAAACGGCCTGAACTTCGGGCGCGTCAGTCACAACGCCGGATGACCGATTGTTGTTTTCCGGCAGTCCCGCTTCGAGCGCGGATTGAAGCTCGTGTAGCGCGAAGCTCTGTGTGACCTCCAGCAGCAGAGCGCGAGCCTGAGTCGAGCTCAGGGCGCGGGCCAGCGCGTTGAGACTGCGGCGCGTGTTGAGCAGCTCAAACGCCGCCGGAACGTATTGCGGCGCATTCAAACACGCACCGGTCCAGAGGCGCGTCACGTCGGCTCTGCCAAACAAGCTCTGCCACCACCAGACAGAGCCGAGCCTGCCTCTGGTCCAGTCCAGAGCAAGGCAGGCCAGCAGCTCCGCGCGATCCCTGAAGATGACGGCCTCTGCATCCGCAGAGACTTCTCCTGAGAACGGACGCGCCGCCTGCCTAACGAGTTCCTCTATCGCTGTTAAGACGGCCTCCTGCCAGAGCCGCGAGGGCTGTGCGTCTCGGCTCTGCAAGCTGAGCGCGCCCGGAAAAGGGTCGCGCAACCGCCTGAGGCAGACGATGGCCGAAGGCGCGAGACAGCGCGGACGCAGTTCTATGGTCTGCAAGAGATTGTCCAGGCGCAAACGCGCGGCAAGCGGGTCAAGCCCTCGACACTTGACTCGCAGCCGCTTGACGCTTGTTGTTCCACCCGCCCAGAGAGCAGACATCTTTAGTCAAAACACTTTCAAGAGAGCGTCGTCATCCGGACCAGAGCCTCACGGGTGAAGACCCCTACTCGTTGATGGGCCAGGCAGCTTCCTGTTCGAGAGGAAACTGCCTGGCGTTTGAGTCAAACTTCCAATCAGCCGCCCCGCGTCTCAGAAGCGGAAGCGGAAGCCGCCCTGCGCCGTAGAAAATCTCACGTTCTCGCCGGTCGTGAAGACGTTGTGGAAGTTGTAGGTCGCTTCGACGCTCCAACTGGTGTTAATGCGATACTCTGCGACGCTGCCGAAATTCACTCCGCCGTGCACGCTCGCGCCCGGATCGAAGACGTAGACACCGCCGCCGCCGAAGAATCCGAGCTGGAATGTGCCGATGACCGGATAGAACTTCAGATTGGCCGACCCCCTGTAGAAATGCTGGCGGACACCGCCGCCGCCGGAAAAGTTGAAGCGGTCATAACCGAACGTGCCTTCGGCAGAGACGCGATTGGTGAATCGATACTCGAAGCCCAGTTGCGTGCTGATGCCCGTATCGAAGAAGTTGTCTAACTCGCCGTGCGGGATATTGGCTCCGATGCCGCCGAAGATGGCATAGCGCCGTCTGGGTATCTTTCCTTGAGAGATAGTCTTGCTGGCAATCTCTTTTCCGAGAACCTTGACCGTCACCGTCGGGTTGCCGGAGACGCCCGTCAGCTTGACGTTGTATGAGCCGTCTTCCCTGGGGTCCGTGACTGGTCCAACCGTGACACCCGCAGCCGGATTGACAGAGACTTCGACGCTGTTAGCGAATCCCGGCCCAAGAAAGTTTTCAAAGGCATCGGCGGGCACAATCGTCATCAGATATTCGCCGGGCGCGGCGAGGGTCGCATCAATGGCGACCTCGGACTTAACTTTGTCCGGATTGAGCACGCGCACTAAGGCAGAGGATTTTTCCGTGCGCGAGAAGTTGCCGAGCGCGGGCGTGTTGCCAGCCACAGACATTTCAAAGACGTATTGGCCCGGCAGCCTGGTGTTTGTTCCGGGCAGGAGCGCGCTGTAGATGCCGTCACCGGCCACGGCGTCGCCGTTGGCGTCGAGGCCGTTATCGAGCAGGATGAGCGGCTGCGCATCCGTAATCGGAGCGAGCAGAGCGCGCACCGTCGGGTCGTTAGCCAGCCGGAAGAGTTTTCTGCTGTAGTTGTCCGGGAAAGTGTCTGCGGGGAGGGGAGCGGGATTCGTCCCCAGGTCTTGAAACTGCCTGTTGTGGAGCAGAGTGCCGAGCGCGCTGCGCGGACGCGTGACGCGCGCCGTGACGCTGCTCAGATTTTTTACAGGCGTCCCGTCTTCGGTGACGGTCGCCTGCAAATGTATCGGAGCGCCCGTGCTGTAATTGCCCGCAACTGCGCCCAGATTGTATTCCAGACGCGACTCATCAACGAGCGCGGCCACGTCATAGACCTGTGAAGGGCCTGTCAAACTCTCCTTGACCCGCACCGTCCAGAGTCCTTCATGCGCCGCCGGACCGTCGGGCAGCGGGATCGTAATGTTCTTGATGTGATGGTGGTTGGCATCCGTGTTGATGCCGACCGCGACGGGCACGTTTGAACCCGGTCGGAACACTTCCATCGTCAAAGCGTTCGGGTTCTGGTCCGCAGGATTCTCTGCGTGCCAGGAAATCAGGAAGACTACACGTTTGGCCGAACGATTGATGAGAAACTGATGCTGAGCCTGTCCCGCTCCCCTGGCAATCGTGGCGTTCTTATAATCAACTATCCCGAGCGTGTTACCGCGAAAGATGCTGACGAGCGTGGTCAGAAAGGCGTTCGACATATCAACGATAGGGGTCGCCGTAAAGGTATGGCGGCCACCTGTATCGAGCGATAGTCGTTTTAAGAGAGTCTGGTATTCAGAGCCGGTGACGTAGCCCGTGCCGATGGTGTGAACGGGAATGGCGCGTGCGCGCAGCTCTACGCCGCTGAGCGTCAGCGGCGCATCTACGCTAGCCGGAACGATGACATCTGGACCAGCCGTCTGCATCCCGTCCGTGAAGAGGACGATGTGACGGAAATTCGTGCTTGTATCGTTAAAGCCGCCCTTCGGTGAACAGCTTGTATCTCCGGGCGTCGTACAGCCCGTATAGGTCGCCTGTAGTGCCTGTCCCATCGCCGTCAGCTGATTCGTGTCTATGACGTGTGTCGTTGACTCGGTGATGAGGTTGTCGAGACTGGGATTGGTGTTGGGCGTGGCTGTGAAGGTGATGAGGAAGGTTGGGACGGGGAAGTTGCGAATCACCGCCGGGTCGTTGAAAAAGACCGCGCCCACCTTATCCACAGGGTTGAACTGCCCCGCCTGCTTCCAGATGTCAAAAAACGTATCCATTGATTGATTGAGGACATCTATGCGAGTGGGCGGCGCAACACCCGGCCCGGTTGCCGACCCGACCATGCTGCCGGAATGGTCCAGGACCACCACCACGTCTGTCGCTTTCGCCGCCGGACATGCGGCGACACCCGAATCAATAAAAGCCTTGGCCGGATTGGCTGTGACCAGAGCCTCAGCCGGTAAGCCCGCAGACTCTGGCGCACCGATACATTTCTTGCTCACGCCGTTGACCTGCAAGTGTCCGTTGGCATTCATCCCCGCGATTGTCACCGTCACGGTTCGCTGCCGACGATTCGCGCTCGGCAGCGCGGTCGCGGGCGTGCAACCCACTTCGCCCAGCTCACACTTTGGCCCGCACAATCCGTAATATGAGCCGAACAGGATACTAAGCAGATAGTGGTTCGGGTCTGCCGGATTTATCCGTTGCAGCGTCGCCGTATCCGTATAGGTCGTCCCGTTGTCCGTAAATTGGAAGAACTGGTCGCTGGGAACTGACATCGCAACGCCTGCGGCGGGCAGCCCGTCGCCGACGTTGTTGTCAATCGCTACCGTGAAGCTCGGGTTTGCGGTGATGCCGGTCAACTCTATAAAGAGGTCCAGTCGCTTGATGTCCAGGTTATTGACATCGAAGTTGAACGTCTTGCTGCCGCCGGACGTGTAGGTCTCAGAGACCTGTGTCCCTTGAATGCAGATGGCGGCCAAAGATACTTGAGGGTTGAGGCCCAAGAGCAGGCAGAGCACGGAGACTGAGATGGTGAAGAAATTTCTCTTGAACATGGTAGCTCCTTTCAAAGCTGGCCTTCAGTAGCAAGCTGAAGGGGGAAGACCGACATTTGGTTTCCAGCGTCGTGCGCTGACTCCTGCCCTCTCATGTTTATGCCAACGGCGTGCGAATCTGTACCTCTGTGGTCGCGAAGACCGCTTCGTTGGTCCCGATGTGAACCTTGACTGTGTACTGAACGCCCGTCGCGTTCGGTTGCATGGCTGGATTGGTGAACGGGTTGGGCACGGGCACCGTCAGTCGCCGCTCCTGTCCGAAATCTTCGACATTGGTCGCCGACACGACCTGGAAAAGACTCGTGTTAGTCTTGAGGATAAACGTGACCTTGTTCTGCGCGGCGGTCGCTGAAAACCCTGTGCCGTTGATGAGCAGATTCGAGCCTTGACGGACAAAGACGCCTGCGGCGCTGGTGCTGGTAATCTTCAACTCTGGCGTGTCCGAGAGAGGCTTGATGAGATAGTTAAACGGGAGCAGCCGCGTCAGCCCGTCCACTTCAACCGCGACCTGCACTGATCGCGGAACATCAGGGATGGTGGTCGGAACGTCTATCAGCAAATCTGTCACGCTGCTGCCCTCTTTGGGTATCGCGATGTGCACGCCATCAAAGATGACATGGTTGCGATTGAAGGGCGTGACGAAGTTTTGCCCGATGACGTGAATCTCCTGATTGAGCCGCGCTCCGGTCGGCATCGCCGGATTCATGCCCGTCACAATATGGTTGGGCGGCTGCGTCGTGCCGCCAGTGCCCGTGCCGCCCGTGGCCGTCGCGAGCTGTGCGATGACGAGGCCGACACGGCTCCCGACAGGCACGACGCGACCAGGCTCTGGCACCTGGTTGAGCACGGCGAGTTCGAGCGCCGCGGTGTTTTCGGGATAGATGCGCTGCCCGCCCGTGTTAAAGATGTCGCCCGGCAGCAACCCGTACTTGGGCTTCATCAGCTCCGCTTTCGCGATGCCGAGCGAAAACCCGAACAGATTCGGGACGGCGACTTTTCCCGGCCCGGCCAGTAAGCTATCAATCCCGACCAGCTTGCCTTGAATATCGCTGACGGCCTCCAGGAGGCGGTTGATGAGATCGGAAGATATAATTTCTCCGGGTCTGACGTTCTCGAATCCGTTTGCCATAGCCCTCTCCTTCTCTTGATAAATCATTTCAGCGCACCCGTGCCGAAAATGGGCCCGGCCCGGATGCGCGCCGACTAGCAGGTTTCACAACGCGCATAATTGCTAAAATCCCAGCGCGACGCATCGAAGCGCGCCGCCGCCAGATAGGGCATCCAGGCGCTGGTAAAAATGACGTAAGGCTGGACGTTTCCGCTCCGGCGAAAGACCAACTCGTTTTGCCAGCACTTGTAGAGCCAGACCATCTCGCCCCGCGACAGGTCAATCGGCTCATGCTCGGAGGCTTGCTCAAAGAGCGAGCGCAGGATAACGCCGTCAACAAACTCAGGCTCGCGATGAGCGAATCCGCTGAAGAAATCATTGACGATGACGCCATCGAAATTCTGACGACTGACGGGCAACAGTCCGAGCGGCGGCAGATACTTGAAGCGACCCTTGGCCGTCAGCGATTCAAGGCTTGAGCTGCCCTCCCGCAAATCCTTTATCTGGTCCGCGAACTGCCAGACCATCGCCTCCGTCAGACTTGAGCGAGCGTCGCCAGTCGCAGCGCCCCAGGTGGTCGCCGCCTGCGGCGCTGTCAGGCGGCGGCGCACGGCCCACATGTCAACAAACTTGATGCCGTCAAGAGTGGTCCAGTTGATGATTGCGAGCGGGACATCGCAGTCTGTCAGGAGACGCGGGCGCAGCTCGTCGAGCAGCGAGCGAGCTTTGGTTGACGGGTCGAAGGGGTTTGTAAAAAAGGGCTGCGCCTGCGGGTTGCCGAAACCGAAGCATCTGTAAGCGATGATATTACGCAGGCGTGCCGTGTCCTCCAGCTCGTGGCTGCTCAGCCCGAGCTGAATCAGTCGAAACTGTACGCCCTCGACCGTGTGGTGCGTGTTGCAGCGCGCGAGGATGTTATCAAGCCCGCTGACGGTCGCGCGCCCCTGGCTGCTCCGCGCGGGCGCGATGGTGAGCAGGTAGACGCCGGCTTCCGCGACGTATGTTCCGGGCTGGAGCGGTTTGCAATCGTCAAAGGCCGAGCCGCTAAAATCTACGCTCTCGGCATTGACTGGGCGCGCCAGCCTGACGCGCGTGCGGCTGCCGAGCGAGAGGCTCTGCCCCTGGCGATTGAGCGCCAGCCCCGCCTCAACCTCGACCTGCGGCGATTCCCTCGTGTTGACGCCCTTCGCAATCGAGACTTCGAGACCGTAGGCGATGCCCTCGCCGATGGCGCGACCGAGCCTGCGCCGCCCCTCAAGGTTAGAGTCCTGCTCGCGGCTCAGGTCTTCGCCCGAGAGCAGGCGGCCATTGAAGAAGTTGATCCAGGAAATGCCGTCTTCCGTAATCGTTTCGGTTAATCGCTTTTCATTCATCTCGACCTGCTCCCGTTAAGCATCTCAAAAACTGCTGATCTCGACCGTGAACCCGTTGCTCGGCCTGTCGGGGGGATTCAGACTCCTCAAGCGCACGATGACGCCGTTGCGCGCATCGAGTCCGGCGAAGCCGTTTAAGAGCTGCGTCGTGCGCGCGTCTTCAACGCGTCCTCTGGGCGGCGTCTGGACCAATTCAAAGACCTGCGCCGAAGTGCTTTGCAGATCGCCGATGGGAATTCCCTTGACGATGTAATTGCTGCGCGCCGGAACGAACCACGCGCCGCTCAAAAGATAGAGCGTCTGGTCCACAGTATTGCGAGTCGCCCTCAGACCGCCGAAAGAAAAGACAGGGGCGGCATCCAGACCGAATCTTCCGGCGGCCACGATGAATTGCCTGGGCGGAGGAGGCGGCGGCAGAAGCGACTGGGCCGTCTGTTGCGCGGCATGCGCGGCGTATCCGCACATGAGCCATTCTTGCAGCATGCGCAGATGGACCAGATATGGACGACGCTCTTCGTTGACGATGACCTTTTGCAGGTCGTCAACCTTGACATCGCCCGTCAGTGCCACATCCTGGACCGGCACGTCCAACTCTGCCAGCAACAGGCACTCTTCCAGAGATTTCTCTTCGCGGGAATCTTCTTCAGCATCTTTCTGCTCGCAGCATTGCCAGTCCGCGAACCAGTTGGGCCGCCAGCGCGGGCGCAATTCGGTCGCCCAGATGCGGAAGGCCGCGCGCAGATATTCGCAGGCGTGCTCGGCAGGAATGCTCAAAGATTGTAGCGGCGAGCCGTACATAAAATCCTGCGGCGGCGAAGAGGGCGGCGAGGCTGGCGGAGATGAGGGCGGCGATGAGACTAAAAGATGCGCGCCCTCGCGTATCGCCTTGATGAACTCGTCGAGCGTCGTCGTGCTAATCTCTGAGACCTCGACCTGGCTTAGCCAGTCAACGAAATCTCGCAGCGCATCCTCCTCCTGCTGGTCCGGTGGCTCAAAGCGCAGCTCTAGTCGAAAATCATCCGCGAGCCTTGAAGGAGCCATCAGCTCGTCTTCGCTGCGGCAAGGCTCGCCTGGGATGGGCGTCATCTCGGTCGCGCACGCGCGATAACAGAGCACGACAAAAAGCCTCAGATGATCGCCCGGCGGCGAAGCTATGGCGTGCCTGTGTTTGGCGAGCGCATCCTTGTTGGCCGCGAGCCACTGGTTGAGATAGGCGCATTGCGCTGGCGAGACGCGTATCAGTTGACCTGTGGGGCTGAGCGCCACGCCCGGCTCGACCAGCACGCGCGGCCCCTTGTCGCTCGTCTCGATGCGGACTTTGAGACCGCTCACCGTCCCGTATCCTAGAAGGTCGCGCGCCAGCCATTGATCGCGACCCGAGAGATAAGCAAACTCCTGCGTGAAATCGTCAACGCCGAGCACCATTCCAAGCGTGTAGTTGACATGCTTGCTCGGGTCCGGCGTGGCGACGGCGGGAGAGACGCGCGGCATAAAGGTGTCCATAAAAATTCGCTCCTGTCGAAAGAGTGCTCACTTAGCCCAGCCGCGTGCGCCCGATGATCTGGCGATCAAAGAGGTCGGGCGGGTTGCTGGATGCCAGATAGCCTTCGGCAATATAAGTTCGGTTGAGAATCAACGGCTGTATCCATTGCGGCGCGCGGCTGCCACGGTCAACCAGCGTATCCGCGCCGAGCCTTGCTTCACCGAGCCGGAACGCGGCCCAGTAAAACTTCACTTCAAAGCTGGTATGCGCAGGTTTCTCCAGCCTGATGATGCGCTCGGCCAGTGACCTGCGCTCTTCCAGAGCGAGCGCATCGTCCCTGTGCGCGGGCGCAATCGGCAGCAGCACTGTAAAGCGATGCGCCGTCCGGTGCATGGCGAGCACGACGCCCGCGAACAGCTCCCAGTCCTGCAAGGCGACGTTGCGGCGAGGCGCGGCGTCGGGCAGCGAGACGGTTTCAAAACTGGTCCAGTGTGTTTCGTAAGCGCGGTTGAGCGCTGCCGTCAGTCTGTAGCGGCGGGCCAGAAAATCCTGCCAGAGCTTTCTGTCTCGCGTCGCGCTGGACTCTGAAGAGAGCGAGAGCCAGGCGAGCCAATCGTCGAGCGGCGCTCCGTTTGGAGGCAGGTCCGCCGGAAGCGGTATCTCCGCGAACGCGCCGCGAGGCTGTGCGCCGAAGGGCGCGTAAGCTCGGTTGAACTCATCTATCTGCGCGTAACGGCTCTTGAGAAAATCCTGCCAGCGCGTGCGCTCTTGAGCAATCGCCGCCGCGCCGTCTTCCGGCCTCAGACTGTCAGCCGCCGCGCTTGCGCCGACCGTTGAAGGCTTGGCTTGCTCCCTGCACGGCGGGACCCCTGGCAGGTTTTCAAAGCCCGCCTCGACATTGGCCTGAGCGCCCGATTGGACCAGATTTGCGCCGGAGGCCGTGGCCGTCAGCCAGCGCGTGCTGCGCAGCCCCGCGGGGACGCCTTCGTAGTCGGTCGGGTCTCCGAAGACTGCGCCCGGCGCGCGCCGCATGCGGAATTTTTCGACGATGCGAATCCCGCTTTCGCGAGTGGGGCCGCGCGCGGAGCTTTCCGCGAAGATGGTTTCGTCAGCGCAAGCATCAATCACGAGTTGGAGCGCGAGACGCAGCCCGTTTAATGTCCCGCGACGATTAAAGAAGTCCATCGCGTGTTTGATAAAGAGTCTTCTTCTGGCATCGTCCCAGGCCGGGTCGAGCGCGATGCCGAACCAGCTCGCCAGCCAGTCGAGTGCTTCGGGCGGCGCGGCGCGCGTATCAAAGAGCATCTGCGCCGCCGCGATGCGGTCTTCCAGGGAAGTAAACGTGCCTTCAAGATTTGCCAGAAAGCGGTCCAGAAAAGAGGCCGACTCGGGGTCTTCACGATAAACGGACGGCAGGTAATGATTGAGATAAGAGAAGCGTGGATAGTAAGCACGCAGGGCACGCAGCCGCGCGGTGGTCCGACCGTTACCGACGAGCTTGATTTGCAGTTGCAGAAAGCGACCGCGCGCGTTCTGGAAAAGCAGCTCCCATGTGCCCGTCCCCTTGCTCTCTCGCGAAGCTTGAACTGCAAAGGGCAGCTCCGAGCCGTTGCCGCGCAGGTACGGCCTAGGCTCCGGCTGCCACTCGGCCAGGGCCAACTCGCGCTGGTCGTTGGCCGCGCGACTCCAGACGAGCACTTCAGCTTCGGGCGGAATGCAAGCGTCGAGCATCAAGCGATGCCAGACGCAATCAGGCTCGCGCCCGTCGAAAGCGCCGCGAGGCCGCCCGTCGCCCGTAGCAATCTCTTCATCCTCATCCGCGAGCGGCGTAAAGATGGTCGCTTCGACTTCATAACGCGGGCGCGGTTGCTTGACGAGCGGAATCCAGCGTTCTTCAAAATCGTAGTAAACGCCCTTGCTCGTGCCGACAATAGCTTTGCCGCCGAAGAGACGCATCGGCAGATAATCGGCCAGCGCCTTGAGCGAGAGCTGGTCGCCGTGGAGCTTGAGATCGAAGGCGTAAGCCTGGTTGCCGTTCTTCTCCGCGACGTAGAGATGGCCCAGTAAGCCTTCCTCCCGCGTCGCGCCGTCGGGCACAAAGGCGAAGTCATAACCGATGAGGCTGAAATCATCGCCCGTGCCTTCTATGCAGGTCAGCATAGAGGATGTGGAGGCGGGCTTCTGGCCCAGCTCCACATCAAAGCGATAGCGATGGACCAGCGAAAACCTTTCGCCCTCAGCTTCATCGGCCTCGGGGTCGCCTTCGAGGATGAGGACCGTGCCGTCCGGCAGAGCTTCAATAGCAACCGCCTCATCAAAGTGAAGCTGGCAGGCCGCGTCATCCGTGATGGCCTTGAGCGAGCCTGACCAGACGGCTGTGTGCCGCGCCGGACCAGTATCTGCGGGCTGAAAATCGTCTGGCGGTGCTGAAGCCTGTGAAGCCTCGGCTCGCTCCGGACCAATGACGTTGAAGTGCCGGTCCAGTATCCAGTAGCGCCTATTCTCGCGGTCGAGCACGAAGAGGCCGCCGCCCGGCGCGGCCACCATGTCGAAGGGCGCAAAGCGCACTCCGGCAGGCCAGAGCAACTGTCGCGGAGAGCCGCCCGCGTGAAGGTCAAAGAGCAACAGCCCGGCAGGCTCTTGAACCCCGACCACCAGGTAGTGGTCTTCCGTCACGGCCATCCCCGACAATTCGAGCAGAGTCTGAGAGGGCGCATCCACAGTCGCGTGGAAAGCGCCGTCGGCTGCTTCCGAAGCTCGACACTTGATGCTATCCGTAGAGGACCAGAAATGCGTGGTCGCCTGCGTGCCGGAAGAGCTGACGAGGATTTCGCGTCGCGTGGCATCAATCCAGTACCAGTTGCCGTAAAGGTCGCGCGCCGCGCCGCGTCTGTCCTTGAGGAGCGGGCGCGCATCTCTGGGCGTCGCGCCGAACTGAAAGAGCCGCGGCTGCAAAGTCAGTTCGTCGCGTCGCTCGTCCCAGTCTGTACCTGACGCGTTGAGCGCTGCGTTATCGGAAGATTCATCCCAACTCTCGCCGAGCGGGCGCTGGCGCTGGTCCAGACAGCTTGCCCAGTCGTCGCGTCCTAGCAGGAGCTGAAATAATGTTCCGTTGGCGTCCATCTTCTCTTAATTCTCTAGCATTCGTCGGGCACTACGGGCACGGGCAGGATAGGCTGCGCGGGCTGCGGCGTAGTTGGTCCGGTTGGGGCTGGTCCGGCTGGTCCGGTTGGACCTGCTGGCAGCTCTTCATCACCGCGCAGTTGATTGACGCTGAGGGCTTCGCCGACGGCGACGCTGAGCGTCATCACGCGTGGCAGTTGCAGCCCGCTCAGGACGACGGGCAGGTCGCTACAGGTCGTCGCATCCGGCGAGCTGGTATCCCTTGAGAGCTTCATGCTCTCGTCGGCGACATAAATCTTGTTGATTTTGAGAACACCCGGAACGCGGCTCGCGACGGCCAGCAGTTCGAGCGGCGAGACGGCCTTGCCGAGCGGCCAGCCCTTCTGCATTCCGGCGTATTGCGGCGAGGTGAAGAGGACCAGTTGGTTATCGAGCGTGTCGGCAGTGGCGGGCGGCAGCGGAGAAAGAAAACGCATCAACTCTTTCTTGACAGCGACGCGCACCTCCGCCACAGGCGCGCCCGGCAAGACATCTATCCCGACTGAAATCCAGATCGGCTTATACTCAGGCCCGCGCAGAAAAACCTCCGTCGTCACCAGCCGCCTTGAATCTATGTAAGCGCAGACGGCGTCCATGAAGTAGCGGTCAGGCTCTGGCGAATCCGGGTGGGCCGGGTCGAATTTAGGAATCAGGAGCAGCGTCACGGCGCCGGGCGCATCACCGCCAACGTTGGGCGAGAGCGCCGGATTGAAAGCTGGCAGCACTTCTACTCGCCCGACGTTGACGCCAGGCGTGCGCAGCGTGATGGTCTCGAAATCGCTCGCGCTGACGAGCCGGTCGCGGTGTTGCAGATAGCGAGAAATCTGTCGCTCGCCCTCGCGCACGGTCTCGGCCTCCGCTCCGCCCCAGGTCGGGACGGGGTTGCTGACCTTAAAGCCCGCGGGCAAGGCGGGGCTGCTGTTGATAGAGCCTGTGCCGACGTTACCTTCGAGGCCCATCCCGTAATCGTAATCGGCGCGGATGGTCGCACCAAAGGGGGGCCTGCGCCCATGCAGCCCGTCGCCAAAACGTATCTCGCCCGATTCCAGGTTAATCGTAAAAACGTCAACCAGCGTGTTCTGCGAGGGAGGACGGCCCGGCGGCTGGCGCTCGTCGCGGACAGGAACTTCCGGTCCGGCACTGAGGATGTCTTCAATCGCGCGCCAGGGCTTGTTGGGGTCGTTGACAGTGAGGCGCACGGAGCCTGAGATGACGGGAGTCTTCGAGAGCTTAACCATCTGGTCCGGCTCGCCCGT
This sequence comes from Pyrinomonadaceae bacterium, assembly GCA_036399835.1. Lineage (GTDB taxonomy): Bacteria > Acidobacteriota > Blastocatellia > Pyrinomonadales > Pyrinomonadaceae > DASYML01. Next base: position 6,392 of record DASWMI010000214.1, on the reverse strand, counting down.
GCCTGTGGGCAAAGGCTCGTTGGAGATATGCGCGCGCTGTGTGACTGCGGCGGCGTTGATGCCTGCCCAGAGGACGCGGGGGCTTGAAGCGCCCGTCGCCGTGATGCGCAGCCAGGTAATCACACGCTCGTTTAAATTCGTGTCTTCAAGCGCGGGCGGAAACTTGTCCGAGCCGGATTCGAGCGGGTCCAGATTGCTCCACAGCTCAAGCTCGCCAGCGTCGGACGGCAGAGTTATCTGGACCACTCCAGGCTCGCTCAAAACATCCGTGTCGGAAATCGCATCGAGCACCTGATACTGGGCTACGCGCTCGCTCCCGGTTTGAGGCAGCAATCCCTTCGGCGGCATCTTCGGAATCTGGTAATGAAGCAGGGTCATGTCGGCCTGGTTGCCTCTGCCTCCGGGGGTCAGCCTGCGGTCGCTCTGGTCCAGATAAGGAACGATGCCGAGGCTGATGGCCTTGCCCGCTATCTCTTGCCGCGCCTTCTTGACGGTATCCGCGTAAGGCTTATCGCTGGCGCGGACCATCAGCGCGACCCAGAGCGAGCCGTCAACGGTGTCCGTGCCGAGATCAACGAAAGAGTTGTCCGGATTGCCGAGCGGCAGCGTTTCGTAGAGCACAAAGGCAGGCGGCGCGGCATCCGCAGGATTCTTGAAGGAGGCATAAAGCTGTTCGTAGTAAGCCTTCTGCTCATCCGAGGGAGAAGCGAGCGGGTGTTTGTAATAGACCTGCCCTTCGATGGGGAGCACGTCCAGGCTCTGCGTCGTGCGAAAGGGAACTTGCCCGGCGCGAACTTCCACGCCGCCGTTCAAGGTGGTCGTCGAGAGCGGGCCGCGCTCGTTGGTAAAGGCGACGAGGCCGCGCGCAGACGAAGCGGGCCTCAGTGGGATGCCGAGCAGCGAGAGAAATTTGAGCCGGTTGCGTTCGGGTATCTGGTTGCTGCGATAAAGCAGGCTCTCCGTCATAAAGGCGAAGACTTCGATAAGGGTCACGCCCGGATCGCTCTTGTTGAAATTGGTCCACTGCGGATTGTGCACGGGGATGCGTGCCAGCGACTCGTCGAGCAGGTCCTGGTAACGGCGATCATCAATGGAAGGAATCTGCAAAGGCATCGTCTTCGGGCGCTCCTTCTTTAACCGGCCAGCGTGACATTAAGGGCCACGCGCTCGCGTACCTGCGTGGCGATGAGCTTGTAGGTGATGGTGGCGACAACCGATTGCGGGTCGTCAGGCTCCGGGTCAACCTCTATGGATTCGACTTTTATGCGCGGCTCCCAGCGCCCGAGCGCCTTGATGATGCGGTCCTTAATCAGATGGCGCGTCGTGACCGTGTTCGGCTCGAAGAGGAAGAGGCCGAGGCTGCCGCCAAACTCCGGCAGTCGCAATCGCTCGCGTTGCTCGGTCATCAAGATAATCCTGATGCTGTCGCGCACGTTGAGCTCGCCTTCAGACCAGGCGATGCGCCCGTCTGTCCCGATGCGCGGAGGAAAAGCAATTCCACGTCCGAAGATTTGTCCGCTATCAATCATTTTTTCGCCTTCAGTCCCGGCACCGGGAAGCAGATAAAGAAATAAGGCATCCAACGGAAAACTATGTCGAGCAGGTTGACTATGATAATCAGCAGCAGCAGCGCGCAGATGGTGATAATCGGAATCGAGATAGAGCAGATCATGCCAATCTCTATGCCGCCGCCGCCCGTGCAAGCGCCCGTATCCGGCGCAGCACCCGAAAGGTCTTTATGAAAGGGCCAGGGCAGGACCGAGAGCACCAGGTCGCCAAAGGTCATGCTGCGCAGGCGTTGCATCTGCCCGCACAAGACATCCGAGATGGCAAAGGCAGTATTCTTGTCAAACTTGCGCAGCCCTGCGGGCGAAGTGTCTAAGGGGAGCGCGATGCGTATGGGCCGCGCCGGAGCGTCCGGGTCAAAGAAGCCGGCCATCTGAAAAGGCGTCGTCGGCTTGCTCACTTCCGGCGGCTCAAGAGGGCCGCAAAGCGGTCTCTCGTAGACAAAGCGTATGACGAAGAGACCTTCGCGCGTGTCCATCATCTGCTGCGAAGCGAGGGGCGGGTCGGGCACTGGGACGGGCGATGCGTTCGGCATGGCCCTGACGATGAGCGCCGTCAGACGGTCAATCGCGGCATAGGCGGCAGGGTTGCTCGGCGGCGGCTGGTTGATGTCTGTGTCCGGCTCGACCTGGTCGGCTTCACCGAGCGCGGGAACGCTGTTGGGCACTTGCGGCGCAATCACCAAAGGGTCCGGGTCCGCGAGCGGGAAGAGGAAAGGAGGCCAGGCAGCGGCCAGCGCCGTGTTGTTCCTGATGTAAGGCGTCTTGACCTGGTCCAGTCTCTCTTCCCAATCGTCCGCAGGATTTTTAATCGCCTTGAGCGCGTCAAGCAGGGTCGGGCTGATGCTCTCCGCCGTGTAGATGATGGGGTCGGGTATGACGGACTTGAGCGCGTTGACGAGCGTCGCATCGGCGACCGTGTTTCTGAGAGCATTAAAGAGCTTCGTGTCCGCGCTGCTGGTCAGTGTGGTTTCAGCCGCTTGGCCCAGGACGACCGACCAGACCTGCGGGACATGCTCTGCGAGGAACTTTGCCAGGTCCAGCAAGACGTACCACGAGGAGACCTGCAACTGCTCGCGCGTGTCCTTGAGCTGCGCGGCGATTTCCTCCGGCTTCGGCGAAGGGTCGCTCGGCACGGCCATCGTCTTGGCGACCGAAGCCGCGCGGTCAATGATTCTCTTCCAGGGTTCGCTAACCAGCGTGCGCAGCAGAATCTTGCGCGCGGTCTTCGGCAGAGCGCCCGCCGAAGATTGCGCGCCGCCGGATTTAGAGGGCGGGGCGGCGGGCGCTGCGCCCATGTAGGCTTCGCGCTTGCTGACGGGAATCAGCCCCGCGAAGAGCCTGCGCTGTCGCCCGTCCGTGTCCGTAAAGCTCATTGGCGGAATCGGAATCTGTTCTTCGTCTTTGATGAGCTGCTCGCCGCCGCCCTCTATCTTCTGCCATTCCTTCTTGCCGCGCTTCGCGACGAAAGCGTATTCGTCATAGACCTTCGGCAGATTGGCGGAAACAGTTTGAGTTCCGCTAGTCGTGCGTTCGAGCATGCGGCGCACGACGAAGGTGACGCGCTCCTGTCGGTTGGTGGCGACGGCGTGGTCAGGCAATCCGGCCTGGCGACAGACAAGGCATCCGGCGACGAGGTAGAAGCGTTGATGCGCGGGCTGGTAAAGCTTGAGCGTGGGAGGCGCAAGAGTCGAGCCGCTCGATTGGTCCAGAATTGACTGGCTCTGCGCGGCGGCTTCGAGCGCGCCGGAAGAGCGACGCGCAATCTCCTGTCTGGTCCTTGTCGGAAGAAAACGCGAGCTGGCATGTTTGAGCAGGAAGGGCGGCACGGTCTCAACGGGTTCGGGCTGTCCGATTGGGCCGCGCCAGGTCTCCGGCAGCGCGAGGAAGTCTGAGAGGCGCGCGGGGTCGTTGAGCATCATGGTCGAAAAATCTTCCATGAAAGAGTCTGTGGCGAAACGCAGGATGGCAGGCTGCGACATGGCCTCGCGCACAAGAGGCTCATCAGAGCCGTTGATTCCGGCCCAGAGCGGAGATGGAGCAGACCATTGAACTATATCTTTCATCTTCGATTCACCAGATATTGCCCGCGCCCGGCGTGTAAGAGGCGCTCACCACGCTGTTGGTAATAACCGTGTCGGCCTGCACGACGCCGCTAAACTTAGACATCGCCGCGTCAACCGTCACCATGCTCGCCGACACGGCGACGAGCGTCGCGTTGATGGTCACTTTGGCAGAGGCCGTGATGGTAATCCCGCTCGTCTCAAGCTTGACGGAGTTGCCGTTGCTATCAACAATCTCGACCGCACCCGGTCCATCCTTTAAAGTTATCTTCTGCCCGCCGGGCGTCTCGACGATAAACTGCTCCTGCCCGTCCGTGTCGTCCATCGTCAGTTGTACGCCGTTGCGCGAGCGCAGCACCTTGCGGTAGTTGTTGCCCGCGCCGTCCATCGAATCAGGCGGCGCATCATTGCCGTTCCACAAAGCGCCGACGACGTAAGGCCGACGGGGGTCGCCGCCTTCAAAGACGATGAGGACTTCATCGTTGACATCCGGGATAAACCAGCTCCCGCGATTATTGCCGCCCATCAAGGTCGCCAGCCGCGCCCATGCTTCATACTGCCCGCTGCCCGTATCCGGCGACCACGGCAGCGTGACCTTGACCCTGCCCTGCCCTTCAGGGTCCTTGATGTCGCTGACCAGCGCGGGAAAGACACCGTACCAGTGACCGCCCAGCCCCGACGGCAACCTGACATCAACCATCAATTCCAGAGGACGTTTCTCAAGCACCTGTGACACCTCGAACCCAACGATCAATGCGGCAACGCCGAACTGCGAAACCCGCGAAACTGCTGTCTCATTAAAATCAACGAGTAGATAATTCGATGGCTCTTTCTTCCGCCTTTATTCTTCATTCTTGATCCCTCACCCTTGCTTTTTATGCCTGTCCGATGCCGGGCCGCTCGGCTGTAAATTCCGTGCGCAGACCGTGCCGCCTGTCGAACAGGTGTTTGACTTCGGTCAAATAGTATTTGCCGCTAAAGAGTGGGCCTAAGCCCTGCAAGTCAACGTAGCTGCCGACGCGCAGCTTGATGTCTGTCTCGGCCACGCCGCGCCCGACGACAAAGCGCCGCGCGGTCATCTTGAAATAAGCATCGGCTGTCGCTTCGGCTTCCTGGCTCGTCAACGGGATGGTGTGGACCAGCGATTCCTTGCGTGCGCCGAGCGCGCTCTGCAAGATGCTCGGCCCGCTGGTGTCGCCGTTCAGCTCGCTACTGATGACGGAATCATCGCTCTCATGTTGAAGCGCGCTCTTGCTCGCGACATCCCAGCCGTTGACCGAGACGCTCGTGCGCTGCATCGCCAAATCAGCCATCACGGAAAACTCGCGGAGCTTTCCGCCATAGACCATCTGAAGGCTGCCGTTGTTGCGGTCGGCGTGCGATTTGGCGTTGAGCGTGCTGCCGTCCATCCACAACTCAGCGTCTATGGTCCGCGAGCGCTCGCGCAAAAAAGCCAGATCGCTCTGGTTAATCTGGGCCAGCACTTTGTAGGTCGGCCCACTCACGCTGATACTCGGGGTCAGCCCGTGGTCGCCGGCAATCTGGTTGAAGACATCGGAATCGCTCGCGTCCGCGAAGGTGCGCGTGCGCCGCGTCATACGCAGGTCCTGAAAGCGGTCTTCGGAGAGCACGTTAATCTGCGGCGCGCTCGTCTCCGCAAACTGTGCTTCGAGCGCCATGACGCGCCCGTCGAAGAAGGTCTCGCCGCCAACCTTAATCTTAAAGGCTTTGCCGAAATCGAGCTTTTGCCGGTCGAAGTAGAGAAAGCCCAGGCTGCCGCCGCCGACTGCGCCCCAGTTGCCGAAGACCGTCTCGCAGCGATAAAGCCCGTTGGTGTTCTCATGAATCAGCATGTTGACCAGACCTTCGCCCAAAGACGAATCGTCCTGCCCGCCGATGTTGATGACGGGTTGTGTCGAAAGATATCCGGCAGCGGCAGCCATATCAGCTTAACTGGCCCAGATGCGCTCGAAGCGCTCAAGCAGGTGCTCTGCGACGCGTTCGATGTCATGCACGGTCGGCGAGGCGGCGGCGTTTGAAGTCGCGGCGGGCGTTCCAGGCGACGGCCCGCTTTCGCCCTCTTCAGCGACTACTTCAAATTCATCAATGACAACAGCCATCTCATCCTCCTCGCGTTCATGTTAAATTGAACGAGGCAGACGCAGACCCGGAAACAGAGGCTGACGTCGAAGTGCTCGCGTTCATGTTAATGAGTTGTCCGGGTTGCAGCAGGCGCGGGTTCTCTATGTTGTTGGCTGCGGCGATGCCCTGCCAATCCGCGCTGGCCCCGAAGTTGACGGAGGCCATCGCTTGCAGCGAGACTCCGGCCTGCGCCTCGACGAGCGGCTGCGTGCCGACACCGAGCGAGGCGCTCGCTCCGATGCCTATCCCGGCTGAGAGTCCGAGTCCGGCGGACAGCCCCGGCGGTCCCGCGCTGTCATCCGGGGGCTCGATTGAGAGTTTCCCCTGCGCGATGCTCATGTTCATGCTGGCGCGCAGCGGCACACCATCTACCGAAAAAAATTCCAGCGACTCGTCGAGCGATTCCATCACGCCGTCAAAGAGCACAGTGCCCCACGAGAATCGGACTCCGGGCGGAGCGGGCGGGGGGTCTTTAGCGCCATTCGGATTCGGCTTGGCCGTGATGAAATAGGCGACCTCGCTGGTCAAAAGTCGCACGTCTGCGATGCTCTCCTTCCCCAGCGGCATGATGGAGGTGACATCGAACCAGAGCTGCACTGTGAGCCGCGTCGTGCCTTGCCCG